>JAIVGS010000004.1 GCA_020201435.1 Myxococcales bacterium
CCTCTTCGCGGCTCGCCTTCTGCACGCCGCTCACCTCGAGCGCCTTCTCCAGCGCGCTCCGCATCTCGGCCGCCGTCGCGTAACGCTGGTCGCGATCCTTCGCCAGCGCCTTGTCGACGACCGCCGCGACCAGCGGCGGGGACCGCGCAGCGACCGACCCGACCGGCGGCGTCTCCTCGGAGACGAGCTTGAGCGCGAGCGCGGCCGCCGTCTCGGCGAAGAAGAGACGCCTTCCGGTGAGCAGCTCCCAGGCGACGATCCCGACGGCGTAGATATCCGCGCGCCGATCGATCGGCTTCCCCAGCGCCTGCTCCGGCGCCATGTACGCCGGCTTACCTTTCACCACCCCGGCGTCGGTCACGTCGGTCGAGGTCGCCGCCTTGGCGATGCCGAAGTCGACCAGCTTCACCTCGCCCTCGTAGGTGACGAAGACGTTCTGGGGCGAGACGTCGCGGTGGATCACCTCGAGCGACTTTCCGTCGTAGTCGCGCAGCTCGTGGGCCGAGTGCAGGCCGGCGAGCATCTCGCAGAGCACGGCGCCGACGAACGGCAGGCCCGGCTCGCGCTGCTCCTTGGCGGCGGCGCGGACCACTCGGCTGAGCGGCTGGCCGTCGAGGAACTCCATCGCCATGTAGAGGTGGCCGGCCTCGTCGCCGACCTCGAGCGTCTGGACGATGTTCGGGTGGTGCAGCCGCGCCGCGAGCCGCGCCTCGAAGATCAGCGCCTCGCGCGAGCGCGCGTCGGTCTCGAGATCGGGGCGGATGCTCTTGAGCACGATCAGCTTGGAGAATCCGGATGGTCCGCGCCGGATGGCGAGGAACACGTCGGCCTGTCCGCCCCGGCCGAGACTGGCCACCAGGCGATACGGTCCCACGCTGCGCGGCGTCGTGGGTTCCACCTCGCGCCATGCTCTATCGCAAGGCGGACGCGGAGGGAACGATCAGCCACGAGTCGCCGAACTCGTGGGAGAGAAAGCCTCGCTGTTCCGAAAAGGCCGTTGCGCGCTCGAGCAGGTCTTCGCCGGCGAACGCGCGCAGCAGTGCGTAATGGCTCGCGCCTTTCTCGTGGACGCCGGTCAACAGGCCGTCGACGACGCGCGGCCGATAGCCCGGGCCGATGACGAGGTCGGTCTCGCCCGAGAGCCTGCCGCCCGCGCCTTCGAGGGCGCGGACCACGGTGGTGCCGACGGCCACGACGCGGCGAGCGCCGCTCACGGCGCGCGCCGTCGACCCCGGGATCTCGAACCGCTCCGCGAGGGGCAGCGCCGCGTCGAGCGCGGGGTCGCCGGTCGACGAAATGCCCGCCGCATGCGTCAGCGAGGCGATGCCGACGCCGCGCGAACGCAGCGCGAGCAGCACTTCCCAGCGCAGCGGCCGGCCGGCGGACGGCATCTCCGCCGCCCACGGCCGCGAGGCGTACGCGACCTGCACGTCCCACAGCTCGAACGGCCCGCTCGCGTACGCGTATTGAATCGGCCGGCCCTGCCGGTAGATCGCGGACCAGAGCGCGGCGCCGGTCTCGTCGAACCGCAGATCGACGAGCCGCGAGGAGACCGGCGAGATCCTCTCGATCGTGGCCGAGAGCCCGTCGAAGCGCAGGACGCGCCCGGCCTGCAGCGGCGGCGGCGGAGCGCGGTGCTCGGTCGGCGTCCGCCAGTCGGCGCCGTCGAACAGAACCGCGCGAAACGTTCCGTCGGGCTGCTGGCCGAGCAGGCGCACCTCGATCGCGGGCTCCCGTGCGCGCAGCGACGCCGGCAATGTCGCGGCGTCGTTGACGACCAGCAGATCCCCCTGGCGCAGGATCGACGGCAGATCGCCGATGGTGTGCTCGCTCAGCGCACCGGTCGCCGGATCGATCTGCAGCACCCGTTCCGACGAACGAGGCGATCGCGCCGGGATCACGGCGCCACCGTCAAGCGCGCGCCGCTCTCGAGCCGCTCGGCGTCGCCGATCAACTTCGCGATCTTCCGTGCGACGTCCTCAGGACGCGCGAGGGTCTTGCGGTCCGCCTCCGGCATCGCCGCGGCATGCATGTCGGTGTCCATCTCACCCGGGTCGATCGAGATGAACTTCACGCCCGGCACCTCGACCGCCCAGGAACGGTTCAGGTGATCGAGCGCGGCCTTCGAGACGCCGTACGCGCCCCAGCGCGGATACGCCGCCACCGCCGCGTCGGAGCTGACGTGCACGACCAGCCCCGATCCGCGAAGCGCCATCGCGCCGGCGACGATCTTCGTCAGCCGGAACGGCCCGACCAGGTTCGCCTGCAGCACCTGCTCGAAGTCCTCGCAATCGGTGTCGAGCAGCAGCTTGAGCGGCGTCGGGCCGAGCGTGCTCGCATTGTGGATCAGGACGTCGATCGGTCCGACCAGCGCCGCGGCCGCGCCCGCGATCGCGTGAACGGCGTGCTTGTCGCCGACGTCCGCGGGCAGCGCATGCGCTCCGATCCGGGCGGCGGTTCTTTGCAGCTCGTCCGCGTGCCGCGCGACGATGACGATCCGGTGTCCGCCGCGCGCCAGCTCGGCCGCCAGCGCCGCGCCGAGGCCCTTGCTCGCTCCGGTCAGCAGTACGTTCATGCGCGGCAGGGTAACGCACCGTTCTCGTCTTTTGGCGACGGTGACAATATGTTGGCAGAAGGTTATTCTCTTGTCATGGAGCCGCTCGCCGGACACCTGGCGCAGAACGTCAAGCAGCTGCGCGACGCGCGCGGGTTGACGCAGCAGCAGATGGCGCGGATCTCGGGCCTGCCGCGCGCCACCTGGGCGAATCTCGAGTCGGGCGCGGCCAACCCGACGCTCGCGGTGCTGCATCGCGTCGCCGGCGCGCTCCAGGTTTCGCTCGAGGAGCTGCTCGGCCCTCCGCGCGCGGCCTCGCGCTTCTACCCGCGCGGCTCGCTGCCGGAAAAAGTCCGCAGCGACGTCCTGATCCGGCAGCTGCTGCCCGACCCGATCCCGGGGACCGAGATCGGCCGGATGGAATTCGAGCCGCTCGCGCGCCTGACCGGCATCCCGCACGTCCCGGGCACCCGCGAATACCTGACCTGCGAGTCCGGCCGCATCGACCTCGTCGTCGCCGGCGAGAAGTGGACCCTGGAGCCCGGCGACGTCGTCTCGTTCCGCGGCGATCAGCGCCATTCCTACGCGAATCCGACCCGTTCGCTCTCGGTGGGCTATTCGGTGGTGCTGCTCGCGCCGCTGGTGTGAACCGTTGCGGGCGGCTCCACCGCGCACTATACGCGGACCATGATCGCGATCCTGCTGGCAGCGGCGCTGAATCCGACGAACGTCGAGAAGCTCACCGGCCTCAAGGGAAAGCTCGACGAGAAAGAGCATGTGTTCAAGGTCTCGTATCCACGCGCGGACATCGAGGCGACTGCGGCCGGCGTGAAGCTGACGCCGCCGCTCGGGTTGACGGCCTGGGCGGCGTTCACCGGCGGCGGCGCGCACACGATGGTGATGGGCGACATGGTGATGACCGAGGACCAGGTCGCTCCCGCGATGGACGCGGCGCTCGACAACGGTCTCGAGGTGACCGCGCTCCACAACCACTTCGCGCACGATTCGCCGCGGGTGATGTTCATGCACATCGGCGGGATCGGCGACGAGTCGAAGCTCGCATCGGCGGTCGGGAAAGTGATCGCCGTCCTGAAGGCGAAGCCGCCTGCTCCGCCGCAGGCCGACATCGATCCGGGGAAGAGCACCCTCGACGCCGCGAAGCTCGACGCGGCCTTCGGCAAGAAGGGCGAGTACAAGGACGGCGTCTACAAGGTCGTGTTCGGCCGCACCACGAAAGAGCACGGGATGACGCTCGGCAACACGATGGGCGTGAACACCTGGGCGGCGCTCGCGGGCTCCGAGGAAAAGGCCGTGATCGACGGCGACTTCGCGATGCTCGAGTCGGAGCTGCAGGGCGTGCTCAAGGCGCTGCGCGCGGCGGGCATCGACGTCGTGGCGATCCACTCGCACATGTCGGGCGAGCAGCCGCGCATCCTCTTTCTTCACTACTGGGGCGTCGGCGCCGCGCAGGATCTGGCGAAGGGCGTGAGGGCGGCGCTCGCGAAGACGAAAACCTAGTTGCAGTACTTGCGCGCCAACGCCAGCAGCTCGTCGATGTTGAACGGCATCCGCAGGACGGCCACGGCGCGCGGGTGGCGGATCCGCCGCGAATCCGCCGTCATCACGATCACGTTGACCGCGTCGAGGTCGTGCTGCTGGGCGAGTCGATCGAGAAAAGCGAGCGGCTCGATCACGTCGAGCAGGATCGCGGCTGGCGCGTCGTCGGCCTCGAGGTGGCCCATCGCCGCCGTCCCGTCAGGCGCGACCCGCACGTCGAATCCTTCTTCGGCGAGAACGCCGCGCAGGGCTTCCTGCGTGTCGTCGTCGGCCTCCACCACCAGTATGCACGCCATCGGCGCGGGATTGTGCGACCCCTGCGGAGAGCGCCGTCAATACCCGCCCCTACGCATGCAGGTCTGCAGTAGGCGGACCTCGTGCTAGCCTGCGCGGCCATGAAAATTCGCGCACTTGCGGTCCTGCTTGCGATCGGCTGCACGCACGCCTCGCCGCCCGCTCCGGCGACGCCGGACTTCGCCACCTTCGTCGACGGGTACTACAAGATGCGTTTCGCGCGACTGCCGTCGCTGGCCACCCGCGTCGGCCTCCACGACGGTGACGCGAACCTCGAGGATCTCTCGCGGGCCGGCATCGAAACCCGGATCGCGGAGTTGAAGGACGCGCTCGCTCGGCTGCAGGCCATCCGCCGCGGCCCGCTCTCATTCGACGAGGACATCGACGCTCAGCTGATCGAGTACCAGATCCGCGGGACGCTGCTCGATCAGGAGCAGATCCGCCTCTGGGAGCGCAGCCCGATGGGCTACGTCAGCCTGCCGGGCGGATCGATCGACGGACTGATGAAGCGCGACTTCGCGCCCGCCCGCGGGCGGCTCGAGTCGGTGATCGCGCGGCTCAAGCAGGTCCCGCGCATCTACGCCGACGCGAAAGAGAACGTGAAGGACCCGCCGAAGGAGTTCACCGACCTGGCGGTGCGCATGTCGCGCGGCTCGGTCGGTTTCTTCGAGAAGGCGGTGACCAGCTGGGCCCACGAGGCGGCGGGCGGCGACGCGGAGCTGCAGAAGCAGTTCGACGAGGCGCAGTCGCAGGCGGCGGCCGCAACGCGCGACTTCGCCGGCTGGCTGCAGACCGACCTTCTGCCGCGATCGCACGGGCAGTACGCGATCGGGGCGGAAAAGTTTCTCGCCAAATTGAAGTACGACGACATGGTCGAGCTGCCGCTCCCCGAGCTCCTGGCGAAGGGCGAGGCGCAGCTGGCGAAGGACCACGCGGCGTTCGTCGAGACCGCGCGCCGGGTCGACGCGACGAAGACGCCGGAAGAAGTGATGAAGACGCTCTCGGACGTGCATCCGACGGCGGACGACTTGATTCCGTCGGTGGCGCGATCGGTCGAAGCGGCGCGCGAGTTCGTGGTCGCCCACGACCTCGTCACGGTGCCGTCGGAAGTGCGGGTCAAGGTCGAGCAGACGCCGCCCTACGCGCGCTCGGGAAGCTTCGCCTCGATGGACACGCCCGGACCGTTCGAGACCACGGCGACGGAGGCCTTCTATTACGTCACGCCGGTCGAGCAGGACTGGGACGCGAAGCACAAGGAAGAGCATCTGCGTCTCTACAACCCGTGGGTGGTCGGGATGATCAACGTGCACGAGGCTTATCCCGGTCACTATCTCGAATTCCTCTACGCGCCGCGCTTTCCCACCAAGGTGCGCAAGCTGAGCCACTCGAGCACCAACAGCGAAGGGTGGGCGCACTACTGCGAGCAGATGACGGTCGAGCACGGCTTCGGCGGCGGAGACCCGAAGATGCAGCTGGCGCAGCTGTCGGAAGCGCTGCTGCGGGACTGCCGTTACATCACCGGAATCCAGTTGCACACCGGCGGGTGGACGGTGGAGCAAGGCGCGAGGCTCTTCCGCGAGCAGTGTTTCCAGGAGCCGGCCAACGCGTTCGAAGAGGCGCGCCGCGGGACGTACAACCCGACGTACCTCTATTACACGCTCGGCAAGCTGATGATCCAGGACCTCGCGCGAGATTACATGCGCGAGAAGCACGCGTCGCTGAAGCAGTTCCACGACGCGTTCGTGGGCCAGGGCGCGCTGCCGATTCCGCTGGTGCGAAAGATCCTGCTGCGCCCATGAAGACCGGCGACCTTCACGTCGAAAGCAACCGGCCGCTGCTGCCGCCGGCGATCCTCGCCGAGGAGCTGCCGCTCGGCGAGGCGGGCTCGCAGCTCGTCGCCGGGGCGCGCGAGGAGATCATCCGGATCCTCTCGGGTGACGACGATCGGCTGCTGGTCGTCGTCGGGCCCTGCTCGGTCCACGACCCGGCGGCGGCGCTCGACTACGCGCGGCGGCTGCAGGCAAAGTCGCTCGAGCTGCGCGGCGATCTGCTCCTCGTCATGCGCGTCTATTTCGAGAAACCGCGCACGACGGTCGGATGGAAAGGGTTGATCAACGATCCGCGGCTCGACGGATCGTTCGTGATCAACGAGGGGCTGCGGCTCGCGCGGCGTCTGCTTCTCGATCTGGTCGAGCTGGGCACGCCGGCCGGCTGCGAATTTCTCGATCCGATCACGCCGCAGTTCATCTCCGATCTCGTCTCCTGGGGCGCGATCGGCGCGCGCACGACCGAATCGCAGGTCCACCGCGAGCTCGCCTCCGGCCTCTCGATGCCGGTTGGCTTCAAGAATGGAACCGAGGGCGGGATCCAGATCGCGATCGACGCGGTCCGCGCCGCGAGCCATCCGCACCGGTTTCTCGGCGTCACCGAGCAGGGGCTCGCGGGCATCGTGGCGACCCGCGGGAATCCCGATTGTCACGTCATCCTTCGCGGCGGAACGGCCCCGAACCACGACGCGGCGAGCGTGCAGAAGGCGCTGTCGATGCTGCGCGACGCGGGGCTGCGAAGCCGGCTGGTGATCGACGCGAGCCACGGCAACAGCGGCAAGGACTACCGGCGGCAGCCGATCGTGGCGCGCGAGATCGCCGCGCAGGTGAGCGGGGGAGAGCGCGGGATCGCGGGCGTGATGCTCGAATCGTTCCTCGTCGACGGCCGCCAGGAGCTGCGCGATCCCTCGAACCTGACGTACGGCCAGTCGATCACCGACGCCTGCATGGGCTGGGAGATGACCGTGCCAGTGCTCGATGAGCTCGCCGCGGCCGCGCGATCGCGACGCGCGCGTTGATCCGATCACGCCGGCATCGCAAGCAGCGCCCGCGCGGCGAGGACGGCCTCCCGCGCGCAGCCGCCTCGGCGCGGAACGGCTCGTACACATCCGCACTCGTCCGTACAACTGCGGTCCAGGTATCTCCAGCAAGTGAAACGCGTGAGCAGGACGTCGAAACCGTTGCCGGAGTCGAGCGGGTCGCGGTCGTCGGCGACGAGCAGCACCCTGACCTCGGAGAATGTGCGACATCGACGGAAACAGAGGCTGCGCACCTTTCACCACCCGGGCGGGATCTTTGGGCACCGCGGCGGTGCTGGTACGCTGTGAAAGTGCGCTCCGCCTGTCTCGCGGTCCTGATCTCGTGCGCCGGCGCCCATCCGCCGGCGTGGACCGATGCGGCTCTCCATCGCGACTACGAGGACGCGAAGTACGTGCGGGCGGTCGGTGTCGGACAGTCGCCCGATCCGGTGAAGGCGCGGCGGCTCGCCGATCTCAACGCGTTCGCAGGCGTGGCGGAGCAGATCCGGGTGCTGGTGACGAGCGAGAACCAGAGCGTCGAGAGTTCCGACAACGGCGGCGAGCAGACGTTCGTCGCAGACGTGGTGCAGAGCTTCGCGCGCGAGAGCCTCTCGGCGTTGCGGGTCGTCGAGCGGTACGCCGACGGAGACACGGCGTGGTCGCTCGCTGCGCTCGATCGGGGCGTGGCGCTCGCCGAGCTGTCGCGGCGGATGACGGAGGCGCGTCTCGCCGGCGGACAGGCACGGGCGGCGCGGGATGAGGCGCTGGCGCGCGGAAGGGCCCGAACGGCGTTCGCGGCGCTGCGCGAGGAGTACGTGGCGGCAGTGCGATCGGTCGAGCTGGCGCGGACGGCTTCGGCGCTGCAGCGGGACGGGACGAGGCTCGAACCGCAGTCGCCCGCGGCAGTGCTCGGTGAAGCGCGCAAGATCCTCGATCGCATCCAGCTTCGGAAGCTGGCCGGCGAGCAGCAGGAGTTGATCCCCGGGTCGGCGGCTCGCGCGCCGCTCGAGGTGCAGGCTCGCATCGACGACGTGCCGCTGTCGGGGCTTTCGTTGCGGTCGGTGGCGGCGGTCGGCGCGCTCGACGTCGAGACGCCGCCGGCGACCGATTCCGCAGGGCGCAGCAGCTTTCGCATCCCGCTCGTCGGCCGCGATCCGGCCGGCAGCTACGCGGTCACCGTGCGCGCCGACCTGAGCGCGCTGCGCGACGGCAAGGACGCCGCCTGGGACGACGTCTTCGCCGGCGAGCCCGCGGTCGTCTTTTCCTTCGGCCGCACCTCGCGCCGCGCGCTGCGCATCGAGCTGCACGCCGCCGGCGAGATCCTGGCGCTGCTCAAGGAGCAACTCGCCGGGCAGGGCTACACGATCGTCGACGGCGATCCCGACGTCGTCGTCGAGGGTGAAGCGAAGGCCGCCTCGAACGGCTCGACCCCGATCGGCCAATCCGCCCGCTGCTCCGGCGAGCTGCGCGTGCTCCGCGAAGGGCAACTGGTCAATCGGATTCCGATCACTGCGTCCGCAGTCGGGCCGACGCTCGACGAGGCCCTGACCCGCGCCCTGCGCGCCGGCGCGAGGGAAGCGGCGGAGAAATTGGGGACACGGTACTGATGTCGGAGTTGAGTATTGTGTCCCCAAAACTCTAGCCCTTCGGGAATGCCCTGAAGAACGGCTGCAGGCCCTCGCGGATCGCCTTGTCGAACGCCTGCTCCCAGTAGAGATCGGGCGCCTTCGACATCATGTACACGTCGTACCCGACTTCACCGAGGATGCCGACCAGGGCGAGGATCCCGAGCTCGGGGACGCCGATCAGCGGGCCTCCCACGCCGAAGACGAGGGCGGCGAGCGTCCCGTAGCCGAGCGGAAAGCTCGACTCGCCGAACGAGTCGACGCGCGAGGCGAAGTCGTTCCGCTCCGCCAGATACACCTGGAACGTGGCGACGCCGTCGTACCCGAAGTAGTTCACGAAGATGTAGTTCTTGGAGTTGAACTGGGTCCCGTAGTACGGAATCACGATCGCGTCGACGGCGAGCGCCTGGGCGAGGTCGGCGTACTTGTCGCGCGACGAGTGCGTATCCTCGACCGGCAGGCCGGACCTCTCGAAGCTCTTGACCGAGGTGTCGTAGTCGACCACCTCGTAACCGTGCTTGCGGAACTCGTCCGCGGCGATCTTCCAGTTGAACGACCGCCATTTCTCCGGGTCGGTCAGGTTGGCCGGCAGCCGGTTGGGGACGATGGCGACCCGCGAGATCTTGACGTTGCCGCGTGGGATCGTCGGCTCGGTGTAGAGCGTCCCGCGTCCGGTGATCGCGCAACCGCACACCAACAGCAAAGGTAGCCAGCGAATCATGCAGTCATCCCCCTCGGCACTGCTGCATCTGTTCCTTGAGCGGCCCGAAGTCGTCCACCGCGCTCGCCGTCCGCATGTAGAGGTCGACGTGCTGGTCGCCCTCCGAGCATCTCCGCTGCGCGAGCAGCAGCTTGCCGAGATCGCGGTGCGCCTCGGGGAACGACGAGCGCAGCGACAAGGACGTCCGCAGCAGGTCCTCGCGCTTTCCCGTCTCGACGCCCGGCGAGAGCGCTTCCATGTAGTACCCGAGATAGAGGCGCGGCGAATCGTGCACCACCTGCGCTGCCAATTCGGCCGGAACCGCCTGGCCGCGGAAGAACCCCTGGTACGCGAGCGCCGCCGCGTGCGCCGCGGGATCCTGCGTGCGCAGCGTCTCCATCGTCGCGGCCGAATCCGGCCCCGCCACCAGCGTCCGCAGCGCCGTCTCCGCTTCCGGCAGAAACGGCGCTCGTGACAGCGCCGCCACCAACGATGCCGCCGCGCCCGGCTTGTTACCCTGCTGCATCTGCACTCGACCGAGCGCGTACCATCCGCGCGCGTCGTCCGGAAATTTTTCGGCGACGTTCTTGAAGAGCCGCGCAGCTTCGCCGAGATCGCCGCGGACGAACTTGACGTTGGCCTGGAGCTGCCAGGCCTCGATGCTGTCGGGTGCGAGCTTCAGAGCGAACGCCACTTCATGCTCGGCGCGCTCGAGATCCTCGGTCTCCAGAGAGAAAATACCCCTGTAAATCCGCGCTGGTGCGAGCTTGGGATAGGCCGCGAGCAGCTTGTCGCACAAGGAGATGCCCAACTGGTAGTCCCCGCTGCGCCGCCGCCGCGCCGGATCGAGCCCGAGGAACGGCACGCCGCGCGCGAGCTCGCGGGCGCGGTCGAGATCGCCGTAGGCCGCGAGCGTCATCTCGGTCACGTCGAGCCCGCTCTCGCCGAGCGCGGCGGAGATCGACATCGATTGCGCGACCTGCTTGCCGAGGTCTGCCTGGATGGCGAAGAGCTGTTTCACCGCGCCCTGGGCCTCGCCCGATCCGAGCAGCTCGGCGCGTTCGACGCCCACGATCCGGGCGCGCGCGAGCGCGTCGTCGCCGAGCACCGCGACCGAGCCGAAGACGATCACCTTCGCCCCGAGGATGCGGCCGACCGCGACCGCCGACTTCTCGTCGATCAGCGACGAAGACTGCAGCTTCATCTCGGCCAGCACCTGGTCGAGGAATTCACGCTCGACGACCCGGACGCTGCGCGCCTTCTGCAGCCGGTTGAGGAGCGCGTCGGCGAAGCTCTTTCCCAGCCACTGCATCGACGGATCGAGGCCCTCGGTCCTGAATGGCGCGACCGCGACCGTGACCAGCTGCGACTCTTTTTGCGCCGGCCCGGCCGGGCCTCCTTTCTTCAGCTCGTCCTCGACCTGGATCAACCGCTGGCGAGCGAGATCGACGTTCTTCCCGTTCTTCAGCTTGGCGATCATCGTCTTGTAGGCGTGCGCGGCTTCCTCGAGCCGGCCCATCTTGTAGTAGGCCTGCCCCATGTTGTAGAGCGCCTGCGGCACCGGTTTGAGCCGGTACGCCTCTTCCCACTTCGCGATCGCGTCCGGATAGTGCCCGAGCTCGAACTCGGTCTGGCCCTGCTCGTAGAGCTGCTTCGCTCTCGCCGTGTCGTCGGCGGGCGCCGCGAGCAGGACCGCCGCAAGCAACAGACGCATCATGGCTTCTTCGCGTGGCGCTCGATGAGCTTCACGTCCTTCGGCGAGTAGTTGCGCTTCTTGCCTGAGAGGAGGCGGATGACGACGTCCGGCTTGTCGCTCTCGATGTATCCGCGGACGAAGCCGCCGTCGTTCAGGTACACGGTATCGAGGTCGGACGTCGGCGCGGCCGAGGGCAGCGGCGGCGGTTTCGGCGACGGCGGAGCCGGTTGACCGGCGGCGGGCGCCGCGCCGCCCGCGATCTCGATGTTTACGATCTCGGGGTCGTCGTAGGTCGCCGTCTTTCCCGACGGGAGCGAAAGCGTGATCGACTTGCCGAGGCGGATTCGCTTGACGGTGCCGCGTACGACGCTCCCGTCCTTCAGGTGAACGACGGCACGAGTGTCGTCGGCGAGCGCGGCAGCAGCGATCGCGAGGACGGCCAGGCAGAGGCGCAATCTGGTCATTTCCACGCCACTCGAAGCCGGCCATAGAACGGGTAGGGCTGATCGTCGGCGGAGAGGTCGATCTTCACCGGAGAATCCTGGTCCGCGCCCGGCCGCGTCGCGAGCGCGGCGTAGGCGTCGATGTGGGGCGGATGGTCGGCCTGCAGCGAGGGCGGCGGGTTGTTCGGGTCGAGGCCGGAGACGTTGTCCAGGATCGCCTGGCGCACGTCGATGGAGCTGCCGAGCTGCGTGGAGGCGCTGTCGCTCAACGCCTGCCAGGTCCAGACGTCGTCCTTGTACGTCAGCGGCATCGCCTTGTAGGTCGAGTCCATCGAGGCCTGGACGCGGACGCAGCCGCTCGAGTCGATCCGGGTCACGTCGAGCTTCACGCCGCTGCGCGCGGTGAGGCGCCAGCTCGCGTCCATCGACGCGCCGGCCGGCTTCGGCAGCGGGGCGCAGACGAGAAAATCCAACGGATCGAACCGGTTGGCGGTCATGAGCGCGTGCGTCGTGATGTGGTCGGCTTTGGTGAGCACCGCGGTCTGGACCGCCTCGAGCATCGCAAACGGGAACGGCTTCGCGGCCCCGAAGCGCGCGGTGTTGTCGATCGCGACCGCCGCCCCGACGTCGCCGCTGAAGAGGAGCGAGGAGCGGTACGGCATCACGACCGCGGCGGCGATCGTCGTCTTCGCGTCGACCGCGCGCGAGTACGCCGTGAACGTCGGCGGGTGCATCTCCGCGCCATAGGGCGGGTGGCCGCAGTCGAGCACCCAGACGCCTCGCATCAGCGCGCGATCGCCGGCCGCCGGCGAGTACCCCAGCGCGGCGCGCGGGAAGATCCGGTTCTCGACCTCGGTGTGCAGCGTCGTCGAGGTCCGGCTGTCGAACTGGATGAACGCGTAGGGCGGGTCAGGCTCGAGATCGGCGTCGACGTCGAGGCCGAAGGGGTGATCGGCGAGCACGTCGTCGCCCGAGTCGTCGACGCCGCGCAGCGTCCCCGCGACCGAGAATTCGGGCTGGTTCAGCGTCGGCTGCGCCGGCTGCGCACCGGAGACGATCGGCGCCCAGTGCCAGAGCACCTGGGCGTTGGCCAGTCCATTGACGAACAGCTCGCCGAGGTAGACGCGCGTGATGTCGGCCGCGCAGGCATGCTCGTCGGGCGTGGTGAAGCCCTTCGGCAGCGCCGCCTTGTTCGCGTCGGTCGCGCTGGTCCCGGTGAACGACAGTGGCGGCCGGTCGGCCGGCACCGAAATCCCGGGCCCGCTCGAGCACGCCGCTACGCACAGCCACACGATGCGCTTCATGCGAAAAGAGTTTATACCTGCGGTTCCACCGGGAGGGAACTCCACATGATCCAGCTTGTCGCTGCCGCGTTTTTGGCCCTGTCGGCGCCGGTCAAGATCGGCGTGATCAACTCGATGACCGGACCCGAGTCGCCGATCGGCGAGGACATCAGCAACGGCATCAAGATCGCCCTCGAGGACCTGAAGGCGAAGGGCGTCGAGGTCGAGGTGGTGTGGGAGGACGACACCGGCAAGCCGCAGGTCGGCATCAGCGCGCTGGAGAAGCTGGCGACGCGCGACAACGTGGCGGGCGTGGTCGGCGCATACACGTCGGCGGTGACCTCGGCGATCGCGAAGAGCGCGGAGCGCTACAAGATTCCGCTCGTCAATCCGGTCGCGTCGAAAGAGGACATCACGCGGCAGGGATACAAGTGGGTCTTCCGGGTCTCGGCCACGACCGGCGACTACGCGTCGATCCTGCTCGACATGGCGATGTCGTTCGGGCAGCCGAAGACGCTCGCAATCCTCAATGAAAACACGGACTTCGGCACGAGCGGCGCGCGCAGCGCGAAGGAGTACGGCGAGAAGAAGGGCCTCAAGGTCGTCTTCAGCGAGGCGTACTCGAAGGGCTCGCCGGACTACCGGTCGACGCTCGTCAACGTGCGCAACTCGAACCCCGATCTGATCTTCATGGTCTCGTACGTCGCCGACGCGATCCTCCTGATGCGGCAGTCGCGAGAGCTGGGCCTCAAGCCCCAGGGTTTTCTCGGCGCCGGCGCCGGCTTCGCGAATGCACAGTTTGCCAAGGAGACCGACGTGTCGAACGGCGTCTTCTCCTCGACGCAGTGGACCGACGCCGTCTCCTGGCCGGGCGCGAAGGAGTTCGCGTCCAAGTATGAAAAGAAGTACGGCAAGCGCGCGAGCTACCACGCGGCCACGGCCTATACCGCGATGTGGATCCTCGCGCAGGAGGCCTCGAAGGCCGGCGGCGACCGCGAGAAGCTCCGGTCCGGGCTCGAGAGCGGCAGCTGGGAGACCCTCGACGGGACGGTCAAGTTCGCCAACTACGAGGGGTATACCCACCAGAACAAGCACCAGATGCTGGTCGAGCAGATCCAGGGTGGAAAGTTTTTCACCGTCTGGCCCAAGGAATTGGCCACCGGGAAGGCGATCTGGCCGTTTCCGGGATGGAAATGACGTCCTGAAGAGCGGCAGGCGGCTAGTCGCCTACGAGCTTCAGGCGTTTGGATGCCGGCATTTGTCATGGGTCCTCGGTCACGGCGCGGCTGCGCGCCGCGTCCATGAACGCGCGACCGTAGAGATTGTTCGCGGCATGTTGGTTGTGCGCCCGGCAGAGAAGTCTGATTCCGTTTACGTCGTGAACATGGGTGCGAGCGAAACCGTCGATGTGGTCGAACGCCCGACCGCGAAGCGCTCGCTCTTCACCTCGGCGACGAGCAGTTTCAACGCCCGGCGAAAGATCGTCGCGAGATCCCCGTCTGCGATGCGATGCCGCAGCAGGTCCTGCGCCTCACGAATCTCTTCACGAAATTCGCGGGATATCGAAAGCTGCAGCTTGAACGTGTCCTCAGCAATCGGCGTCACGGCGCGAGCCGGCGGCACGGGGCGAGGGCTGCTCTCGGTCAGGAACAACGCTCGCGGCTCGGGCAGCTTCCGGATCGTCGCCGGCGGCGGAGGCTGCGGCGCGAGCGCCGCGACGAGCCCGGCGATCTCTTCCTTCGTCTTCCCCGTGGCCTGCGCGAGCAACCCGTCGCAGTTCTCCGGAGTCAGATGCGCCGTGAGCAACCGAACCGCCGTCAGATGCACGCGACCCGCGCGCACGGCCTCGACGATCGCCGGCAACTTCCGCGCCGCGCGGGCGACCTGGATCCGGTTGTACGCCGCGCCCTCCGAGAAGCCGAGCTCTCGCGTGCAGAACGTGAACATCGAGGAAAACGCGCTCTCCAGATAGAGCTTGCGCTCGTCGATTTCGCCGAGCAGCACGAGAAGGTCAGCTTCGACGTCACACGACCGGCGCACCAGCTCGCGGGTAGCAGCGAGCAATTCCGCATCAGTCAACGACACGATTTCGGATTGAATCATGCGCCGATCGTAGCATCGCGATTTTCGACACCCGCAGCCTCGCGCAGACGCGCGCACCTGCTGCGGGTCGTCTCATGCGCACTTTGATCTGCGCGGCGGCCAGTGCGCCCGCGCATTTGCGCAGAATGCGCGCCCCTGGCGCCAGTCGCGATCGCGAAATCGATCGCTCGAGGAACCCGTCAAGCGAAATCGAACTCGTTCCAGAACGAGTTGGACGAATTCTTACGATCGATCGGAATCCGGAATCATCGCCTCCAGCCCGCCGTCCTCGAACTGCTTTCGATGCTCACGCAGCCCTGCTTCGTCGTCCCGCTGCTTTATTTGTGCGCGCTGTTTGGTTGGGACGCTCACCTGGCGGAGTCGGTAATAGAGGTGCTCATTCTCGTTCGACGGAAAAATGCCCCAATCGGTCACCCAGAGCAGGCACGTGCCCCGCGGCTGAAGCGCCGCCTCGACACAGCGGCTGAACCAGAGCAGTGCGGTGAACAGCGACTGAACCAGAGCAGTGCCGTGAACGACTTCGGGAACGGACAGCGAAAGCGATGTTGGTCAAAATCTCGAGTCGGCAGCCGACGGTCGCCCAGCGGAATCCGCAGCGCTTCGCACCATTGCGTGCACTCTTCGGGCGTGTACAGGCGCATGTTCGAGCGACACGCTACGACGCCGGGGGTACAGGAGGAAAGACTTGTCCGGGGACGAGTTCCGGTGGAAGTGAAGGAGTATGTCCCCGGATCTACTGCGCGTCCGCCTCCGCAACCAACGTCTCGTCGGGCCGCGCTGCAGGACGCCCGCCGAAGTCGTCGGATGGTTCGGGGCGGTCCAGGCGCAGGATTACGCCGCGGCGAAGTGGGCGGTCGCGCTGCGGACGAGACGGGCGACGGAGCGGGATGTCGAAGCCGCGTTCGATCGGGGCGACATCATCCGCACCCACGTCTTGCGGCCGACCTGGCACTTCGTCCTGCCGGAAGACCTGCGCTGGATGCTCGCGCTGACCGCGCCGCGCGTGAAACAGGCGATGGCGTTTCACGGCCGCTGGCTCGGCATCGACGACAAGGCAATCTCGCGTGCGAAGGCGCGGCTCGAAAATGCGCTCGCCGGCGGCCGCCAACTCACGCGCGCGGAGCTGGCCCGGCTGCTTCACGCGACCGGGCCGAAGCTCGCGCACCTGGTGATGTTCGCCGAGCTCGATGCGGTCGTCTGCAGCGGGCCGCGGCGCGGCAAGCAGTTCACCTACGCTCTCGTCGACGAGCGCTGTCCGCCGGCGACGCCGCTCGACGGCGACGAGGCGCTCGGCCGCCTCGCGGAGAGATACTTCCGCAGCCACGGGCCCGCGCTGCCGCGGGATTTTGCCTGGTGGTCGGGTCTCACCGCCGCCGGCGCGCGCCGCGCGATCGACATCGCAGGCCTCACCGCGCGCGACGGTCGCTGGTCGAAGTCGTGGACGCCGTCGAGAGCGGGACCCGTCGCTCACTTCTTGCCAAATTTCGATGAATTTCTCGTAGCTTACAAGGTGCGGGAGCGGCGCGAGCTGTCCTCGGCGCTGATCGTCGACGGCCGCTTGGTGGAGAGCGTGAGAGGATTGACCGCGCCCGAGCGCCGGGCGGTCGCCGAAGCGCACGCCCGGTACTCCGCATACAGGAAGTAACCACACGGATTCACAGGGTCCGGCGCGGTTTGTTGCCGCAGCGCGGCAGGATCCCTTGCGCAGGGTGGCACAACGCGTTCAAAGTAGGCGGAATGAAGCATGAAGGGCTGCCCCCGAAGCAGGGGCTGTACGATCCGTCCCTCGAGCACGACTCCTGCGGCTTCGGCTTCGTCGCCGACATCAAGGGCCGCGGTTCCCACGACATCGTCGCCAAGGCCCTCGAGGTGCTGGTCAACCTCGAGCATCGCGGCGCCCAGGGGGCCGAGCGCGACACCGGCGACGGCGCCGGCATCCTGCTGCAGACGCCGCACGCGTTCTTCGCGAGAAACGGCTTCGGCGGGAAGCCGGGCGCCTACGCGGCCGGCATGGTCTACCTGCCGCCCGGCGGCGAGATCGAGAAGCTCTTCGAGCAGATCGTGGTTTCGGAGGGGCAGCGGCTGCTCGGGTGGCGCGACGTCCCGACCGACAATACCCGCCTGGGGGCGACGGCGCGCTCGTCGCAGCCGCTGATCCGGCAGGTGTTCGTCGAATCGCGCTGCGAGGACGCGGCGGCCTTCGAGCGCAAGCTCTACGTCATCCGGCGACTGATCGAGAAGAAGGTCTCGCGCAGCAGCCTCAAGGGCCGCGGGCATTTCTACGTCCCGAGCCTCTCCCATAAGACGATCGTTTACAAGGGAATGCTCAATGCGGGTCAATTGAAGGATTTCTATCTCGACTTACGGGACCCGGCGATGTCGTCGTCGATCGCGATGGTCCATTCGCGCTTCTCGACCAATACCTTCCCGTCGTGGTCTCGCGCGCATCCTTATCGATACATTTCGCACAACGGCGAGATCAACACCCTGCGCGGCAACATCAACTGGATGCACGCGCGCCAGTCGATGATGCGGTCCCGCCTGTTCGGCAAGGATCTGATGAAGATCCTCACCATCATCGACACCGAGGGCTCCGACTCGGCGATGTTCGACAACGTCCTCGAGCTGCTGACTCTCGCGGGCCGCGATCTGCCGCACGCGATGATGATGATGGTGCCCGAGCCGTGGGCACGCGACGAGACGATGAGCGCGGAGCGGCGCGCGTTCTACGAGTATCACTCGTGCCTGATGGAGCCGTGGGACGGGCCGGCGTCGATCGCGTTCACCGACGGCGTCCGCGTCGGCGCGGTGCTCGATCGCAACGGGTTGCGGCCCTCGCGTTACTACATCACCCGGGACGACCTGGTGGTGATGGCGTCGGAAGTCGGCGTCCTCGACATTCCGCCGTCGCAGGTCGTCCGCAAGGGGCGCCTGCAGCCGGGGAGGATCTTCCTCGTCGACACCGCCGAGGGGCGGATCGTCTCCGACGAGGAGCTCAAGGAGCGGATCGCGCGCGAGCAGCCGTACGGCGAATGGCTCCGCAAGTCGATGGTGCGGCTGCACGACCTGCCGGCGCCGGCCCACGTCCTCGGCCCCGATCACGAGACGGTCCTGCGCCGCCAGGAGGTCTTCGGCTACACCTCCGAAGACGTCAAGATCGTGATCGCGCCGATGGCCACCACCGGGAACGAGCCGGTCGGGTCGATGGGCACCGACACGCCGCTCGCGGTCCTCTCCGAGCGGCCGCAGCCGCTGTTCAACTATTTCAAGCAACTGTTCGCGCAGGTCACCAATCCTCCGGTCGACGCGATCCGCGAGGAGATCGTGATGATGTCGGAGACCGCGCTCGGCCCCGAGGCGAACGTGCTCGAGCCGGGGCCCGAGTCGTGCCGCCAGCTCGCGCTGCCGTCGCCGATCCTGTCCAACGAGGAGCTGGAGCGAATCCGCGCGCTCGACGGGCCGCTCAAGACGATCACGCTGCCGATCCTGTTCAATCCCCGCGAGGACGGAGCCGGGCTGCGCAAGGCGCTCGAGGACCTGCGCTGGACGGTCTCGGAATGCATCGCCGAAGGGACCAACGTCATCATCCTCTCCGACCGCGGCCATGACGCGGAGAAGGCGCCGATCCCGTCGCTGTTGGCCTGCTCGGCGGTCCAGCATCACCTGATCCGCGAGGGCACGCGCACCCGCTGCAGCCTGGTCCTCGAGACCGGCGAGCCGCGCGAGGTCCATCACTTCGCCCTGTTGATCGGATTCGGGGCGAGCGCGGTGAATCCGTATCTCGCCTTCGAAACCGTCCACGACATGGTCGCGCACGGCATCCTCGCGGGTCCGGCCGCGGCCGCCGAAAAGAAATATCTGAAAGCGGTCGCCAAAGGCATCGTCAAGGTCATTTCCAAGATGGGCATCAGCACCATCCAGAGCTATCACGGCGCCCAGGTCTTCGAGGCGGTCGGGCTCTCGCAGGATTTCGTCGACGAGTATTTCACCTGGACCTCCACGCGCGTCGGCGGCGTCGGCATCGACGTGGTCGCGAAAGAGGCGCGGATGCGGCACGAGCGCGGCTTCCCTCCCAAGCGGCCGATCGTGCACACCAGCCTGCCCGCCGGCGGCGAATACCAGGTCCGTTTCGGCGGCGAGTACCACTTATCGAATGCGGAGACGATCCATAAGCTGCAGCAGGCCTGCCGCACGGGTAATTATCAGCTCTTCCAGGAATACACCGCGTCGATCGACAATCAGGCCCGCAATCTCTGCACCTTGCGCGGATTGATGGATTTCCTCAGCGCGGCCAAGCCGGTGCGGATCGAGGAAGTCGAGCCGGTCGAGAGCATCCTGAAGCGGTTCAAGTCGGGCGCGATGTCGTACGGGAGCATTTCCAAGGAAGCGCACGAAGCGCTCGCGATCGCGATGAACCGGATCGGCGGCAAGTCGAACACCGGCGAAGGCGGCGAGGATCCGGCCCGCTACGTCGACGACGGCAACGGCGATTCGCGCAATTCGGCGATCAAGCAGGTCGCGAGCGGCCGCTTCGGCGTGACCTCGAACTACCTCGTCCACGCGCGCGAGCTGCAGATCAAGATCGCGCAGGGCGCGAAGCCGGGCGAAGGCGGACAACTTCCCGGCACCAAGGTCTATCCGCCGATCGCGAAAGTGCGCCACGCGACGCCCGGCGTCGGCCTGATTTCTCCGCCGCCGCACCACGACATCTATTCGATCGAAGACCTGGCCGAGCTGATCCACGATCTGAAGAACGCAAATTCACGAGCGCGGATCAGCGTGAAGCTCGTCTCCGAGCTCGGCGTCGGCACCATCGCCGCCGGCGTCGCCAAGGCGCATGCGGACGTGGTGCTCATCTCCGGCTACGACGGCGGCACCGGCGCCTCGCCGCTGACGTCGATCAAACATGCCGGAATCCCTTGGGAACTGGGTCTCGCCGAGACGCATCAAGTGTTGGTGCTGAACGACCTGCGCAGCCGCATCACGGTCGAAGTCGACGGTCAATTGAAGACCGGCCGCGACGTCGTCGTCGGCGCGCTCCTCGGCGCCGAGGAATTCGGGTTCGCGACCGCGCCGTTGCAGGCGCTGGGCTGCATCATGGTCCGCGCCTGCCACTTGAATACCTGTCCGGTCGGCGTCGCCACGCAGGATCCGGAATTGCGCAAGCGCTTCGCCGGCGATCCGCAGCACGTCGTCAACTTCATGCGCTTCATCGCGCAAGAGGTGCGCGAGTACATGGCCGAGCTCGGCTTCCGCACCGTCGACGAGATGGTCGGACGCTCGGAGCGGATCGAGATGCGGCGCGCGGTCGATCACTGGAAGGCGCGCAACCTCGACTTCTCGCGAATCCTCTTCAAGCCGACGGTCCCCAAGCATTACGGCCGCACCTGCACCAAGGCGCAGGACCACCGGCTGCAGGATTCGCTCGACGCGACGACGCTCTTGAAGCTCGCCAGGCCGGCCCTGGACGAGCGCAAGCCGGTCAAGGCTTCTTTGGCCATCCGCAACACCAACCGCGTCGTGGGCACGATGACCGGCAGCGAAGTCACGCGCAAGTACGGGCCCGAGGGCTTGCCCGACGACACCATTCATTTCCATTTCCGCGGCTCGGCCGGGCAGAGCTTCGGCGCGTTCATTCCGCGCGGAATGACGCTGGTCCTGGAAGGCGATTCCAACGACTACATCGGCAAGGGATTGTCCGGCGGCCGAATCGTCGTCTTCCCGCCCAAGGAAGCCGGCTTCGTCCCCGAGGAGAACATCATCGTCGGCAACGTCGCGTTCTACGGCGCGACCGGCGGCGAGGCGTACATCCGCGGCGTCGCCGGCGAGCGGTTCTGCGTGCGCAATTCCGGGATCGACGCGGTCGTCGAGGGCGTCGGCGATCACGGCTGCGAGTACATGACCGGGGGCCGCGTGGTCGTCCTCGGCGCGACCGGGCGCAATTTCGCCGCGGGAATGTCGGGCGGAATCGCTTACGTGCTGGACGGGGACGGTCGATTCGCCAGCCGCTGCAACAAGAGCATGGTCGGCCTCGGACCCGTCGACGAGACGGAAGCGCTCGTCGTCCGGCGGATGGTCGAGAGGCACGCCGAGCTCACCCAGAGCGCGCTCGCCCGCCGATTGCTGGAGCGTTGGAACGAGGCCGCCGCGCGCCTCGTCCGGGTGATGCCGAACGACTATCGGAGGATGCTCGAAGCGCAGGCTCGGATGCAGGCTCGCGGCATGTCGCGCGAAGAAGCCGAGATGGCCGCCTTCGAGGAAAACGCGCGGGACGAAGCGCGCGTTGGCGGGAATTAGCCGATGATCATGAAGGCTAAAAGTGTCAGTTGGGGGGTCCGGGGGGGAGCGAGCTCCCCCCTGGTGGAGGCGCCACAGGCGCCGGATCGAAGAGCTTGCCAGCGAAGCAATTGCGTCAATTCACGCGAGTGGTGGCTGTAAAATGGGCAAGCCGACCGGATTTCTCGATTACGCGCGGGTACCGACGAACGATCGGCCGCCGCTCGAGCGCATCGGCGATTGGAACGAGATGCACCTCGCGCACTCCGAGCAGACGCTGCGCGAGCAGGGCGGGCGCTGCATGGACTGCGGCGTGCCCTTTTGCCAGACGGGAAAATTGATCGGTGGAATGGCCGCGGGCTGCCCGGTCAACAATCTCATTCCCGAATGGAACGACCTGGTCTGGATGGGTCAATGGAAAGAAGCCTGGATTCGCCTCTCCAAGACCAACAACTTCCCCGAATTCACCGGCCGCGTCTGCCCCGCGCCGTGCGAAGGCAGCTGCACGGTCGGCATCAATCTCCCGGCGGTCAACATCAAGATGCTCGAGGAGGCGATCGCCGAGCGCGCGTTCGCCGAGGGATGGGTCCAGGCCGTGCAGCCGCCGGTGCGCACCGGCAAGCGCGTCGCGGTCGTCGGGTCGGGGCCGGCCGGGCTCGCCGCCGCCGCGCAGTTGAACCGCGCCGGTCACCAAGTAACCGTCTACGAGCGCAGCGACCGCGTGGGCGGTCTGCTGACGTACGGGATCCCCAACATGAAGCTCGACAAGAAGCACGTCGAGCGTCGCGTCAAGCTGATGATGGAGGAGGGCGTCCGCTTCGTCACCGGCGTCGAGATCGGCAAGGACCTGCCCGGCGATCAACTGCTGATCGATTACGAGGCGGTGGTGTTGTGCGGCGGCGCGACGCAGGCGCGCGATCTGCCGGTCGAGGGACGATCGTTGAACGGCATCTACCCGGCGATGGAATTCCTTACCGCGAGCACGAAATCGCTCCTCGACAAGACACCGGCGCCGTTGAGCGCGCGCGACAAGGACGTGATCGTCGTCGGCGGCGGCGACACCGGCACCGACTGCGTCGGCACCGCCATCCGGCAGGGCGCGCGGAGCATCACGCAGCTCGAGATCCTGCCGCGCCCGCCCGAAGAGCGCCTGCTCGACAACCCCTGGCCGCAATGGCCGAAGATCTACCGCCTCGACTACGGCCAGGAAGAGGTCAAGGCGAAGTGGGGCGAGGACCCGCGCATCTATTCGGTGATGACGAAGAAATTCCTCGGCGACGAGGAGCGCAACGTCCGCGAGCTGTTCTACGTCGAGGTCGAATGGGTCCGCGGCCCCGACGGGCGTTTCGGTCCCCGCGAGATCCCCGGGACCGAGAAGGTCGTCCCCGCGGACCTGGTCCTCCTCGCGATGGGATTCGTCGGGCCGGAAAAGCCGATGCTGCAGCAGCTCGGCGTCAAGCTCGACGAGCGCGGCAACGTCTGGGTCGACCAGACGCGGATGACGTCGGTGCCCGGCGTGTTCGCGGCGGGCGACATGGCGCGCGGCCAGTCGCTCGTCGTCTGGGCCATTCGCGAAGGGCGGCTTGCGGCTCAATGCGTCGATCGTTACCTCTCCTACGGGGAGACGGTCCTCACGCCATGAACGTCAAGATCTGGTCCGATTTCGTCTGACCGTGGTGCTACGTCGGTCTGGTCGAGATCGAGAAGCTGCGGAAGGAATACGACCTCGCCGTCGACTGGCGGCCGTTCTTCCTGCGCCCCGAGACTCCGCCCGAAGGCTCACCCGTTCCCGCGTACGTGCGCGAGCGGATGAAGGACCCCGACGATCCGTTGAAGAAGCGCGCCGAGCGCGAAGGGCTGAAGATGGTCCGACGCGAGACGATCCCCTCGACGCGGCGTGCCCACGAGGCGGCCGAATATGCGCGATCGAAAGGCAAGCTCGAGCCGATGCACGGCGAGCTGCTGAAAGCGTACTGGACCGAAGGAAAGGACCTCCATTCCTTCGACGTGCTGCGCGAGGCCGCGGTGAAGGCCGGCCTCGATCCCGACGAGATGCAGCGCGAGCTCGAGAAAGGCACCTTCAAGCCGATCGTCGAAGAGGGCATCCGCGAAGCGCATGAGCTCGGCATCCACGCGGTGCCGACGTTCGTCTTCGACGATCGACTCGCCGTCCAGGGCGCGCAGGAGCTGCCCGTGTTCCGGCTCGCGATGCAGCAGCTCGGCGCGAGGAAATTGACCTAGTTACGGCCGATCTTCACTACGCCATGCCGAGGACGAACTCCACCTTCGCGGCGCCGTCGACGTGCGGGCTCTCGAGGACCGGCCGCGCCCACGGCCAGCGCCTCAGCGGTTCGAAATCTGCCTCGAACCAGAGCTCGAGAAACGATGCGATGTCCGGCTCGGCGACGATCCCGTACTCGATCGCCTGGTCGATGCCCCGCTCGATCGCGGCGGACATCTTCTCGTCGCCCAGCTCCGCGGCGCGTTCGGGAAACAACCGGACGAGACGGGGCTTGACCTGGTCGCGGAATCGCGTCCGCGCGGCCTCTTCGAAGGCCTGCATCGCAGCTGGTGGCACGGTCCACAGCGTCGTCATCTCAGGAGCTCCTTTCCGGGGTGGTTGCGCCGCGGCGGACGCGATTGGACCGAAAAGCACGAGCCGTGCCAGCCCGTGGGGCTGATTTGACGAGGATTTCGCGCCTGGGCGGGTGGGTGAAACTGTGGCGCAACAGCACCTGCAACCGGCATTTCCCGCGCAGATCTGAACACCTCGACGAAATTGCTTTGAGCACAAACTACATGTCTAGTACCTTGGTCGGATGCCGACGACGCTGCGGTACGCGCTCCCCATCCTGCTCGGCCTCGCGATCCTCTGTGCGGTCAGCTACCTGCTGGTGAGCAGCACCAGCCGCAGCTGGTTCGAGGAAGACGTGCGGCTGCGCGCCGAGCTGGCGCTGCGGGGCGCGAGGGGCGCGATCGCGGAGGCGTGGGGTAGAGGCGATCGGGCCGCGCTCGCGGCGCTGCTCACCGACATCACCAGCGACGAGCGGATTCTCGCCGCCGCCGCCTGCGCGCCGGACGGCACGACGTTCGCGCGCACCGCCGATTTTCCCGGCGCGATCGGCTGCAGGAGGTTCACCAGCAAGAGCCTCGGCGGCAGCCAGCCGCACATCTGGAACCACGCCGAGGGCAGCGTCTTCCTCAGCGCGCTGCCGGTCGCCTCGCCGAGCGGCGTCGCCCTCGGCGTCGTCGGCCTGATCCACGACATGAGCTACGTCGACCAACGCGACGCGCTCACCCGCAAGGCCGCGCTCGGCCTGTTCGGCGCGATGGCGCTCGGCGCGCTCCTGCTCACCTCGGGCATCGCCCGCGCCTCGTGGCGCCGGTTCCGCGTCGAGCTGCGCTCGCTGATCAAGGGCGAGCCGCAGCGGCCCGAGTTCCACCCGCTGCTCCAGGACGTGCGCGAGCTCGCGCTGCAGCTCGCCGCCGAGACCCGCACCAACGAGCGCGCCTGGACGCCGCAGCGGCTGCGGCAGGTGCTCCACGATCATCTGCAGGGCGAGCGCGTGATCATGGTCGCCAACCGCGAGCCCTACATCCACGAGCGCGATCCGAACGGAGGCGTGCGCGTGCTGCACCCGGCGAGCGGCCTCGTCACCGCGCTCGAGCCGGTGATGCGCGCCTGCTCGGGGGTGTGGATCGCGCACGGGAGCGGCAGCGCCGACCGGGAATCGAGCGATCGCCACGGCCGCGTTCGCGTTCCGCCCGGCGAAGAGTCGTACACGGTGCGCCGGATCTGGCTCTCGCGCGAGGAGGAGCAGGGCTATTACTACGGCTTCGCCAACGAGGGCCTGTGGCCGCTCTGCCACATCGCCCACGCGCGGCCGAGCTTTCGCGAAGCCGATTACGAACACTATCGCCGCGTCAACCAGCGCTTCGCCGAGACCGTCTGCGAGGAGGTCGACCGCGAGGATCCGATCATCCTCGTGCAGGACTACCACTTCGCGCTCGCTCCGCGGCTGATCCGCGAGCGGCTGCCGCGGGCGACGATCCTGACCTTCTGGCACATTCCGTGGCCGAACGCGGAGCGCTTCGGAATCTGCCCGTTCCGCGAAGAGCTCCTCGAGGGGCTGCTCGGGAGCAGCATCGTGGGCTTCCACGTCCAGGGGCATTGCAACAACTTCCTCGAGTCGGTCGATCGCTATCTCGAGGCCCGTGTCGATCGCGAGCGGATCGCGGTCGTGCACGGCGGCGAGACCGCGCTGGTGCGCCCGTATCCGATCTCGATCGAGTGGCCGAACAGCTGGGCCCAGCACGCGCCGCCGCCGGCGCAATGCCGCGCGCAGGTGCTCGAGGAGCTCGGTCTCGACAAGGACGCGCTGCTCGGCGTCGGCGTCGACCGGCTCGATTACACCAAAGGCATCGAGGAGCGATTGCTCGCGGTGGAGCAGTTGCTGCTCCGCTTTCCCCAGTTCCGCCGCCGCTTCGCTTTCGTGCAGCTCGCTGCGCCGAGCCGCACGGCGATCGAGCGCTATCGCGAGCTCAACGACGCGGTCGAGCAGCTGGCCTCGAGAATCAACGAGCGGTTCGGCTATCGCGCGATCATCCTCCAGCGCCAGCACCACGAGCCGCCGCGGGTCTTTCAGTACCTGCGCGCCGCCGACCTCTGCTACGTCAGCAGCCTGCACGACGGGATGAACCTGGTCGCCAAGGAATTCATCGCCGCGCGCGACGACGAGCGCGGCGTCCTGTTGCTCAGCCAGTTCACCGGCGCCGCGCGCGAGCTGTCGGAGGCGCTGATCGTGAATCCGTACGATCTGCGCGAAGCGAGCGACGCTCTCGCCGCGGCGTTGACGATGTCGACCCGCGAGCAGGCAGAGCGGATGCGGGCGCTGCGCGCGCTGGTGTCGGAGCTCAACGTCTACCGCTGGGCGGGGCGGATGCTCACCGACGCCGCCCGGCTGCGGCAGCGCGATCGCCTTTCCCACCGGCTTGAGAACGGTCTTTCCACCATCGAAGGAGTGGCGTGATGCAATCGGTGTTCAATTCGGGCCTGCTGGAACGGATCGCTGCTGCCGACTCGCTGATCGCGTTCGACTTCGACGGGACGCTGGCGCCGATCGTCGCCGACCCTGCGCAGGCCGCCATGCGTGGAACGACGCGGCGGCTTCTCGCGGAAGCGGCGCGGCTCTATCCCTGCGCCGTCGTCTCGGGCAGGGCGGAGGAAGACGTGCTGCGTCTGCTCGACGGCGTCACCGTCTGGTACGTGATCGGCAACCGCGCGCTGCAGCCGCTTGACGCGATCGAGCGCTTCACCGCGCAGGTCGGCGCGTGGCGGCCGATGCTGGGCGTCCTCGATCGGCTGAGCGGAATCACCATCGAGGACAAGGGCGTCTCGCTCGCGATCCACTACCGCAATGCGCTCGATCACGATCGTGCGCGCGCCGCGATCGTCGCTGCCGCTCGCCGGCTCGAGAGAGCCCGCGCGATCGAGGGGAAGGAGGTCGTGAACCTGATCCCGGAGGATGCGGCCGACAAGGGCGCCGCGCTCGATCGCGTGCGCAAGCAGCTGGGTTGCGCGCAGACGCTCTACGCCGGCGACGATCGGACCGACGAGGCCGCCTTCGCGCTCGACGGCGTTGCGGGTGTGCGCGTCGGCGAGAGCGACGCGTCCGCCGCGCGCCACTGTCTGCGCGATCAGAGCGAGATCGACGATCTGCTCGATCGTCTCGTCGCGCTGCGGCCCAGGCGCGTGCTCCGTCCCGAGGAGATGTGGCGCACCGCGCCGAGGCGATATCCGGAATGAAGGACGTTTTCTCCAGCGCGGGGCGTCGCGCGCTCGAGGAGATGGCGCTCTCGAACGTCCTGCTCGCCTTCGATTACGACGGAACCCTCGCGCCGCTCGTCCCGCGCCCGGACAAGGCGTCCCTGCGCGCCTCGACGCGGATGCTGCTCGCGCGGGTGGCGTCGGCGTACCCGTGCGCGGTCGTCTCGGGCCGGGCGCGAGCGGACGTGGCGCGCCGGCTCGCAGATCTTCCGTTCCTGCGGATCGTCGGCAATCACGGGGCGGAATGGGAGGGCGCGGCGCCGCCGATCCCGCGCGCGGTCGTCGGCGCCTGGCGGCGGAAGATGGCGCGCGCGTGCGCCGCGCTGCCGGGCGTCGAGATCGAGGACAAGACGTTTTCGCTGTCGGTCCACTGGCGGCGCGCGCGCGACAAGCGATCGGCGCGCGCCTCGATCCTCGAGGCCGCCGGCAGGGTCGAAAGCGCCCGGATCATCCACGGCAAGGACGTGGTGAGCATCGTCCACGCCGACGCCTCGCACAAGGGCGACGCCGTGGTCGAGATCGGCCGTCAGCTCGGCTGCGACACCGCGATCTACGTCGGCGACGACGTCACCGACGAAGACGTGTTCATGCTCGGCCGTCCCGGCCGCCTGCTCACGGTGCGCGTCGGTCGAGGCGCCGGATCGCGCGCGCACTATTTCCTCGCCGATCAGGCAAAGATCGACGATCTGCTCGCGCTCCTCTTTGCGTTCCGCCGGGGCGTGGTTACGCTGCCCCGGTGGCGACCTCGTTCCCCGTCGATCAGATCAAGGTCCTCCTCCTCGAGAACGTCCACGCGACCGCGCACGAGGTGATTCGCGCGGAGGGATTTCAGCTCGAGATCCTGGCCGGCGCGCTCAAGGAGGCCGAGCTCGCGGTCCGATTGCGGGACGTGCATGTGCTGGGAATCCGCAGCAAGACGCGGGTGACGGAAAAGGCGCTCGCCGAGGCGCGGCGCCTGCTCGCGGTCGGATGCTTCTGCATCGGCACCAACCAGGTCGATCTGGCCGCGGCGAATCAGCGCGGCATTCCGGTCTTCAACGCGCCGTTTTCGAATACGCGCAGCGTGGCGGAGCTGGTGATCGCCGAGATCATCGCGCTCGCGCGCCAGCTCGGCGATCGCTCCCGCGAGGTGCACGAGGGCCTTTGGCGCAAGGTCGCCGCCGGCTCTTACGAGGTGCGCGGCAAGACCCTCGGCATCGTCGGGTACGGGCACATCGGCTCGCAGGTCGGCGTGCTCGCCGAAGCGCTGGGGATGAAGGTCATCTTCTACGACACCGGCAGCAAGCTGCCGATGGGCAACAACACGCCGTGCGCCTCGCTCGGGGACGTGTTGCGGCGCGCGGATTTCGTGACGCTGCACGTGCCGCTGACGCCGCGGACGCGCGACATGATCGGCGCAGCGGAAATCGCTTCGATGAGGAAGGGCTCTTATCTGTTGAATCTCAGCCGCGGCACGGTGGTGGT
This sequence comes from Myxococcales bacterium, assembly GCA_020201435.1. GTDB lineage: Bacteria > Myxococcota > Myxococcia > Myxococcales > 40CM-4-68-19 > 40CM-4-68-19. Next base: position 28,668 of record JAIVGS010000004.1, read on the forward strand.
CTTGCCGGCGCTCGCGGAGGCGCTTCGCGAAGGCCGGTTGGCGGGCGCGGCGATCGACGTCTATCCCGAGGAGCCGGAGACGAACAGCGAGGGCTTCGTCACTCCGCTGCGCGGATTGCCGAACGTGATCCTCACTCCTCACGTGGGCGGCTCGACGACCGAGGCACAGGCCGCGATCGGCCGCGAAGTCGGCAGTACGCTGGTCAAGTTCGTCAACACCGGCGCGACGATGGGCGCCGTCAATTTCCCCCAGGTCGAGCTCGCGCCGGTCAAGAACACGCACCGCATCCTGAACGTCCACCGCAACGTCCCCGGCGTTTTGCGCGACATCAACCGGATCGTCAGCGAGCACAACGCCAACATCCACAGCCAGGTCCTGTCGACGGACGCGACCGTCGGCTATTTGATCATGGATCTCGACCAGGACGTCTCCAACGAGGTCAAGAAGGCCATCGGGGATCTGCCAACCAGCATCAAGACGCGGATTCTCTACTGAGGCGCGTGCCGCGGCACGACTTCTCCAGCGCGAAAGACCTGCTTCCCGGACGCGACCTCGAGCCAGGCGTTTTCGGCACGGGATTCGGGCATCGGCGCTGTGATGATAACAGTGGTCCGGGAGGCTCACGGCATGCTCTTCGCGCTCGGGTTGCTGCTCGCGGTTCCCTCGCCGGTCGAGGTGTTGCAGATGCTCAATCGCACCGTGGAAATCCACGGCGCGGTCATTTCGCGCGACGGCGCGCGGGTGGCCTGGGTCGAGCAGGAAGCGACTCCGGACGGGCCGAACTGGGAACGGTCGACGATCCGGGTCGGTTCGGCCCGCGTCAGCGCCGGAAAGCCTTCCGACGAACGCGACCTCGCGTTCAGCCCGGACGGGTCCGCGCTCGCCTTTCTCTCCGATGCGGAGAAGGAGCACCAGCCGCAGCTCTACGTCGCCGATCTGCCCACCGGACAGGTGCGCCAGCTCACGCACGTCGACGGGTATCTGCAGAAGCCGCGCTTCAGTCCGGACGGCAAGTCGATCGCGGTGCTGTTCATCGAGGGCGGCGCCGATCTGCGCGGGCCGCTGCTTCCCTCGGCGCGCGTGGTCGGCGTGGTCGACGAGCAGATCAAGGAGCAGCGGATCGCCATCGTTCCGCTCGACGGAAGCGCCGGGCTGAAAGCCGTCTCTCCTCCGGATCTCTTCGTCTACGAGTACGCCTGGCGACCGGACGGCAGCGCGTTCGCGGCGACCGCCGCGCATGGATCCGGCGACGACAACTGGTGGATCGCGAAGCTTTACACCATCGACGCCGGCGGTGCTGCCCGCGTCGTCCACGAGCCGTCGCTGCAGATCTGCGAGCCCTCGTGGAGCCCCGACGGAACGCGCATCGCGTTCATCGAAGGGTTGATGAGCGATCACGGATCGAACGGCGGCGATCTGTTCGTCGTGCCCGCCGACGGCAGCGGCAAGGCGCGAAATCTCACGCCCGGTCTACACGCCAGCGTCTCGTCGGTGCGGTGGATCAGGGCGGACGAGCCGCTGGTGCGGCTCTCCGTCGAGGGAGACACGGCGTTCGCGGCGGTGCCGGCGAACGGAGGTGCGCCGCGGACCCTCTGGCGCGGAGCGATGTACGTTCCCAACGACTGGTCGGTCGCCGCCGACGGCGTGACGGTGGCGATGATGCGCGACAGCTTCGGCGAGCCGCCGGAGATCGTCGCCGGCCCGATCGGCGCGTGGAAGCCGCTCACGCAGCGCAACGCCGGTCTGCGCTCGCCCGCCGGTGAAGCTCGCAGCATCCGCTGGAAGAGCGACAAGTTCGACGTGCAGGGCTGGCTGCTCGCGCCGCCGCAGCCGCCGGCGGCGAAGGCGCCGATGATCGTCGTCGTGCACGGCGGCCCCGCGGGAAGCGTGGCGAGCGTCTGGCTCGACCAGGCGCTCCTGCTCGCGAGCCAGGGCTATTACGTCTTCCTGCCGAACTTTCGCGGGTCGTTCGGCCAGGGTGAGGAGTTCACGCGCGCGAACGTGAAGGATTTCGGATACGGCGACCTGCGCGACATCCAGCGCGGCATCGACGCGGTGCTCAAGCAGGCGCCCGTCGATCCCGGCCGCATCGGGCTCTTCGGCCACAGCTATGGCGGATACATGGCGATGTGGGGGGTGACCCAGACGCGGCGGTTCAAGGCCGCCGTCGCCAGCGCCGGGATCGTCGACTGGCAGAGCTATTACGGCCAGAACCGCATCGATCAATGGATGCTGCCTTATTTCGGAAAGAGCGTGTACGACGATCCCGCGGTCTACGCGCGCTCCAGCCCGATCACGTTCATCAAGCGCGTCAAGACGCCGACGCTGGTGCTGCACGGCGAGCGCGACGCGGAAGTGCCGCTGCCGCAGGGGCAGGAATTCTGGCACGCACTCAAGACCCTCGGCGTCGAGACCGAGTTCGTGATCTACGAGAACGAGGGCCATCGCATCCGGAAGCCCGAACACGTGCGCGATCGGACGCAGCGGATCGTCGACTGGTTCGACAAACACCTGAAGTAGTCATCCCGCGGTGGATGGCACGGGGGTCGAGATCGCGGCATCCGCCCTGCGATAGACCTGGTCGGTGAGCCATGTCAGCGCGAACGTGAAAGCGACGAGGAGCGCGAGGACCGGCCAGTATCGCGCCCACGAAAGTCGATTTCCCCAGACGGCCTCGAAACAGGTTCCGCGGATGCGGAAGAACAGAAGCATTTCGTGGAAGAAATATCCCGCCAGCGAGGAGGTGCCGAAGACTTCGATGAACCAGACCGGGATCGTCTTCCAGGTTCGTTCGACGGCGAGGAGCCCGATGGAAAGGACGCAGACCTGCGTCCAGCGGCGCGCGTGGTTGGCCGGATCGGTGACCCAGAAGTTGTGCGGTGGATAGAGGGCCGCGACCTGCGCGGTGAAGATCCAGATCACGACGCCCGCCACCGCGAGTCCGACGAGCGTCATCACCATCTCGCGCGTGGTCTTCGAGGCGCCGACGGCGGCGCCGAGATAGACGTAACCGCCCCACGGCAACAGCGGAAAGACGGAGCCGGTGTTGACGTTGAGGAAATGCCCGAGCGGCGCCTTGATCGGCTCGGTGAGCGGCGAGAGGCCGAACGCGGTCGCGGCGAGCGCGAGGGAGGACCAGCGCAAGGCGCGCGGATGCGGAGCGAGCAGGGCGAGGATCGGCAGCGCGATCAGCAGGGAAAGTCCGATGCAGTGCAGGATGTCGATCCGGATCAACCAGCGCGGCTCACGGAAGATGGGAAACCACGCCCAGTTCACCAGCGTGGCCACGGCCAGCACCTCGGCGAGACGGCGCAGGGTGCGCTTGATCCGCCGCGAGCGCGAGCCGCCTCCCGCCGCGGCTCGCACCTGCGTCAACGCCATCGCGAATCCGGCGGCGAAGATGAACGAGGGCGCGACCAGGCCGTCGAGCCACTGCAGGCGCGCGAAGAAATCTCCCGCCCGCAATTCGGGCTTGAGCAGCGCCAGCGAGTGCGTCTGGATCATCACCAGCACGGCGAGGCCGCGCAGCCAGTCGAACGCGCGGACCCGCTGGCGCGTCATCTCCAGACGCGCCGATCGTCGATGCGCGGCGCGTTCGCCGCGACGCTGCCGACCTTCACTTCGCCGCGCACCTTGACCGTATCGCGCAGCGCGTCGGCCAACTGCGCGGTGTCGACCGACGCGCCGGGCTGCAGCTCGACGACGTAATCGAGGTGGTCCTGGTGCTCCGCGCGCGTCACCACCGCCTGGAAACGGGCGACGCCCGGGAAACGCCTCATCACCTGGTCGATCTCGCTGCCGCGGACGAACATGCCCTTGACCTTGATCGCGTCGCCGACGCGGCCGAGGAGGCCCTTCAGCTTCGGGGCCGTACGGCCGCACGAGCAGCGCGAGGGAGGCGCGAAGGCGCTGATGTCGCCGGTCGCGAATCGCAGCAGGGGATAATCGGCATCGAACGTGGTGCCGACGACGTGGCCGGGCTGGCCGGCCTCGGCCGGCTTGCCGGTTTCGAGATCGAGGATCTCGACGATGCATTCGGGCTGCAGGTGCATGCCGTTCTTTTCCGCGCATTCGTAGGCGAGCACCCCCAGGTCCGCCGTCGCATATCCCTGCAGGACGCGGATGCCGAATCCTTCCAGCTCGGCGCGCAGCGACTCGGGCAGCATCTCCGCGGTCGCGAACGCGACCTCGAAATGCAGCGGCACGTTGGCCTCGCGCGCGTGGAGCAGCAGCGTCCGCAGGAAGCTCGGCGTGCCGGCATATCCGGTCGCGTGCAACGCCGAGGCGACTGTTACTTGAAGTCCGGTCTGACCGGTGCCGGCCGGAATCACCACGCAGCCGAGGCTGCGCAGGCCGGAATCGAGCATGAATCCGCCCGGCGTCAAATGATAAGAGAGGGTATTCATCACCACGTCGCCGGCTTTCATCCCGGAGGCCGCGAACGCCATTCCGAATCGCCAGTAATCGACGGCGCCGCCCTGCGGCACGAAGGTCGGTCCGGGCGACGCGAACATCCGCCGCAGCCTCGACACCGGGCCCGCCAGCAGTCCGGCGAACGGCGGATCCTCCGCCTGCATCTTCGAGAGATCGTCCTTCCTGACGATCGGCAGGTCGGGCAGCTCCGCGAGCGTCACGTCCCGCGTCGCGCGCAGCCGCTTGTCGAGGTACGCGCGCCGCGCCCTGTCGTCGAGCGTCTCCAGCTCGGGATTCAACAGATAGCCTTCACGCAGCGTCATGACAGCCACCGCTTGCGGCGCCGATACGACTTGACCGCCTTGTAATTCCTCTTTTCGCCCGCGCCGCCCAGGTAGAATTCCTTCACGTCCTCGTTGTTCTTCACCTTCTCGGTTTCGCCCTCGAGCACCACGCGGCCGTTTTCCATCAGGTACGCGAAGTGCGCGATCGCCAGCGCCTGCCGCGCGTTCTGCTCGACGAGCAGGATCGTCGTCTTCTCCTGCTCGTTGATCCGCCGGATGATGGCGAAGATCTCCTGCACCAGCTTCGGCGAAAGGCCGAGCGACGGCTCGTCGAGCAGGATGCAGCGCGGCCGCGCCATCAGCGCGCGGGAGATCGCCAGCATCTGCTGCTCGCCGCCGGAGAGGTATCCGGCCAGCTTCCCGCGCAGCGTCTTCAATTGCGGGAAGTAATCGAAGCAGAGATCCCGGTCGCGCTTGAGCCCGGCGCGGTCGCTGCGGATGAAGCCCCCCATGGTGATGTTTTCGTCGACCGTGAGGTCCTCGAACACGCGGCGGCCTTCCATCACCTGGAACACGCCGCGGCGGACGATCTCCTCCGGCAGGAGCCTGTCGATCCGCTGGCCTTCGAATTCGATCGCCCCGTCGGTGACCTCGCCCTCCTCGCTCAACAGCAGGCCGGAGATCGCCTTCAGCGTGGTGCTCTTGCCGGCGCCGTTGGGGCCGAGGAGGGCGACGATCCGTCCGGAAGGGACCTCGAGCGAGAGTCCCTTCAGGACGAGGATCACGTCGTCGTAGATCACTTCGACGTTTTTCAGCCGCAGCATGATCGAATTACAAACCGAGCCACTCCGCCTTGCGCGGCATCTCGTACTCGCGGACCTTGACCAGCCTTCCGTCCTTGATCTGATAGATCGGCGTCTTCGTCGAGGGCCGGTGGTCGGTCGCCGTATAGGTGACCGGATTGGTGAGCCCGCCGAGGTCGAAGTTGTGGATCGTCTCCATCGCCGCCTTGACGCCCGGCCCGTTGAGCTGGCCGGCCTTGTCCGCGCGCTTGAGCGCCTCGGTCCAGACCAGCACGTACGTCCAGCCGCGCACGTAGATCGCATCGTGCGTGTCGGAGGGATGGTTCTTCTGGTGATAATCCATCAGCCGCTTCATTCCCGGCACCTTCTCGCCGAACGGCACGTGCGGCATGACGCCGGTCACGCCTTCGGCTGCTTCCTTCGCGACGTTGGGCAGCGCCTCGCTGAAGCCGTAGGGGTTGCTGCCGAACTTGACGTTCAACCCGAGCTTCTTCGCGTCCTTCAAAACGGTGGAAACGCCGGTGGTGGTGACGTTGATGTAGACGTAGTCCGCGCCCTTCTGCTTGGTATTCAGGAGCTGGCTGGTCGCGTCCTGGAACACGCCGGGCAGGATCTCCTCGTCGACGAGGTCGATACCTTTCTCCTTGCAGAACTGCCGGCCGGCCTCCATCGGCGACTTACCGTAGGCATTGTCGCCGTAATAAAACGCGACCTTCGGGTTGCGCGACTTGTCCTTCCAGTCGTCCTTCACCCAGGAGAGCCACGCCCGCAGCTGGTCCGAATAGCTCGGCGCGACGAAGAAGTTGAACGGCGTCTTGGTCGGATCGGTCAGGTGCGCCGAGAACGACGCCGAGATGTAGGGAATCTTGTCGCCGTTGACCTGCCCCTTGAGGGCCTCGGTGTCGCCGGTGCCCCAGCCGTTGATCATGATCACCTTGTCGTCGCCGGTCATCCGCTTGTACGCGCTGACCGCCTCGGGGATCTTGTATCCATAGTCGGTGTCGAAGAGCTGGATCTTCTTCCCGTTGATTCCGCCGTTCTCGTTGGTCCAGGCGACGCCGTCGCGCACGCCCTGGGCGAACGACTTGCCGACATCGGACGTCACGCCGGTCAAGTCGAAGAGCCCGCCCACCCGGATCTCGTTGGTCTGCGCCAGCAGCACTGCGATGATTGCGACAATCATGGTGCAACCTCCTCAATAAGAGAATGGATACAACTTCCAGTACGCCTTGATGCGATGCCACCGGGCGGCCATGCCGTCCGGCTCGAAGATGAGGAACAGCACGATGGTGAGACCGAAGACGCCGAGCTTCAACGCCGCGAAGAGCTGGACCAGCTCCGGCAGTCGACCGGCAAGCGCGCCGGTGACGATCCGCAGGATCTCGGGCAACAGGGTGATGAAGGCGGCGCCGAGGATCGAGCCGAGCACGCTGCCGAGGCCGCCGATGATGATCATGCCGAGCTGGTCGATGGCCACCCCGAGAGGGAAATTCTCCGGGCTGATGATCCTCGCCTGGTACGCGAGCAGCGAGCCGGCGACGCCGACGAAGAACGAGCTGACCGCGAACGCGTAGAGCTTGTGCTTGAAGACGTCGACGCCCATCACTTCGGCCGAGATGTCGTGATCGCGCACCGCGATGAACGCCTTGCCCATCCGGGTGCGGAAGAGGTTCTTCGCGAACCAGACGTGGAAGATCGCCGCGCCGAGGATCACGTAATAGAGCTTCTGGTCGTTATCGAAGGTCAGGCTGCCGATCCTCGCCGGCTCGATCGAGATTCCGTTGACGCCGCCGGTCACGCTCTCCCAATGGACGACGGTGAAGGCGACGATGAAATGCGCGGCGAGCGTGGCGATGGCGAGATAAAGGCCTTTCAGGCGCAACGAAGGGATGCCGAAGACCATCCCGACGAGGGCGCTGACCAGGCCTGAGAGGTACATCGCGACGATGAACGGCACTCCTTTGCCGGCGAGCCACGCGGTCGTGTACGCGCCGACCGCGAGGAAGGCCGCGTTGCCGAGCGAGATCTGTCCGGTGAATCCGGTCAGGATGTTCAATCCCAGCGCAGCGATCACCGCGATGCCGACGCGGTTGAAGACGTCCAGCCAATAGCTGGTTCCGACCAATGGAAACGCGAGCAGGACGACGACGAGGGCCGCCAGCAGCCAGCGGGCGAAGGCGGTGTCGAAGACCGCCATGTCCGCCTCGTAGCTGGTGCGGAAATCGCCGGAGCGCATCGTCACACTCTCTCGATCTTCACTTTGCCGAACAGCCCGTACGGCTTGATCATCAGGATCAGGACCAGCACCGCGAACGGCGCGACCTCTTTCACGCCCCCGCCCATGATCGGGTCGAGATATCCGCCGGCGAGGTTCTCCAGGACGCCGACGATCAGCCCGCCGACGATCGCGCCCTGGATGCTGTCGAGGCCGCCGAGGATCACCACCGGCAGCGTCTTCAATCCGAGGATGGCGAGCGATCCGTCCGCGCCGCCGCGCAATTCCCCGAGCAGGATTCCACCCAGCGCGGAAACCACCGCGGCGATGCTCCAGGAGACCGCGAAGATCCGCCGCACCGAGATGCCCATCGACTGCGCGACCTCCTGGGAAAAGGCGGTGGCGCGCATCGCGATTCCGACGCGCGAATACCGGAAGAACAAGGTAAACGACGCCAACAAGAGCGCGGCGACGAACATGCTGAAAAGATATCCGCGCGAGACGGGCAAGGGACCCAGAAAGACCGGCTCGGAGGCGAACAGCGCCGGATAGGGCCGGGTATCGGTGCCCCACGCGCCGAGGACGATCGCCCGCAGCATGCTCGACAATCCGAGCGTGACCATGATCACGGAGATGATCGGCTCACCGATCATCGGCCGCAGGATCAGCCGCTCCATCGCGAGGCCGAGCAGGATCGAGAACAGCACCGTCAGCGCAACCGCATACGGCCACGGCGCGCGCCCCTCGACCAGCGCCCAGAAGACGTACGCGCCGAGAAGAAGGAATTCGCCCTGCGCGAAATTGAGCACGCCGCTCGACTTGTAGATGATCACGAAGCCGAGCGCGACCAGCGCGTAGATGCTGCCGACGACGACGCCGTTCAGCGCCAGTTGCAGGAAGAAGTCCATCAAAGCGACCTCACCGCGAGATCGGCCTGGATGCGCGCGGTCTTGCCGTCCTGGAACTTGATCGTGGTGTCGATGGCGATGTGCTGTTCCTCGCCGTACAGGGCGCCGATGATCCGCTCGTAGCGCTGCTCGACGAACGCGCGCCGCACCTTGCGGGTGCGGGTCAATTCCTCGTCGTCGGCGTCCAGCTCCTTGTACAACAGCACGAACTTGCGGATCCGCGCCGCTTTCGGGAGCGTCTCGTTGACGCCGTCGATCTCCTTTTGAACCAGGTCATAGACGTCGCGCTTCGACGCCAGATCGGTATAGGTCGTATAGGAAAGCTTGCGCCCCTCCGCCCATTTGCCAGTCGTCTCGCGATCGATGCAGACCAGCGCGGTCAGGAACGGGCGGCCCTTGCCGATCACCACCGCTTCCTTGACATAAGGACTGAACTTCAACCGGTTCTCGATGAATTGCGGCGAGAACTGGGTCCCGTCGGCGAGCCGCAGCACGTCCTTCAATCGATCGATGACGACGAGCTGCCCTTCCTCGCTGAAATATCCCGCGTCGCCGGAATGCAGCCAGCCCCCTTCGAGCGCTTCGCGGGTCGCGTCCTCGTTCTTGTAGTAGCCGATGAAAACCGCGCGGCTCCGGGAGAGGATCTCGCCCGTCTCGCTGATCCGCACTTCGGTGCCGGGGATCGGCACGCCGACGGTATGAAACCGGATCGCGTCGCCGCGGTGGATGCACGAGATCCCGCTGATCTCGGTCTGTCCGTAGATCTGTCGCAGCGGCACGCCGATGGCGTGGAAGAAGCGGAAGACGTCCGGCCCCAGCGCCGCTCCACCGGTCGACGCGCTGCGCAGCCGCGCGACGCCGAGGCGATCCTTCAGCGCGCGGAAGAGGAAGATCCATCCCAGCCAATAGAGAAGCCGCCACCCGGAAGACGGCTGACGACCTTCGAATCGCATTTCCGCGAGCTTGTACCCGACCGGCATCCAGCGCTCGTACATGAAGCGCTTGAATCGGGTGGTGTCCATGATCTTGACCTGCACCATCGACACCAGGTTTTCCCAGAAGCGCGGCGGCCCGAACAGGACGTGCGGGCCGATCTCGCGGATGTTCTCCGCGGCGGTCTCCGGCTCCTCCGGGAAATTGACGGTGAAACCGATCGCGAGGGCCGTCGCGATCGACATCATCTGCTCGCCGATCCATGCCAGCGGCAGGAAGGAGACGAACTCGTCGGACTGGCGGCGCGCGTCGACCTCGTTCAACGAGAGCGCCATCGTCAAGAGATTGCGGAACGACAGCATCGCGCCCTTGGGAAAGCCGGTCGTGCCCGAGGTGTAACAGATCAGCGCCAGGTCCTCGCCGCTGCCAGCGGCGACCGAAGCGTCGAAGATTGCCGGATCGACCGCGCGCCCGCGCTCGCGCACGCCGTCCAGCGAAATCAACAGCGGATGCTTGTAGGCCCGGAGTCCGCGCGGATCGTCGTACACGACCGCCTTCACTTTCGGCAGCCGGTCGATCATCTCGAGGATCTTGTCGACCTGCTCCTGGTCCCCGGCGACGACGATCTTCGCGTCGCAATGGTCGATGACGTAGGCGACTTCGTTGAGATTCGAATCCTGGTAGATCCCGACCGAGGCCGCACCCGCCGACTGCGCCGCCAGCTCCGCGCAGACCCAGGCCGGCCGGTTGTCGCCGAGGATCGCGACCTTGTCGCCGCGGCCGAGGCCCAGCGTCGTGAATCCCAAAGAGAGTTCTCTGACTTCCCGCAGGTAATCGCGCCACGACGTCGGCTGCCAGATGCCGAGCACCTTTTCCCGGTAAGCAGTCCGGTCGCCGTATTTTTCGGCGTTCCGGACCAACAGCTTCGGGAACGTGTCGCTCATGCAGCGTCCGCCCCGAGATAAGCGACCTGCACCTCGCGGTTGCCGCGCACTTCCTCGGGCGCACCCTCGGCGATCTTCTTCCCGAAGCTGAGGACGTAGATCCGGTGCGACAGGTCCATCACCACGCCCATGTCGTGCT
>JAIVGS010000049.1 GCA_020201435.1 Myxococcales bacterium
GTAGTAGGCAAGTGCAGCGGGGCTCGCGATCCAACGAAGGTCCTGGACGCCGATGGTCGACACCGGAAAGACGCGGCTCCACTCGATCGAAAGCCGCAGCGCGTTCGAGTGCAGCTCGTTCGAGGCGCGGTCGAGGTCCTGCGGGTACAGCTCGAGGAAGCCCGGTCCCTTGGACGGCGGTGTCCCCGCGAGGTGCGTCGACGGGTCGGACAACAGCGCCGGTTGTGTGACCCACGCGTACCAGTCGGACCCGCGGTCCTCGCACTGCTCCGCCGGGACTGTCGGGCAGCCCATCTCGACCTGGAAGCCGGCGATGGCGGTCCCGAAGAGGAATCCGCTCGGCAGGCCGCGGGCGCAGGCGCAGAGGGTCAAGAGGAGTGCGACGCGTTTCATCGCCAACGTCATGCCAGCGATCGCGCTCGCGATGGCATCGGGCATCTTGCCGGGTTGCGGTGAAAAGCTCGTCGCCGAGGACGAGAGCAACGTCCAGCTCGCGCTGCCGGCCTGGCCGGAGAAGGGACAGACCGGGGACGCGGCCCACGGTTCCATCGAGCGGCGAGACGGGCGCGGAAGCCGGGTCAGGTTGGCGTGGGACGTCGATGCGCGGCCGTCGCCGGTGACCGAGGACGATCTGCCGGGAGCGACGCAGACCACCGTCGCCGGGCACACCGCGCTGCTCAAAAATGGCCTCGTCACCTGGCGTTGCGAGAAGAGCAAGCGGCTGTTCCGGCTGGAGACGACCGGACCGCGGGCGCCGGAGATCGCCAACCTCGCGGCGCACGTGCGCTGTCATGCGGAGCCGATGCTGACCAACGGCGACGTGCCGGCCGCGGCGACGTCGGTCCTCGGGCCGCAGTGGCGGTTCGGCGCCCGCGGGCGCGGGAGCATCTCGTGGACGCGCGACGACGCGGTCTTGACGTTCTTCGCCGCGCAGCAGGCCGCCGGGCCGCGCGATCCGAACGCGGCGCGGAAGGCGGCCCCGGCGTGGATCGCGGCAGCCGGTCTGACCGACCCGGCCGTCGACGGGGCCAGGGAAACCGCCGGTCCGCAGTCGCACCCGGCGCTCGAGGTCCGCGGGAGCGCACGCCTCGAAGGCCAACCCGTCCACTGGGCGATGCTCTTCTGGCGGTGCCTGCAGCGGCAGAGGAGCTACGCGGCGATCGTCTTCTCGCAGACCCGGCCTGACGAGAACGCGCTGCTCTCCGCGCGCTGTCACGGGTAAAGTGAGTCGCGAACGTGGAAAGACCGCCCTTCGAAGTGCTGAGCTGGTTCGAACGGGTCGCCTTCCGGGCGATGCGCTGGGCCAACGGCAACCCGCTCTGGTACCTGTGGCAGCGGTACTGCATCGTGCCGTTCGTCGGCGCGATCGTCTCGCGGCGGATCGTCTATCGCGGGCTCGAGCGGGTGCAGAAGCTTCCGCCCGACGCCGCGATCCTGCTGGTCGCGAATCACCGGACGTTTTTCGACCAGTTCGTCCTCGGATGGATCCTCTGGAAGCGCGCTGGCTTCACCCAGCGGCTCAACTTCCCGGTGCGGGCGACGTTCTTCTACGAGAATCCGCTCGGGCTCGCGATCTGCATGCTGATGTCCGGCGGGACGATGTTTCCGCCGTTCTTCCGCAAGGCGGAACGGAAGGCGTTCAACAAGTACGCGCTGGCGATCCTGCTCGAAAAGCTCAGGACGCCCGGGCAGATGGTCGGATTTCACCCGGAGGGAAAGCGGAACAAGTCGGACAACCCCTACGAGCTCCTGCCGGCGCAGCCGGGTGCGGGAGAGCTCGCGCTCAAGGCGCGGCCGACGGTCGTGCCGGCGTTCATCACCGGGCTGTCGAACAGTTTGTGGCGCGAGATCCGCGGGCAGACGCAGGTGGTGGCGGTCTTTGGCGAGCCGATCGCGTTGCCCCAGGTCGAGGGAGAAACGCGGCTGGCGCACCACAAGCGGACGGCCGACCTCTTGAACGAGCGGATCGCCGCGCTGTTCGAGGAAGAAAAGCGGCTCAGGGCGCAGGGAACGGAAAAGGAAAGGGAACGTTCAGGGCGAGGCACAGGGTAAGGCTGCGGGAAGGGAACCTCGTCCCTCGCGCTCGGCCTTTCCTTTTCCTTTTCCGTTCCCTGGCCTTTAACGTTGCTTTTCGACGGAGGGCGCCTTGACGTTGACCAGCTTCGGCTTGAGCAGGTTGGCGATCGTCTTCTGCAGCTCCTCCGGCTCGAACGGCTTGCCGATGTAGCCCTGGGCCCCCATCAGCTCGGCTTCCCACTCGAAGCCGAAGCCGGAGATGATCACCACCGGCACTTCCTTCAGCTCGGGGTTGGCGCGAAGCCGCTGCAGCATCTCGCGGCCGTTCATCACCGGCATCTGCAGATCGAGCAGGACCAGCAGCGGCGGCTTTTCGGTCAGCTTGGCGAGCGCGGTCTCGCCGTTTTCGGCCTCTTCGACCTGGTAGCCCTTCATCTCCAGGGCGAGACGCAGGCCGGCGCGGAAGTCGGCGTCGTCGTCGACGACGAGGAGATAAGGCCATCGCCGCATGGACAGTGATTTAACGATGACACTTCCGAAAGGGAAGGGAGGGCTCGCCCGCCTGCTGACCGGTTGACGCATCACGCCACTTGCTGCTACCTGCGCCTACATGGTCGCCATCACGCTCGCGCTCATGGCTCTCGCGCCCTACGAGCAGTACCAGGTCGACAACGAGACGACCTGCATCAGCAAGGCAGACCACGCGTTTGCCGCCGCGGACGTTTGGACCGCCGACGGCTTCAGGTTCGAGCTCGCCGGCGCGCGCGCGGAGGTTCACGCCGCGCAGCCGAAGGAAGCGCGCCTGGGATTGCTCTCTGCGATCAAGGACTTCTCGCCGGAGACGCGGGCGAACCTGACGCAGTTCCTCGCCGCGTTCCGCAAAGCGGGCGTCGCCGGCGTGATCGTCGACGGCGACAGCGCGTACGGCGTCGACGATCAGGATTCGACCCTCGCCGACCTCTTCACCTGGCTGGGCGGGCAGGGCCTGCCGGTGTACGCGATCATCGGCAACTCCGAGTCGCGCAGCTCGTTCAACCGGGCCCTCCTCGCGGCGTACCGGAAGCATCCGAACGTGATCAACCTGAACCTCGTCCGCCGGGTCGAGGGCGACGGCTTCACCCTCGTTTCGCTCCCCGGCTACTACGACCAGCGCTACATCCACGAGAGCGCCGGCTGCCGCTACAAGCCTGAAGATGCTCAGGAATTGACGCGGATTGCGCGCGGCGCGCCGTCGCCGGTCGTGCTCGTCACGCACGGGCCGCCGAGACAGTCCGGCAGGGCAGCGCTGGACGTGACCGAGGACGGGCACAACGTCGGCGACCCTGACCTCGCCGCGGCGATCGCGGAAGCGAAGATCAATTTTGGCGTGTTCGGGCACATCCTCGAATCGGGCGGCCGCGCGACCGATCTCGACGGCAGGAAGCCGGTGAAGCCCGGCCTGGTCGCACCCGCGTTGTACGTAAACCCGGGGCCGGCGTTCGCCGATCGCTGGGCGCTCAACTCTGGCGGAACCTCGCGCGGGATGGCCGCGATTCTCACTCTGAGGAACGGCAAGGGCGAATGGCAACCCGTCAGGGCCGGCGTCGCGGATCCACGCGCGAGGTTGGTCCGCCACAGATCGAACTGAGGGTCGCCGCCCGGCGGGGAGCGCATGCGGCTCGCGTCCTGCGCGAGGCGGTGAAGGAGTTCGTTCTGCCCGGCGAATGGGTCTCGATTTCGCTCGTCAGCGACAGGGAGATCAGCCGGTTCCACCTCGATGCTCGCGGGAGGGGCACGCCGACCGACGTCATGTCGTGGTCGCCGGGCGAGGTGATGATTTCGCTCGAGACCGCGCGCAGACAGGCGCGCGAGGGTGGCTGGCCGTTGAGGGTCGAGCTCCGGCGGCTGCTCGCGCACGCGATGTGCCACAATCGCGGGTACGAGCACGATACGCCCGAAAAAGCGGGGCGGATGGCCGCGGCCGAGCGGCGGATGCTCGGCCGCGAGGGGATGGTCGGCGAGTCGCTCAGTTCTCGTCCTGCAGCGGGCCTTCCTTCGCCTCGCGCCAGGCGCGCGGCACGCCGGGGCCGAGAAAAAGCCCGTCGAACTTGAGGCGGCATTTCGCATTTCCTTCGCGCCGATTTCGCGCTAGGTATCGGCGGCCATGGCCGCCGTGCCTCCCGAACTGGACGAGCTCACCGGGCGATTCGAGTCGCTCCGGGGGGCGCTTTGACATCGATCGCAAGCGGGCGCGCGTCGAGCTGATCGAGCGCGAGAGCGTGCAGCCCGGCTTCTGGGAGGACCAGAAGCGGGCGCAGGCGCTGTCGAAAGAGAAGAGCGGGCTCGAGCTGTCGATCGCTTTTTACGAGCGCGAGCGCGCGCGGCTCGACGACGCGGTGGCGCTCTGGGAGCTGGCGGACGAGGCGAACGACGAGACGGCGCGCGAGGAGGCCCGGCAGGCGCTGCGCGAGGCGGTGCAGGGCGCGGAGCGGCTCGAGCTGTCGAAGATGCTCTCGGGGGCGCAGGATCACCTGAACGCGATCGTCGAGATCAACGCGGGCGCGGGCGGTACCGAGTCGCAGGACTGGGCGCAGATGCTGTACCGGATGTACACGCGGTACTGCGAGCGCAAAGGGTGGCAGGTCGAGCAGGGCGACTTCCAGCCGGGCGAGGAGGCGGGGATCAAGAACGTCTCGTTCATCGTCCGCGGCGACCACGCGTACGGGTGGCTCAAGGCCGAGGTCGGGGTGCACCGGCTGGTGCGGATCTCGCCGTTCGACGCGAAAGCGCGGCGGCATACCAGCTTCGCCTCCGTTTTCGTCTATCCCGAGGTGGACGAGGAGATTGAAATCGATTTGAATCCGGCGGACGTGCGCATCGACACGTTTCGTTCGAGCGGCGCGGGCGGTCAGAAGGTCAACAAGACGGATTCGGCGATCCGCATGACCCACATCCCGACCGGCATCGTGGTCTCGATGCAGAACGAGCGCAGCCAGCACAAGAACCGCGACATGGCGTGGAAGGTCTTGAAATCACGGTTGTATGAGCGCGAGCTGCGCAACCAGCAGGCGGAGCGCGACAAGGTCGAGGCCGGCAAGGCCGACATCTCGTTCGGCTCGCAGATTCGCAATTACGTTCTCGCGCCGTACCGCATGGTGAAAGACGTGCGGACCGGCGTCGAGAGCGGCAACACCGACGCCGTCCTCGACGGCGAGCTCGATCCGTTCATCACCGCGTATCTTTTGGGCGTGCGGCGCAAGGACCGGCCCGGTCCGGAGGACGAATAGACATGGCGATCATCCACTACGACGTGGTCTTCGAGAAGGGCAGCCCTTCGCTGCAGCAGATCAAGGAGAAGCTCGACCAGCGGATGGGGCTGCGGACCCATCTGTCGCTCGACTCGGTGGAGCCGGGTCACGAGTGGCCGCACATCGGGGTCGTGAAGCAGTCGGGGACATTCGAGTGCGACGAGTGCGAGGACTCGGACATGGAGATGACGGTGGGGTCGACCGGGGTGCGGATCACCTGCGTGCCGCAGTCGACGCACCCGTATTTCCGGGAGAGCGCGCTGGCGGCGTTGATCGACCTGGGCGGCAATTTCGACGCGCACTTGCACCCGTTCATCGCGAAGAAGTGGAGCGAGCTGTCGCCGGCCGACCGGCAGGTGGCGTGGCGGGGGCACTGAGCGGCTCGCTGATCGGAAATTCTCCGGGCCGGGCGTGCGAGGTCGATGTTCGCGAGTGCAAGCATTGAGCCGGACGTTCGACGCGCGCCTGCACCGGTTCATTGACTGCGGTTCAGCACGGCTTCCATGAAGGTGCGGCCGTAGAGTTGATTCGCGGCGTGCTGGTTGTGGGCGCGACACAGCAGGCGGATCGCGTTGACGTCGTGCACGTGCGTACGCGCGAAACCGGCGATGTGGTCGAATTCGAGGAAGCCGGTTTCAGGGCAGCGGTTACCGCGGTCGTCGACGTACGAGCAGCGGCCGCCGTCCCGGTCGTAAACTGCGCGCTTGATCGCATCGGGCACATGGCGAGAGCAGGTTTCGGTGCGCTCCGGCTACGTACTGCCTCGATGATCGGCGGCAACTTTCTCGATGCTCGCGCAACGTAGATTCGATTATAGGCCGCTCCTTCCGAGAACCCGAGTTCGCGCGTGCAGAATGCGAACATCGAGGGGTGTGCGCCTTCGAGATAGAGCTTGCGTTCATCGACCTCCGCCGAGATGGACGAGCAAATCCGCCTCGGCTGCACACGACTTGCGCGCCAGCTCGTGAGTTGCCGTGAGAAGCTCTGCATCGGACAGCGAAGAAATATCCTTCGTGCGCGCAGGGTAGCACCCGGATTTTCGACGGCCGCAGGCGCGGTCTGACGCGCGTGTGCGAGCGCCGCGCGCGGCGGCGCCGTGCGTCCGCGTATTCGTCTGTGCGGCCGCGCACGCGTTCGCAGGGCGATTTCGCGAGAGCATTCGAGACGCGCCGATTCGATGCGCGCGAATTCTGTCAAGCAAAATCCAACTTGTCCCGGGACAAGTTGTCGCCGATTTGCTTGGGCGCGCGGCCTTCTGCTTGGCGAAAGTGCTTGGAACAGGCAGAGGGACGGGCGTTTCATCCTGGTGCAGCTTGACCCGAGCCCGGTCGGCATGGCTGCTTCGTCTGCCCGATGCAGCCACGGTTCGTCCTGATCGCGCTCCTCGCTCTCGCTTCCTGCCGCCACGCCGAGCCTGCCGGCGGTTCGCCGTTCGCCGTCGGAACGCAGCCGCAGGGCATCGCGGCATTCTCGCGCTTCGCGAAGGTGGCCGCGGCAAAAGTGTCTCCCAAGGGGACTTACATCGCCGCCTTGGCGGACGAAGGCGGACGGCGCTCGCTGACGTTCATCAACGTCGCGACGCGCAAGGCCCTGGTCCTCAACCCGGCCGGCGAGTCCAGCATCGGCCGTTTTTACTGGGCCAACGACGAGCGGCTGGTCATCGAGCTGGTGGACAGCGTGGGCTACCTCGCGGCCCCCGTCAGCCGCGGCGAGATCTTCGCCGTCGACGCGAACGGCCGGGGCGCGAGGCTGATCTTCGGCTACCGCGCCGGAGAAGCGCAGGTCGGCTCGCACATCAGGAGGGCCGAGTCCGACGCGGCGTGGGGATTCGTCGTCAGCCCGCTGCGCAACGACCCGAGCCACGTCCTCATCGAGGAGACTTCGATGCGCGAGGTCTCCGACCGTGTCGCCGAGATCTACAAGCTCGATGTCTACACCGGAGTCAAGACGCGGGTTGCGCGAAGCCCGCTGGCCCACGCGCAGTTCTTCACCGACGAGAACGGTGAGCTGCGGATCGCCGCGGGCAACGACGACGCGGCGCGGCCGAAGTACTTCTACTTCGACGGCGCCTGGCGCGAGCTGGACTCGATCCGCGGCTTCTCCAGCAGCAGCCGGCCGCTCGCCTTCGTCGCCCGCGACCGGGTCCTCTACGTGAGCGAGCCGGTGCAGGACGGCTTCGCGGTCTACGCGGTCTCGATCGACACCGGCGAGCGCAAGCTGGTGCTGAAGACCCAGATCGCCCCGGTCGAGGACCTCGTCCGTGACGCCACCGGCCGCGTCGTCGCCGCGGAATACGAGCCGGACCTTCCCGCCTGGGAGTTCGTCGACCGGTCGCATCCGCTGAGCCGCGTGCTGCAGGGGATGCTCGCTGCGTACCCGAACGAGCACGTCGAGATCGTCAACACGACCGACGACGATCGGAAGGCGCTGGTGCGTGTGTACAGCGATCGCGATCCTGGCCGTTTCCTGCTCGTCGACGTGGCGACGATGTCGGCGGAGCCGATCGCCGACGCGAGGCCGTGGGTCAAGCCGGACTCGATGGCCGAGATGTCCGCCTTCCACATTCCCGCCAGCGATGGCTTCCGCATTCACGGGTACATCACCACGCCTCCCGGCGCGCAGCCGGGCAAGCCGCCCCCGCTGATCGTGCTGCCGCACGGGGGGCCGCATGGAGTCCGCGACTACTGGCGCTTCGATCCGCAGGTCCAGCTTCTCGCGCACGAAGGCTATGCGGTGCTCCAGGTCAACTACCGCGGTTCGGGCGGCTATGGCGAGGCGTACCAGGAAGCCGGGTATCGCAAGTGGGGGGACCGGGTGGTGCAGGACATCATCGACGCGACCCGGTTCGTCGTGCGCAAGGGTTACGCCGACCCCGCCCGCATCTGCATCTTCGGGGGCAGCTTCGGCGCATACGCCGCGATCGAGGGTTCAATCCGCGCTCCGGACCTGTACAAGTGCGCGGTGGGGTACTCCGGCATCTACGACCTGGCGCTCTTGTCGAAGGCGGGGGACATTCGCCTGGAGAGGCAGGGCCGGGCCTACCTGAGCGCGGCCGTCGGCCAGGACGAGGCCGCGCTGCAGAAGGCCTCGCCCGTCTACCACGCCGACCAGATCGCGGCCCGCGTCTTTCTCATCCACGGCAGGAAGGACGAGCGCGCGCCGTTCGAGCACGCCGAAGCGCTGCGCGACGCGCTCGCCGCGCGCAGCAGGCCGCCGGAGTGGCTCGTCGAGCCGAAGGAGGGACACGGGTTCTACGACGAGGCCGCCCGCGAGCGCATGTACCAGCGGCTCCTCGAGTTCTTCAAGAAGAGCCTCTCGCGGTGATCCGGTACACGGGACGCGCCGAATCGATCGTCCAAATGCCTTAAAGTGATGGACGTCGCATACCAGGCGCAGCCGGCTTGATCCCGTGCTCCGCGAGTACCGCCTCGAGTTCCCGGCGCGACACGGTGACGAGATGGCCGCCGGTGAATCGGGGGTCGTCGGTAACCTCGGGCCCGATGAACGCCGGAAGCGTCAACCTGCACGCCGCCTCCGCGGACTCGAACTCTGCTTCCGCCAGGACGATGCCGCTCAATGCGCCCTCGAACACGTCGATCCCGAAGGGCGGCACGCTGTGACGGGTCTTGGTCAGCACTCTTGCCGGCAGCTTCGCGAGGACGTCGAATTCCTCTCTGGTCAGAACCATGCTCGTGATCAAACCCTGGCGCGCTCCGGCTGCGTCGTCGGCGAGCTTCTGGGTGAGCTTGAATACGACTTGATCGTCGCCGTCGGTTTGCTGCCGCAGGCGCAATCGGGTGCCCTCGATGTATCGATCGCTGATACGGCGGACCCGCGTGACGACTACCTCACCCGGGAAATGGTCGAGCAGGAAGCGGCGTTCCCACTCGATTCTCGCGTACTTGTGCCGGGGAGGAAGCATCGGGGTGGCGATGAAAGGACACACAGGACCACGAAGCGCAAGCCCATCATTGTGCCCGGCGCCGGGCACGCGGTTGAAGCCGAGCGACCTGAGCCGCAAGCGTCGCCGAGCCGGTGAAGGCTTTCGTTCGGCAACTGCAAAAGCGAACTTGTCCCGGGACAAGTTAGCTCGACAGGTGGCAGCGGACGTAGATTCGCGCCTGCATTGGCTACCGCGACGGCAACCCCACCTGCGAGTACGACGGCGCTCCCGCTGGACTCGCCACGGGGACGTGGCGTGCTTGCGGGGGCCGTCCTCGGATCGGGTGTCGCGCTTCTCGACACCACCCTGGTCAACGTCGCGCTGCCGGCGCTCGAGCGCAGCCTGCACACCGGCATCGAGGGACTGCAGTGGGTGGTGGACGCTTACCTTCTGTTTCTTGGCGCGCTCATGCTGGTCGGCGGCGCGCTCGGGGACAGATTCGGGCGCCGCCGGGTCTTTGCCATCGGGCTGTCGTTCTTCGGGGGCGCGTCGGCGGTATGCGCGGCTGCGCCCACGATCGAATGGCTGATCGCCGCCCGCGCTCTTCAAGGGATGGGGGGAGCTCTTCTCGTACCGGGCAGCCTGTCGCTGCTCCGAGCGGTCATTCGCGAGGAGGATCAGGGGAGGGCGATCGGGCTCTGGTCAGGGCTTTCGGGCGTTTCGACGGCGGTGGGTCCACTCGCCGGCGGATGGTTGATCGAGGTGGCCGGCTGGCGCGTTGCATTCGTCATCAATCTTCCGCTGGTCGCAGTGGCGCTGTGGGCCCTGCTGCGGTCTGCCCCGGAATCGCGCGACGCGCGCGCCCCACGCTCGATCGACTGGCCCGGCGCCCTCCTCGCGACCTTCGGGCTCGGGCTCATGGCATTCGCGTCGATCGAGCGTCGGAACGTCGGGCTGGGACTGCTCGGTCTGGTCGCGTTCGTCGGCTTCGTGATCGTCGAGCGGCGCAGTGCTGCGCCGATGCTGCCGATGACGCTCTTTCGTTCGCCTCAGTTCTCCGGCGCGAACGCGGTGACCCTCGGCCTGTACTTCGCGCTGAGCGGATCCGTCTTCTTCCTGATGATCGAATTGCAGCGCGTCGCCGGCTACTGGCCGCTCGCGGCCGGTGCTTCGCTGTTGCCGATCACGGTGCTGCTGTTCCTGATCTCTCCCCTGGCAGGACGAGGGATCCAGCGTTTCGGACATCGCGTTTTCATGACCGCGGGACCGATCGCGTCCGCGGCCGGGCTCGCGATGTTGACCCGGGTCGGGAAGGATGCCGCGTATTGGTCGGGCGTGTTTCCCGGCGTCGTCGTGCTCGGCCTGGGAGTGGCCTGCACCGTGGCGCCGCTCACCGAGGCAGCGTTGACGGCCGCCCCGCCGGAGCACGCGGGCGTCGCATCGGGCTTCAACAACGCCGTTGCGCGGGTCGCGGGGCTTCTCGCCGTTGCGCTGGTGCCCGGCGCAGTCGGCCTGCCGATCGGCCCGAAGCTCTCCCCGGATGCCTTCGCGTCGGGATTCGCTCGCGCAATGTGGGTTTGCGCAGCTGCCGCAGCGGTCTCCGGAGGTGTTGCATTCGCCAGCATCGACCGCTCATGAGCGCGCCGGCTGAACCCGGATCACGTTCGTGCCCGATCCAGCGGCGGTACCGCGTCGGGTTGGCGAAGCGCCAGGGCGTTGAAATTCGGGCCGTTCTGAACCGTTGACGGATCATGGACCTGCTCCAGTTCGTGCTCATGCTGGTCACGATGATCGTCGGGATCGTGGCCCTGGTCGGCATCCCTGCGCTTGCGATCATGGTCGTCCGGTACCTCAAGCTGAAAGAGCGCGAGCTGACGTTCCGGATGCAATCGGGCGAAGGATCGCAGGACCGGCAGGTCGCGCTCGAAGAACGCGTGAAGCACCTCGAGCAGACACTGGCGAGCCTCGATCGCGACGTGCGCGTCAAGATCGGGATCGAGCGGACCGACCTGCTCGAAGGCCCGGACGCGCCTTCGCAAGCGGAGAGGCCTCCGGTCAGGACGCGCTGACGCCGTTGCGGGAGGCCGGCGTTCCAAGGTTTACTTAACGTGTCCCCGTGAGTGAACCCGTCATCCATGTCTCGGACTTGACGCGGCGCTTCGGCGCCAGGACGGCCCTGGCCTCGGTGAGCCTGTCGCTGCCGCGCGGCGCCGTCTACGGGCTCGTCGGCGCGAACGGCGCGGGAAAGACCACGCTCATCAAGCACATCCTCGGCCTCCTCCGGGCCGAGAGCGGGTCGGTGCGCGTGTTCGGCCTCGATCCCGTCGCCGAGCCGGTCGGCGTCCTCTCGCGGATCGGCTATCTTTCCGAGGAACACGATCTCCCCGCCTGGATGCGCGTCGGCGAGCTGGTGCGCTACTCGCGCGCGTTCTATCCGGCGTGGGACGACGCGTACGCGGAGGAGCTGCGGCAGGCGTTCGCGCTCGACTCATCGGCGAGGATCAAGGAGCTCTCCAAGGGGCAGAAGGCGCGGGCCGGGCTGCTCGTCGCGCTCTCGTACCGGCCCGAGCTGCTGGTGCTCGACGAGCCC
The DNA here is from genome assembly GCA_020201435.1 of Myxococcales bacterium. Classification (GTDB taxonomy): domain Bacteria; phylum Myxococcota; class Myxococcia; order Myxococcales; family 40CM-4-68-19; genus 40CM-4-68-19. Next base: position 11,777 of record JAIVGS010000049.1, read on the forward strand.
TCGTCCGGGCTCGATCCGATCGTCCGCCGCGACATCCTCGGGGCGATCCTTCGCACCATCGCGCACGAAGGCCGCACGGTGCTGTTCTCGTCGCACCTGCTCGACGAGGTGGAGCAGGTCGCCGACCACGTGACGATGATCAGCGACGGCAGGATCGCGCTGAGCGCGCCGCTCGAGACGATCCACGAGTCGTATCGGACGCTCGAAGAGGCGTTCGTGGCCCGGGTCGGGACGTGACGCCCGCGCTCGCCGTCGCCTGGGAATTCCGGCAGCGGAATCGCTGGGCCCTCGCCGCCATCGCCGCCTACCTCGTCGCCCTGGGGACGATCCGGCTCCTCATCCGGGCGGCGCCCGTCGACGTCGAGCGCTCGATGAGCATGTGGTTCCTGGTGCTCGCGCCGCTGACCGCGGCGTTCATCTTCTTGCTCGCAGTGTTCAGCTTCGGCCTCGATGGCGACTTCGCCGCCCGCGAGTCGATCTATCCCAAGCGCCTCTTCACGCTGCCGGTGACGACCGCCTCGCTGGCCGGCTGGCCGATGCTGTATGGCGCGGTCGCCGTTGCGAGCCTGTGGCTGGTGACGGCGCTCCTCGCCCTCTGGCCGTCGGGAAACCACGTGCCGTTGATCTGGCCGGCGCTGCTCGCCGCCGTATTTCTCGCCTGGATCCAGGCGATTACGTGGATGCCGTACGGCATCAAGGGCCTGCGCATGGTGATCCTCCTGCTCTGGCTGGGCGCGGCGGAGGCCGTCGTCATGCTCGCGATGCATTACCGGGTCGCCGAATCCGTGATGGCGTCCTTCCTCCTGCCGCAGCTTCCGATCGCGTATGTCGCCGCCCGGTTCGCCGTCGCGCGGGCTCGTCGCGGCGAGGTGCCCGATTGGCTCGGCGCCCGCGCCGGCCGGGCGACGGATCTCCCGGTGTTTGCTTCGCCGGCCCGCGCGCAGCTCTGGTTCGAGTGGCGGCGGCACGGGTGGTCGCTGCCCGTACTGGTGGGAATCGTGCTGCCGTTCGAGCTTGCGTTGCTGTTCATCCCGGACGGCCCGCGCGGACTCGTCGTGCTCGGCGTGCTGTTCACGCCGACCTTCATGGCCCTCTTCACCGCGGCGACGGTCAGACAGGCGAACCTGACGCCGTTCATCGCGACGCGCCCGTTGAACAGCGTGGCGCTCACCGCCGCGAAGCTGAAGATGACGATCGGGAGCACGCTTGCGGCGTGGGTGCTGGTCGTCGTCGCCGTTCCGCTCGCGCTCACCCTGTCGGACGCCTGGCCGGCGTTGGTCAAGCCGGCGCGCCGGGTGGTCGACGTCTTCGGGACGCCGCGCGCGGCGGTTCTCTTCGTGTTGGTGTTGGCGGGCCTCCTGGCGTCGACGTGGAAGCAACTGGTGCAGACGCTCTACATCGGCTTGACGGGTCGCGAATGGGTCGTCAAGGCGAGCGCGGCGTCGGGCCTCGCCGTCCTCTGTGTGATCGGGCCCATCGCCAAATGGCTCCATGACAGTTGGGGCGCACGGGCCGCGCTGTGGAGTGCATTGCCCTGGATCGCCGCGGTCCTGGTGTGCGTCAAGACGTTCGCCGCCGCCTGGGTCGCAACCCGCCTCCATCGCAGCCGGCTGCTGAGCGACCGCGCGCTCGTGACGGGCGCTGCCGGATGGCTCGCCGCAGTGCTCGCGCTCCACGGCCTGTTGATCTGGCTCGTCTGGGCGCCGCTCATTCCCCGGTACTTTTTGCTGCTGGTCGCGATCCTGGCCGTCCCGCTCGCGCGGATGTCCGCGGCGCCGCTGGCGCTGGCGTGGAATCGGCACCGGTGAGGGTCCTCGGTACCGTGCTGGCGCTGATCGGCCTGCCCGCGGCGCTGGCGCTGGCGGAGGCCGTGTCGTTCTACGCCGCGAACCGCAGCAACGGCACAATCGGGGACCGCGAATACCTGCTCCACGTCCCGCCCCGCTACGACCGCTCGAAGCCGACGCCGCTCGTGATCAGCATGCACGGCGCCGGGTTGTGGCCGGCGGCGCAGATGGAGATCAGCCGATGGAACGAAGTCGCCGACCGGCATGGTTTCATCGTCGTCTACCCGGCAGGCACGAAGGGCTCGGGCCCGAGGGTCTGGCACGTGGACCGGGGCCCCGGCCTGATGCGGGACGTGAAATTTATCGGCGCGCTGATCGACGAGCTGGCGGCGAGGTACAACATCGACCCGAAGAGGATCTACGCCGACGGCCTTTCCAACGGCGGCGGCATGGCCTTCGTGCTCTCCTGCACGCTGTCCGATCGCATCGCGGCGGTCGGGACAGTGGGGGCCGCTCAACTGCTGCCGTTCAGTTGGTGCCCGGATCGCCGGCCGGTGCCGATGATCAACTTTCACGGGACCGACGATCGGGCGGCTCCGTACAAGGGCGGCGCATCGTGGGTCACGAGCGAGCCGTTTCCAGGCGTCCTCGCCTGGACCAGGGAGTGGGCTCGAAGAAACCGGTGCGCTCCGAACGCGAGCGATTCCGCGGTGGCGGAGGATGTCACCCGTCGAGCTTATAGGGGCTGCGCCGGCGATGCGGACGTCGTGCTCTACACCGTGCAGGGCGGAGGCCACACCTGGCCCGGAGGCACGCCGATGCCGGAATGGTTCGTCGGACGCACCAGCGACAGCATCGACGCCTCGAGCCTGATGTGGGAGTTCTTTCGCCAGCACCCGCTCGTGAGCCGGTAGACGGTCAGAACCAGCCGTGCCTGGTCATCAGGCTCGACAGGATCCACCAGCAGACGACGCCGGCGACGAGCAGTATGCCAATCATCGTGGTCGCGCCGGCCGCGTACCCGGCGCCAGCGAGGCCGCGGCCGCCCGGCACTCTCCGCACCGCGAAAGCGCCGTAGACCGCGAATGCCGCGGGAAGCACGAATCCGAACCGGCTGAAGAGCCAGAGCGGCTCGTTCATGAAGAGCGCGAACGTCGCCCCGACGAACGCGCCGAGCAGGAAGCCGCCGAATCGCATGGGAGCAGCGTAGCGTGGTCTGCTGGGTAGGAAAAAGTGCGCGGCCCACGCGGCGACCGTGGCCGCAACCGCGCGGCAGGCCGTGCGCGCGCTTCTCCAGCTCTTCGAACGAGAGCGCGAGCGCGCCCGGCACGGTGCCGGCGGCGTGCTCGACGGCGTGGCGCGCGTCGACGATCACGATGCGGGCCCGACTGGTCGTCGCAGAACGATGTCCTGACCGTCGCGGCCGAAGATCAAGCCTCCCGCGCGCGCAGTTGCGCGTCCGGCCGCCCGAGCTTAATTCCACCCCTCGGAAGGAGGCCTCCCATGGCCAACCCATTCGTGCACGTGGAGTTGCAGACGAACGACCTCGCCAAGGCAAAGGCGTTCTACTCGAAGCTCTTCGACTGGAAGCTCGAGGACGCGAAGATGCCGGACGGCGAGACCTACACCATGATCAACGTCGGCGAGGGGACTGGCGGCGGCATGTACGAGAGCAAGGCTCTGGCCGGCAAGCCCCCGCACTGGCTGGCGTACGTCCTCGTCAACGACGTGTCGAGCTCGACGCGGAAGGCGAAAGAGCTCGGCGCGAAGGCGGTGATGGACAAGACCGAGGTCGGCGGGTTCGGGTTCATGAGCATCGTCGTCGACCCGACCGGCGCGACGTTCGCGCTCTGGGAAGCGAAGCCGCGAAAATAGCCTGGCCTCGTTCGAACCGCGATCCTCACGCTGCTTAGACCTTCGTCGCGAGCGAAGCCCGCGACTTGCATCGAGCTTCGCTTCGAGGCGCGCGATCTCCAACCCGCGGGCCACCTCCGCGGCACCGCCGGGCTGAAATAACCCCGCCGCACGAACGATCAACTCCCATGGACAGCTTCGTCCTCGATCTGAGGTACGCGCTGCGCTCGATGCGCAAGGCGCCTGGTTTCGCCGTCGTGGCCGTCCTCGCGCTGGCGCTCGGCATCGGCGCGAACACGGTGCTGTTCAGTGTCATCAGCTACGCACTGTTCCGGCCGGTGCCGTTCCCCGATCCGGATCGGCTGGTGATCGTCAACCAGACCTCGCCTTCGCAGGCGAACTCGTCGTGCTCGTGGCTGAACTATCTCGACTGGAAAGCCGAGTCGGGAAAGCTGTTTACGTACTTTGGCGCAGAGCGGCAGGAGAGCTTCAACCTGACCGGCGACGACGGCGAGCCGGAGCGCGTGCTGGGCCGGATGGCGACCGCGGACCTGTTGCCGCTCCTCGGCGTCCGGCCGATCCTCGGCCGGCTCCATGGCACCGACGACGACAGGGCCGGCGCGCCACGGACGGTGGTCCTGAGCTACGGCCTCTGGCAGCGCCGGTTCGGTGGGAGCGCGAACGTCGTCGGAAGATCGATCCAGCTCAGCGGCGACAGCTACACCGTCGTCGGCATTCTGCCGCGCGACTTGAGTTTCATGAGCGGCGGCGACGTCTGGGTGCCGATGGGCCTCTTCGGCGATCGGTACCGCGATCGTGGAATCAATCCCGGTATCTTCGCCTTCGGCCGGCTCGCGCCTGGCGTCACCGTCGCACAGGCGCGGGCGGCGTTCGGGCCGATCATGGCGCACATCGCTGCGAAAGATCCGCAGATGAAGGGCGAGGGCGTACGGC
>JAIVGS010000050.1 GCA_020201435.1 Myxococcales bacterium
AACGGAACGGAACGCTGAGGGTGAGGGGTGATGGGTGGCGAGGTAAGGACCCTGACCCCAAACCCTGGTCCGACGACCCATCACCATGAACGTTCCGTTCCGTTCCGTTCCCTGTCCCTGAACCCCCGCATCGTCTGGTACCCTGCAAGACAGATGGATCCCATCGTCACCACAGAGATTCCCGTCCCGACCGGACTCCGGGAGCCCACCGAAGCCGAAGTTCGCGCCGCCAAGGACGTGCTCGCACAGCTGGACGCGGAAGTGCGCGCACTCGGCAAGACGGCCGCCGCGGCGCCGGTGCACTACGCGATGGGGCGCATCTTCGTCGAGCAGCTCGGCGACCAGAAAAACGCGGCCATCTGCTACCAGAACGCGTTTCTCCTGAACCCGAAATACCGTCCGAACCTCGAAGCGGCGCGGCGGCTGTTCGCCCGCGCCGGACGGCTGGAGAAGGCGCTGGCGCTGCACCAGCGCGAGGAGGCGCTGCTCAGGGACCCGGCGCCGCGCGCGGAATCGCTGCGGGCGCAGGCGATGCTGCTGCACGAGCTCAAGCGCGACGACGAAGCGAAGAGGCTGATCGGCGACGCGCTGCAGCTCGCGCCCGAGCACCCTGCTCTGCTGAAGGCCTCGATCGAAGCGGCGCACCGCGACGGCGATCGGCTCCTCTGCGCGCGGCTCCTGGTGCGCTCGGCGGGCGTGACGCGCGACCCGGTCTACAAGGCGCAGCAGCTGCGGCGCGCGGTGCTCCTGATCGAGGAGCTGCAGATCGAGCCGGAGGGCAACACTCCGCGATCGACGCCCTGGGGACACGAAGCCGCCTCCGGCGAGCATGATGTCCTCGACACGTCGAGTGCCGGCCCGCAGGAGCTGGCGGCGCTCCACGAAGAAGCGGTGCGCAAGCTGTACCAGGCCGACGCGAACGACCAGGTCGGGTTCCTCGGCATGCTGCTGCGCGCGCGGGCGAACAACGACTGGGAGGCCGTGCTGCGGATGTGCCGGCAGCGGGCAGAACGGTCGCAGAACGCGTCGGACCGGTGGCTGGTAGCCGCGGTGGCCGCATTCCGTTTAGGCCGTGTTTCCGAGGGGTTGGCGGAGGTGAAAGCGGCCCTCGAGGACAACCGCCGCGACGGGGCCTTGCTCGCGCTGCGATCGGAGCTTGCCGAGCAGCAGAAGTCGGCCGATCTGCCCGAGCTGCTCCGGCAGCGCGCCGAAGGGTGCATCGAAGCGAGCGAGCGCGGGCACCTCAAGTTCCGGGCCGCGATGCTGCTCGCCGATCCGCTCGAGCGCGAGCAGCTGTTGTCCGACGCGCTGGCGGAGAATCCCGGCGACGCGGCGGCGATCGCGCTGCACGCGCGGCTCGTCGCGCAACGGGACGCGGCCGCCGCGGGGGAGCGCTTCGTAACGCTCGGCGAGGCGCTCGAGTCGCACTCGGCCGACGAGGCCGCCGCGCACTACATCGAGGCCGGCGCGTGGCACGAGCGCGCGGGCAATCGCGAGGAAGCGGCGTCGCTGGCGCGCCGGGCGCTGGCGCTGGTCCCCCGGCATGCGGGCGCGCTGCGGCTCTTGATCCGGACGATGCCCGGACCGCAGCTTGCCGACGTGCTCGAGGAGTCGTCGTCCCAGCTGCCGCGCGCGGTCGGCGCGGAGCTCCTCGCGCGGGCGGCGGCGCTGGTGACCGAGTCGCAGCCGGAGCGCGCGATCCTCCTCGCGCAGCGCGCGGCCGAGATGGCGCGCGGTTTGACCACGCCGCGCTGGCTCGAAACCTGGGCGCTGCTCGCGTTCAAGGCGGGCGACTTCGCGCGGCTCTCGCAAGCCCTTGAAGCAAGGGCGGATTCGACGCACGGAGCGGACGCGGCCGACCTGCTGCTCGAAGCCAGCGAGCTGTCGCGCGCGGTCGGCGACGACGCGCGTTCGACGACGATGCTGCGCAAGGCGCGCGGCGTCGATCCGCAGTCGGCCGCGGCGCGCAATGCGATGCTCGCGCTGCCGACGCTGCCGGCGGCCGAGCGTTGCGATCTGTTGCTCGAAGAGGCCCGCCAGACGACGCCGGAGCGCGCGGCGGCGCTGCACGCCGAGCGCGCCGCGGTCCTGGAGATCGAAGGGCGCATCGACGAGGCCGTCCAGGCGTGCGCGCAGGCGCTGGCGCTGGCCGGCGTCGATCTCGCCGTCCTGCGGCGGCTGTCGCGGCTGCAGCTGCGGCGGGGCGATCATGGCGCGGCGCTCGCGGTGCTGGTGCAGATCGCGGAGGCGGTCCCCGAGGGGCATCCGCGGGCCGAGGCGTACGGGCGGGCCGCCGAGCTCGCCGAGTGGCGCGTCGGAGAGCCGCGGCGGGCGATCGAGCTCTACCGGCTGGCGGCGCAGGCGCATCCGCCCGCTGCCTTCGCCTGGGCGCAGCTCGCGCGCCTTCTGACCTGGACCGGCCGGCACGCAGAGGCCGCCGAGGCGTACGAGAAGCTCGCCGGCGTCGCGCAGTCGATGTCCGATCGCATCGAGGCGCGGCGGTGGGCAGCCTCGCTCTACGCCCATCGCGCGAGCGAGGCGGCCAGGGCCGCGGAGCTGCTGCGCGCGTTGATCGCGGAGAGCCCGGGCGATCTCGAGGCGATGTCCGAGCTGCTCGCGCTGATCGCCAACGACACGACCGCCGAGGTCCGACGCGAGCGCGCCGAATTGCGCGGGCGGCTCGCGTCGCGCTGCCAGGATCCGCGCGTCGCGGCGCTGCTCCGGTCGGAGTCGGCCGAGGACCGGCTCGCGGCAGGAGAGCGCGATCAGGGGATCGCCGAATTCCGCCGCGCCCTCGCCTTGAACCCGCAGGACCGGGTCGCGCTCGATCTAGTCGAGGAGGCGCTGCGCTCGTCGGGGCAGAAGTCGCTGCTCGCCGAGCACCTCACGTTCCGGTCGGCGTTCGCCGATCCGGAGACGCGCGCCGCGCTCGCCCTCCAGCAGGCCGAGATCTATACCGAGCAGGGCCGGCTCGACGACGCCGGCGCCGCGTACAACCTGGCGCTCTCGAGCGATCCGGACTCGCTGCTCGCGGTCAAGGGCGCGCGGCACATCGCCGAGCTGAACGGCGACAAGCAGGAAGTCGTGCGGCTTCTCGCGCGGGAGGCCTCGCTCGCGCCCGATCCAGGGGCGGCGGCGGGCGCGATGGTCGAGGCGGCGCTGCTCGAAGCCGACATGGGCGACAGCACCGAGGCCGTCCAGCGGCTGACGACGGTGCTGGAGGGCGATCCGGCGAACACCGAGGCGGCGCAGAAGCTGCGCGGCGTGCTCGGAGAGGGCGCGGCGCGGACGTTGTCGGGCATTTACGAGCGGATCGGCCACGATCACGCCGATGCCAGGCTCGGCGCGGTGGCCTGGGCGCGGGCAGCGGCGATCGAGCTCGACGAGCTGAACGATGCTCCCGCTGCGTTCTTCGCCGCGGGCCGCGCGCTGGCTCGCGATCCCGACTGCATCCAGGCGCTCGAGACCCGGGCGGATTCCGGCGAGGTCTCGGGCCGCCCGCAGGACGCTGCCGACGCGCTGCAGAAGCGGCTCGCGCTGGCTGCGGCCGGCGAGCCGCGCGCCGCGGGTTGGAAATCGCGGCTCGGGCGCCTCCATGCCGACCTGGGCGACGCGGAGAAAGCGCTGCCGCTCCTCGGCGACGAGATTGCGACGCTCGACGGGCCGCTGCTGCTCAAGGTGGCGGCCGGGGCCAGGTCTCTGGCGGCGGCCGACGAGATGCGGCTCTACCGGCGGTTGATCGAGGTCTTCCCCGCTCCTGCCGAGCCAGCGCCGACGCGCGCGCAACTGGCTGAATGGACACATGAATTGGCGAAGGCCGAGCTCGCGGCCGGGCAGCTGGACGAGGCGCTGGCGGCGTTCCGGCGAGCCGTCGAGCTCGATCCGCAGAACCGGGCGGCGCTGCAGCAGATCTCGACGCTGACCAGGACGCCGGAAGAGGCGATCGCGGCGCATCGGGCGTTGATCGAGATGACGCCGCCGCCGATCGAGTCGCTGCACGCGCTGGCGGGGTTGTTCAAGTCGGCCGGGCGCGAAGACGCGGCCTACTGCGCGGCCGCGGCGCTGGTCGGGCTCGGCGTGGCCACGCCCGAAGAGCGCGCGATGCACGAAGGCACGGCTTCGAAGCCGCCGCCGGTCGAGCTGCCGCAGCTCGCGGACAACGCGGCCGTCCATGCGCCGGGCGACGACGGGCCGGCGCGAGAGCTGCTGGCTGCGGCCGCTGCCGAGCTGGCGCGGGCGCTCCCGACCGACATGAGCGGCGGTCGCGGCGCGCTGGTCAAGGGCGACAACCCGGTGCGTCGGGTGGTGACGGCGATCGCGCGCGCGCTCGGGATCTCCGAGCCGGCGCTGTTCCTCGCGCGGACCGAGCCGGCGGTGGTGGCGCCGGTGGTTTCCGCGGAGGCGCCGGCGCTGCTGGTCGGACTCGACGTGCCCAAGCGGTATACGCCGCGGCAGCAGCGGTTCCTCTACGCGCGGGCGCTCGGTCACATCCGGCGCGGGACGCACGCCGTCGCGGTGCTCGCGCCGCAGCGGCTGGGCGCGGTGGTGGCCGAGCTGGTTCGGCTCGCCGCGCCGGCGGTGAGCCAGCTCTCGAAGCTGCCGCCGGCCGATCCCGCGTTGGCGGAGCTCCTCGCGCGGCAGGTCTCGCAGGAAGCGCGGGCCCGGCTGGCGCCGCTGGCGGCGCGGGCGGCGGTGGAGATGCCGGCGTCGTGGGAACCGCTCGCGCTCGCGATTCGCGAGAGCGCCGAACGGGCCGGGCTCGCGGTCAGCGCCGACCCGGCGGCGGCGATCTCGATCGTCGCTGCCGAGTGCCCGGGCGGGATCGATCGTCCCGAGGTCGCACGGCTGGTCCGCTTCTCGATCAGCGACGCTTATATCGCGATCCGGCCAAAGTAAGGCGCAAAAGCACACCGCGGAGGCGCGGAGAACGCAGAGGTTCGCGGAGTTTTTTTTAAAAATCTCCGCGCTCTCCGCGCCTCCGCGGTGCGGTTGAAGCCGTTACTCTTCGAAGCCGTTACTCTTCGCGGACGATGGCGCCGGGCGGGAGGCGGTCGCGCAGGAATGAGGCGGCCGAGCGGACGTCGGACTCGTTGCGCCCGTCGAACGTGACCTTGACGCGATGATCGGCTTCGTCGAAACGGGGGTAGCTGCCGATCCCGACCGAAGGGAACCGGGCGACGGTCGCGTCGAGGTGCTCGGCGAGCGCGGCTTCACCGAGAGTGAAATAGATCGCGCGGGTGAAGATCGGGGCGACCCGGAACCGCTCGCGGATGCGGGTGAAGCCCTCGCGCAGGAGCGACGGCACGCCGGGCAGGATGACCACGTTCTCCAGAGAAATGACGGGAAAGAGGTAGCCCTCGTGGAACTCGACCCGGGCGCCTTCCGGGACTTCGGCGAGGCGGGTCCGCGCGGGATTGAGGTGGTCGCCGTAGCGCGCCTTCAGCAGCGTGAGAGTTCCTTCGTCGAGCACGACGCGGCGCCCGAAGGCCTGCGCGATCGCGGCGATGGTGACGTCGTCGTGCGTCGGGCCGATGCCGCCGCTGGTGAAGACCCAGCGCGCCGACGCCAGGCAGCGCCGCACCGAATCGATGATCAGCGGAACCTCGTCCGGGACCGTCTCGATGCGCCGGAGGTCGACCCCGAGCGCGCGCAGCTCGCGGGCGAGGAAGGGCCCGTTCTCGTCCGCCACCTTGGCGGAGAGGATCTCGTTTCCGATCACGAGGATCGCAGCCGTGGTCATGGATCTGGCAATGCGCGCGCGAAAAAGTGGGGGCGCACTTTCCGCCGAGACGCTCTTCGATCCGGCGCCTCCGGCGCCTCCACCGGGGTGGAGCTCGCTCCCCCCTGGACCCCCCAACAGCAAAGGGCAGCCGAAATGAGATTCATTCAGCTATTCCGTAGTCCCGGATCTTCTTGATCAACGTGGTCCGCGAGACTCCGAGCATGGTCGCGAGCTTGCTCTTGTTGCCGGACACCTCGCGCAGGCCGGTCTCGATCAATTCCTTTTCCAGGGCGCCGACGGCGGTCGCGAGATCGCTCTGCAGGCCCCGATGGACCAGCGCCGCGAGGTGCGCCGAGCCGCCCTTGGTGGCCGATGCCGGGCGCTGGGCGCGCAGCTCGGGCGGGACCACTTCCGCGTCGCCGGAGAGGACGACCAGGCGTTCGATCTCGTTCTCCAGCTCGCGGACGTTGCCGGGCCAGTTCCAGTCGTAGAACGCGGCCATCAGCTCGGGATGGAGCTTCTTGCTCGGCTTTCCGGTGCGCTGCGCGTTGGACTCGAGGAAGTGATCGACGAGGATCGGCAGGTCGTCGATGCGCTCGCGCAGCGGCGGCACTTCGAGCGCGACGACGTGGAGGCGGTAGAAGAGATCTTCCCTGAACTCGCGGCGCACGACCGCTTCGCGCAGGTCCTTGTTCGAGGCGGCGATGATGCGGACGTCGACTTTCTCCGGCTTGGTGCCGCCGACCGGAACGAACGTCCCTTCCTGCAGCACGCGCAGCAGCTTGACCTGCATCGCCGGCGACATGTCGGCGACCTCGTCGAGGAAGAAGGTGCCGCCGTCGGCGACCTTGAAGAGGCCGGGCTTGTCGCGCGTCGCGCCGGTGAAGCTGCCTTTCACGTGGCCGAAGAGCTCGCTCTCGAGGAGCTGGTCGTTCAGGGCGGAGCAGTTCTGGGCGACGAACTGCCGCTGCTTGCGCGGGCCGTTGAAGTGCAGCGCGCGGGCGATCAGCTCCTTGCCGGTGCCGTTCTCGCCGTGGATCAGGACGGTCACGTCGGACGCCACCAGCTTGTCCAGCAAGGCGTACAACCGCCGCATCGGCTCGCTCTTCCCGATGATGTCCGCGAACCGGTACCGTCCGCCCAGCTCGTCCTGGAGATCGCGAATCCGCTTCTCGCGCAGCGCGACGGCGTTTTCGTACGCGTCGATCTCCTCGACGGTCGTATCCATCAGGTCGGCGAGCCGCGGCACCTCGCGCGCCTCGATCCGCTGGATCGACTCGAACGCGTTCTCCGGCTGGACCACCGGAAGCTTGAGCGTGTTCACCTCGGCGAGCGCGGTGCTGCGCGCCCCCTGCGCCTTCTCGTCGACGAGGAACCCGCACGCGAAGAGCGATCCTTGACGCTCGCCGGCGAACTCGATCGGCGTGCCGACGATCTCGAGCCCCATGTGGCAGGGCCCGAGCAGCTTCGTTCCGCCGTTGAGCTTCTTGACCGCGGCTTCGATGCTCTCGTTGCACCGCCGCAGACCTTCCTTGTCGCCCAGGCACGCGGTGCAGATCCGGTTCTGGGGCGGAATGATGATGCCCTTGCCGTGATCGAGGACGTACCCTTTCGCGTCGGTGAACGACAGCTCGATGCCCCACCAGCGGCGCACCGTCTCGCGGATCTTGCGGATGATCTGGAGGTCTTCCAGGCGCGCTGAGTCGATCGGCATTCAACTACCCCAGCTGCTGCTGCAGCGCTGCGTGACACTGTTCGGCGACGTCCTGGACGGGCCGCGTGCCGTCGATCGATACCACCGATGCCAGCGTACCGACGAGTCGATTGTACTCGCGCTCGATCGCTTGCAATTGTGACGCCGTTTCGTAGCGCTCGAGCTTGGCGCCGCGGCTGCGGACGCGCTCCAGGGCGACGTTGACCGGGACGTAGAGGAAGAGCGTCAGGTCCGGCTTTCGGGCGAAGCGGTTGGCCGCCAGGATGAACTCGTGCGACACGCTCGCACCCTGGTAGGCGAGGCTGGAGAGAGTGTAGCGGTCGAGGATCACGTCTTCGCCGCGGGCGAGGCGAGGCTCGATCTGCGAGCCGAGGTGGTCGAGCCGGTCGGCCGCGAAGAGCAGCGCCATCACCCGCTCGTCGACGACGCCGAGCTTGCCGTCGGCCTGCGTCGTCGCGGCCCGCCCGGCGAGGATCTGACGGATGAGGAGGCCGACCGGTCCGTCGCTCGGCTGGTGCGCGAGAAAAACCGTGCGGCCTTTCGAAGTGAGCCTGTCCGAGAGCAGCTTCGCCTGCGTGGTCGTGCCCGCGCCGTCGAGGCCTTCGAAGACGATGAAGCGGCCGGGCGTCATACGATGCCCAGCTCGCGCCGCAATTCACGCACCCGCGCCTCGAGGCGGAGCTCGCGCCGCAGGTCGGTGCGCGCCCGGCGGTAGCTGCGGGCTGCGTCCCAGAGCAGCAGCAGATCGAGCAGCGCGAGCGGGTAGAAAAGGAGCGGCAGCTTTTGCGAGTCCCACACGAGCTTGCCGCAGACGCCGGCGAGGACTGCCCAGACGAATCCCTCGAGAGCGGCGCGCATGAACGCGTCGACCGAGCGGCGCTCGCGAGCGGCGGCGGCGAGCTGCTCGAGTTCTTTCTGGAGGTCGTCGCGCTGCATGGGAGGCGCGTGGTACTCCGCTCCGGGGCTCGACGTCAATCCGTTTACAGCTCGCGGACCGGAAACGGCGTGCCGCACTCGGTGCAGCGAGCGCCCTCCGGGACGCGGGCGAAGCACGCGGGACAGAGCATCGTGTCTTCGCTGCTTTGCAAGCGTCGGGCAGCAACGGCGGCGGTGAAGCGCGAGCGGCGGCGGCCGCAGCTGTCGCAGACCGCGTCAGCCGAGGGCGCGCCGCACCACGGGCAGGTGCCGTCGTCCTGCGGCGCGGGCGTGCGCACGCCGTCGTCCATCTCGCGGCCGAGGTCGATCGGGGTGTTTCCGACGGTCCAGTTGAGCGGCGCTTCCGGGTCCTGCTCGAGGTGCGTGTGCTCCACGCCCGGCACGCGTTCCACCGGGACTTGCACGTCTTTTTCGATCAGCTGCGTCTGCTCGAGGCCTGCGAGGGGCGCCACGTCCGTCTCCACCGGCGATTGCAACGTCAGCTCCAGGCCCGGCACAGGCTCGACCGCCGCAACCAGGTCAGCTTCGCGGACGAGAATCTTCCCGCAACTCGCGCACTCGGCCGCCCCGTCACGGTTGTCGGTCTCGCAGACCGGACACTTCACACGCATCCCGCGACGTTACCACGGGGACATAGAGGCCGGGACACATAGACTGGGACACATAGACATTGACTCTGAGTGAAAATCAATGTGTCCCAGTCAATGTGTCCCAGTTAATGCAGGCCGGTTGGGCCGCCGGTCAGTGGGACGAAACGGACGTGCATCAGGACCCGCCGGTTGAGCGCGCCGGTCTCGGGATCGCGGCGCCAGAGCTGCAGCTCCTGGTTGTCCGAGGACGGGCCGACCGGGATGACCAGGCGGCCGCCTGGCGCGAGCTGTTCGAGAAGCGCCGGAGGGACGACTGCCGGCGCGGCGGCGACGAGGATCGCCTCGTACGGCGCCGCTTCGGGCCAGCCGAGCGCGCCGTCGCCGATGCGGAATTCCACGTTGTCGTACCCCAGCTCGCGCAGGACGCGCTGGGCGCGCCAGGCCAGCTCGGGGACGATTTCGGCGGTCCGGATGGTCGTGCTCAGCGGAAGAAGCTCGGCGAGAATCGCGGTCTGGTATCCGCTTCCGGTGCCCACTTCCAGGACGCGCTCGCGGCCCTGGAGCTGGAGCGCCTCGGTCATCGCGGCGACGATGAACGGCTGCGAGATCGTCTGCCCGTGGCCGATGTCGAGCGGGCGGTCCGCCTCCGACTCGCCCTGCGCCTCTTCCGGCACGAAGAACCGCCTCGGCACGCGCGCGAACGCAGCGAGCACCCGCGGATCGCGGATGCCCTGTTCGATGAGCCGCCGCACCAGCAGGCCCTCGGCTCCATTGGCGCCGGTACGAGGGTCCATGCCCCCGAAACCTACCCCTCGTGAGGAAAGTGCGAAAGGCCGAGGCGGTTCCCTTCGGGGTCGCGTAGGTAGAGGGTCCACCTCGTGCGGTGGACGATTTCGATCCGCAATTGCGCGAGCTTGCGTTCCCAGGCGTCGCGCTCCTTCACGTCGATTCGCAGGGCGAGGAGGTGCAGCCCGCCGTGGGGGTCCCGAAACGGCGTCGGCGGGCGTTCGGCGTCGCAGGCTTCGAGGGCCAGGAATTCTTCTCCCGCTCCGACCGACAGCCAGATCGAGCGCTCGCCTGCCTGGCCATCCTCGCGCGGCCACCGCCTCGCGACTTTGAGACCGAGGATGTCGACGTAGAAGCGCTCGGCTTTGGCGAGGTCCTTCACTTGGATCGCCAGGTGATGATGGCCATGCACTTGAGGTGCCATTCCGGTTGTTATAAAAGCCTCGACCCTTTTTCAGAAGGCCCTGAATGCTTCCGCGCGAGCAGATTCGCAACATCGCAATCATTGCACACGTCGACCACGGGAAGACGACGCTGGTCGACTTCATGCTCCGGCAGACGGGGATTTTCCGGGCCAACGAGGCGCTGGTCGACCGGGCGATGGATACCAACGACCTCGAGCGCGAGAAGGGGATCACGATCCTCGCCAAGAACACGGCGGTGACGTATCGGGGGGTGAAGATCAACATCGTCGACACGCCCGGGCACGCGGATTTCGGCGGAGAGGTGGAGCGCGGCCTGCGGCTCGTCGACGGCGTGTTGCTCCTCGTCGATGCGGCCGAGGGACCCCTGCCCCAGACTCGCTTCGTCCTCGGCAAGGCGCTGGCTTTGGGTCTGCCCGCGGTCGTGGTCGTCAACAAGATCGACCGGCAGGACGCGCGGCCGGCGGAAGTGCTCGACGCGATCTACGCCCTGTTCATCGATCTCGGCGCGAACGAGCATCAGATTGAATTTCCAGTGATTTATGCGGTGGCGCGCGCGGGACGGGCCTCGCTGCGGCTGTCGGATTTCGACGACCTCCCCGTCGGCCAGGCGGCGGCGCCGGGCGCGGCGCCGCATCCGGGCGAGGAGCCCGGCCGCCGGGCGCGGACGCTGGAGCCGCTGCTCGACGCGATTCTCGAGACGATTCCGCCGCCGCGGAAGGCGGAGACGACGCACGACAAGCTGCAGATGCTGGTCGCGAACCTCGATTACGACGACTACGTGGGCCGGCTCGCGATCGGACGACTCTCCAGCGGCTCGGTCGAGGTCGGGCAGTCGGTCGCGGTCTGCCGGGCCGACGGTTCGACGCCGCGCGGGAAGGTGGTGAAGATCTTCGCCTTCGAGGGATTGAAGCGGATCGAGATTCCGGAGGCGGGGCCGGGAGAGATCATTTCCGTGGCAGGCATCGAGGAGATCGCGATCGGCGACACGATCGCCGATCCGGAACATCCGATTCCGCTCGAGCGGATCCACGTCGACGAACCGACCATGTCGATGATCTTCAAGGTCAACGACGGGCCGTTCTCGGGGCGCGAGGGGAAGTACGTGACCTCGCGCAACCTTCGCGAGCGGCTGCAGCGGGAGGCGTACAGGAATGTCTCGATTCGTGTCCTGGACACCGACACGCCCGACGCGTTCAAGGTCATCGGCCGCGGCGAGCTGCAGCTGGCGGTGATCATCGAGACCATGCGGCGCGAGGGGTACGAGCTGACGGCGTCGAACCCGGAGCCGATCACGAAAGAGGTCGACGGCGTCCTGCACGAGCCGATGGAGCTGATGGTCTGCGACGTCCCCACGGCGGCGGTGGGCGTGGTCACCGAGCGGATGGGGCCGCGCAAGGGGCGGATGACGGAGATGCAGCAGCTCGGCTCCGACCGGGTGCGGCTGAACTTCCGCGTACCGGCGCGCGGGCTGGTCGGGTTTCGCAACGAGTTCCTGACCATCACGCGCGGCGAGGGGATCATGTCGTCGCAGTTCGACGGGTACGAGCCGTGGCAGGGGAAGATTCCCAAGCGCAGCAACGGCGCCATCGTCTCCGACCGGGAGGGCGAGACCGTGGCGTACGGGCTGTTCGACCTGCAGGAGCGCGGCGACCTGTTCGTCGGGCCGGGCGTGCCGGTTTACGAGGGGATGATCTGCGGGGAGAACGCACACCCGCTGGACCTGGACGTGAACGTCTGCCGGGCGAAGAAACTGACGAACATCCGCACCGTGAACAAGGACGAGAACGTCATCCTGACGCCGCCGCGGATCATGTCGCTGGAAAAGGCGCTGGAGTGGATCAACGAGGACGAGCTCGTGGAGGTCACTCCCAAGTCCGTGCGGTTACGAAAGAAAGTCCTGCCGGCCGGCGATCGCTACCGCCTCGAACGCGAACGCAAGCGCACCGACGGCCTCATCTAGTCGATGCGATTCCCTGTTCCGTTCCATTCCCGCTGATCGCTGCGTTCAACAGGCCGGCTGTCGAGCGAATCATGCCGACACCTTCGTTCGTGAACGGGGGTCCGGCGTCGTGGAACGGCGGCGCTCCGTCTTGACGGGATTGGTCGTCCTGCTATGCCAAGGGTGCCCAGGAGCATCTCTGCGGGGTCGGGCGCAAAGGATGATCTCATGTCGCTGATGACGTATGCCTACCTGGTCGGGCAGAAGTCCGGCAAGGTGAAGGGCGGTGTCACCCAGAAGGGTCGCGAATCGTCGATCGCCGTGATCGCGGTCTCGCATGCCGTCATCAGCCCGCGCGATCCCGCGAGCGGCGCGCCCTCGGGTAAGCGCATGCACAAGCCGTGGGTCTTCACCAAGGAGCTCGACCAGGCAACGCCGGTTCTCTACAACCTGCTGGCCACCAACGAGACCATCACCAGCGCCGTGTTCAAGTTCTGGGCTCCGCAGGTCAAGGCTACTACCGGCGTCGGCGCGGAAGTCCAGCATTTCACCGTCACGCTGACCAACGCCAGCATCGCCTCGATCGATTTCCGCCAGGCGAACATCCGCCATCCTGACCTCGTCAAGCTGGCCGAGTACGAGGAGGTCGCGCTGACGTACCAGAAAATCGAGTGGACCTGGGTGCAGGAGGGCATCTCGGCGATCGACGACTGGATGGCGCAGTCGGCGTAGCATTCTCCCGCGCTTTGCCGAGGTCACGCACATGGCGGACAACAAGAACGACCCGCCGGAAACCGGCGCCAACATCGTCCAGCGGCTCCGGTTCCGGGTCGTGACTTCGGACGACCGCCAGCTGGTGAGCCACGTCGCGACCGTGACGCGGCCGGCTCCGAAGACGAAGACGCCGCCGATGTCCGACGTGCCGGTGCATCTCATCCTCGTGGCCGTGACAGGCCAGAAGCAGGGCGTGCTCAAGGCCGACGCGGGGTTCACTGACAAGCCGGGCCAGGCCGCGGTCCACCAGTTCGCCATCCAGGAGTTCAGCTACTCCGTCCTGTCGCCCCGCGATCCTCAGAGCGGCCAGCCCACGGGGAAGCGCATGCACAAGCCGGTCGTGTTCGCCAAGGAGCTCGGCCCCTCGACGCCGCAACTCTATGCGGCTCTGGCGAGCAACGAGAACCTCTCCGAGGTGATCTTCGACTGCTACGGGACGCAGAGCGGCGGGTTGGTGCTCGCGCACAGCGTCAAGCTCACCAATGCGAGCGTCGCCGAAATCGATTACCGGCAGCTGAACATCAGGGAGCCCCAAAGCTCGAAAATCCCGGAGTTCGCGCTCGTCTCACTCGCTTTCGAGAATATCGAGTGGACGCACGGCGCGATCGTGGCGGGCGATTCGTGGCAAAATGAGTGAAACGAAGGGCGGAGGGGAACCGTGACCCAAGACCTCGAGGAACGAGCCGTCTCGACCGAGGAGCTGCATGAGGGCGTGAAGTTGGCAGCGGGCCACGCCGTCGTCCTCATCGTCGGTGGCGGCCAGGCAAAGCCGAGCCACGCGACGGCGACCACCGAAACCGAATCCGCCGCAGCAGGGGCGGGGAGCGACGTGGACGCGCCCGCGCCGGCCGCAGCGAAGCCGTCCGCGGGATGGGCCACGGGCGCGGCGGCCATGAGCCCGCCGCCGCGAGTTCCGGGGGCGCCCGCCTCGCGCCCGCCGTCGGAGGACGCACCCGGCAAGATCCACACCTGCCAGTTCCAGGACGGCATGGAACTGGATGGCGACACGGCCTGGCTGGCGGCCCAGTGTGGCGGCCTGGAGGGCCAGCAGGTCCAGTTCGTGCTCGAGAGCGAAGAGGGCGGCGAATGGCGTCCGGTGGCCAGCGGCGTATCGACGGTGAAGGCCGGACACGCGCGCAGCGGGATCGCGATTTCTACGGAGTAATGCGCGCTCCTTCACTCAGTCGGTGTTCGACTTGTGCCGCGGTGCACCGGCTCGACGCGAACGCAAGCGCACCGACGGCCTGATCTGGTTTCGCGCCCGCGAAGCGACCGTCCGGGCGCCAGGAAAGCTCCGACGTTCGTCGGTGAATCGTGCTCGGTCGCCCCGCGTTCCTTGACTCCACTGCCCTTGAGAGCGTTCCCTACCCGCTCTTCGGCGGGAGTTCCCCCATCAAAGGAGTACCAATCGTGCCAGGATATCGAAGGGTAGTAGCCGGGTGTTTGCCGATCGCGATCGCTGCCGCGATCCTCGCGGCCTGGGCCCCCGGGTCACAGGCCCGCGTCGTCAAGATCGTCGTCGACAGGATCACGCCGCTCACCGGGCAGAACATCCCCTACGAGACGGTGATCGGCCGCGCGTGGGGCGAGCTCGATCCGAAGGACTCGCACAACGCGCTCATCACCGACATCGCCCTCGCGCCGACCAACACCAATGGCATGGTTGAGTACATCGCCAGCTTCGTGGTGGTGAAGCCGGTCGATCTCTCCCTTTCCAGCCATCTCTTGTGGCATGACGTGCCGAACCGCGGCGGCCGGATCATCATCAGCACCGACCTGCGCAACTCTCACGACATCGGCCTGAGCAGCGGCTGGCAGGGCGACAACGCCGGCGGCACGACGGTGCCGGCCAACGCCGATCAGGCGACCCCGATCACCACCGCGACGACCACCGACAACGAGTGGGTCAAGGCGCCCGTCCTGGCCGGGGTCACCGGCCGGCTCACGGGGCGCATCGTCAACCGGAACGGCCTCAACGCGGCGCCGCTCAACGTAATGGGAAACCCAATCCCCTACTTCCCCGCCAACGTGAACGACAACTCGGGCGACGTGCTGAAGGTGCACCTCAAGGAGACGGTCCAGGGCGTCATCACCGAAGGCGAGACGATCGCGAACAGCGACTGGAAGTTCTGCGGCGGCGGCACGTTCGATGCGCCATTGCCGGTCACCAAGCTGCCCGTCAACGTCTGCCTGAAGTCACCCGGCTTCGACGCCACCAAGCTCTACCAGCTCGTCTACACCGTGAAGGACCCCTACGTGCTCGGCGCCGGCACGGCGGCTTTCCGCGATCTCGGCTCGTTCTTCCGTTACGCCACCGCCGACCAGGGCAACTTCCTCGCCGGCAACGTCCAGTGGGCGATCATCCGCGGCTCGTCGCAGTCGGGCAACTTCACCCGCCACCTCATCTTCCTGGGCATGAACGGGGACGAGCAGGGCCGCATCGTCCACGACGGCGCCTGGCCGCTGATCGCCGGCCGCCGCGTGTCCAACAACTCGCGCTGGGGCCAGCCGGACGGCGTCCTCGAGCTCTACCAGATGGGCAGCGAGGGCCCGCAGTGGTGGCACAACTTCCCGGACCGCGTGCGCAACATCCAACCGGGCGGCATCCTCGACCGCTGCTCCGCGAACGGAACCTGCCCCAAGATCGTCGAGACCTTCGGCGGCAGCGAGGTCTTCGCGCTCAAGATGACCACCTCCTGGGTGGGCACCGACCCGAAGAACGACATCCCGCTGCCCGACAACGTGCGCCGCTACTACCTGCCCAGCTCGACCCACGGCGGCGGCGGCGGCGGCTTCAACGAGGCGATCGCGGACAACGCCGTCAACTGCCCCGGCAACAACTGGGGCCACGGGATGTACCGCGCGAACCCGGTCCCGGCGACGCAGATGGTAAATCTCATGAGGGTGGCGCTGCGCGACTGGGTCATGACCGGCAAGGAGCCGCCGCCCAGCATCTGGCCGCGGATGCGCGGACCGAAGAACGAGCGCACGCTGGTCGACTCCAACAAGGACGCGATGGGCTTCCCGAGCGGCGTCCCGGGCGTTCCTGACTCGATCTTCAGCCCCGACAACTTCACCTTCCCGATCCTCGACTACGACTGGGGCAACGAGTTCGACGAGTTCAACGCCACCGGGACCCCGAACAACCAGCCGCCGCCGATCAAGGCGGTGGTGAAGATGATGGTGCCGAAGGTGGACTCCGACGGCAACGAGCTCGGCGGCATCCCCACCGTGCTGCGCGACGCCCCGCTCGGCACGTACCTCGGCTGGAACCTGACCGCGGGCCCCACTGACGGACCCAAGTACGACGGCAGGCCGTTCCACGCCGGCCAGGTGTGCAACTACGTCGGCGGCATGATCCCGTTCTTCAAGACCAAGGCGCAGCGGCTCGCGGCCAACGACCCGCGTCCTTCGCTCGAGGAGCGCTACGGGACGCACGCCGGCTACGTCGC
>JAIVGS010000051.1 GCA_020201435.1 Myxococcales bacterium
CTCCGAGCGCGTGACCCCTTGAAAGATCAAAGTTATTTCCTCCACGGCCTGACCCAGGAAGAGCTCGCCATGGTGCGCTTTCCGCTCGGCGACCTGACCAAGACGGAAGTGCGGGCGATCGCGCGGGAGCGCGGCTTGCCGAACGCCGACAAGCCGGAGAGCATGGAAGTGTGCTTCGTCGGATCGACGCGGCTCGGCGATTTCCTCGAGTCGCACGGCGTCGCGCCCGCTCGCGGCGAAATCGTCGATCTCGAGGGCCATGTCCTCGGCGAGCACGCCGGCGTGCACCGGTTCACGGTCGGGCAGCGGAAGGGTCTCTCCGTGTCACGGCCGCTGCCGTTGTACGTGGCTGCCCTCGATGCCGGGAAGCAGCGCGTGGTCGTCGGCACGCGCGACGAAGCTTCACGACGCGCGTTCGAAATCGCCGACGCCAGTTGGGTCCACGCGGCCCCCGCTTCCGACTCGCGCTGCGAAGTCCAGGTCCGCCACCGCGGCCGGCCGCTCGGGTGCACCGTGCAGGAGGATAGGGTGGTGCTCGACGAACCGGCGGTCGGCGTCGCACCGGGGCAGAGTGCCGTATTTTATAGAGGCGATGAAGTGTTGGGCGGTGCGCGGATCTGTTCGGGAGCTGCCGGCTGAAGCCGGCAGCTAGAAAGGCCGCCGCCCTTCGGGCTGATCGGTCATGCTCAACGACGAAATTTCAGACCCTCAAGCGACGGCCGGCGCGCTGCGCGCCGCGCTGCCGAACTGCAGCGTCTTGGCGGCGGTGCCGAGCGCGTCGATCAGCGTGACCCTGACTTTCCGCGCCAGCTTGCGCGGCTCGCGCAGCACGGCAAGGCAGTCGAGGGTCGACGGCTTCTGCTCGTACTTCGCGAGGATCAGCGAGCAGAGCACGGCCTGCGCGCGAGGGTCGACCGGCCAGTCGCCGCGTTCCCAATAGCCGACGAACTCCGCGGGAACGTCGAGCAGCTCGCCGAGACCGGCCTCGTCGAGGCCGACGGCCTTGCGCAGGAACTTGAACGCCTCGGCGTTGCGGACGCCGGCCTTGGCCAGCTCGATGGCGACCCGGAGCTCGAACAGCTTCATGTCGTGGCCCTGGATCGCGATCTGTCCGCACGCGCCGCACTTCTCCGCCGGCAGTTGAGCGGTGAACGTGTGCCCGCAGACGTCCATGCTGTCGTCGAGGGTGATCGGAGATACGCGTTCCTTCTTGCAGCGTCCGCAGGTCTTCATCGCCCCGCCTCCCTCGCTCGCCCGGTTGGGAAAAACTTCGCCACGGGCTCTGAGGGTTGCAACCGAGGGGCCAACGGCGGTCGGCTGCCTGCTTCGCGTCAGCTGCGCAACGAAACGAGCGGGGCGGATTCCTCGTCAATCCACGGATCTGGACCGCGTTCCGCGCGCGCAAGCCGCGGATCCAGCAGGTGTTCCGGCATCACGTTCCCCATCGCGCCGATGACGGAATTCCGTACACCGGGGTGCTCGGCTTCGAGCTGCGTCAACAGCGCCTTGACCCGCTTGCGCTGTAAGTTTTCCTGCGACCCACAAAGATCGCACGGAATGATTGGGAATTTTCGTTCCTCTGCGAACAGCGCAATGTCCGCTTCGGCGGCGTAGCAGAGCGGACGGATGACCACGTTGCGACCGTCGTCGCTCGTAAGCCGCGGGGGCATCGAGCGCAGCTTGCCGGAGAAGAGCATCGACATCAGAAGCGACTCGATCAGGTCGTCTCGATGGTGGCCGAGGGCGATCCTGGTGCAACCGAGCCTTTCGGCAGTTTTGTACAAAATGCCACGGCGCAAGCGGGAGCAAACCGAGCAGGCGGTCTTTCCTTCGGGGACCAGCCGCTTGACGATCGAGTACGTGTCTTCGCGGAGCATGACGACTTCGACGCCGGTGTCGCGAAGGTACGCTTCGAGCTTCGCGGCGGGAAAGCCGGGGTGTCCCTGGTCGAGGTTGCAGGCGATCAGCGAGAAATCGATCGGCGCGCTCTTCTGCAGCTGCTGCAGCAGGTAGAGCAGGGTGAACGAGTCCTTGCCGCCCGAAACGCCGACCAGGATCCGGTCGCCGTCCTCGATCATCCTGAAGTCGGCGATGGCGCGACCGACATCCCGCAGGAGCCGCTTCTGCAGATTCATGCGCGCTCGGTTACACCATCGGCATGGCGCAGCGCCAGCTCAGCGTGGTTCAGAACGCTCCCGGCGAGCTTTTCGTCGATTCGAGCTGTATCGAATGCGACACCTGCCGCGAGCTGGCGCCGGACGTGTTCGGCAGCACCGACAGCGGGCAATCGTTCGTCCAGAAGCAGCCGGGGGACGACGCAGCCTGGGTGCGCGCGCTGCAGGCGGTGGTCAGTTGTCCGACCGCCTCGATCGGCGCCGAACGCACGTCGAAAGAAGCCGCCCGATCGCTGCCGGTCGAATTCGAGCCCGGCGTCTTCCGCTCCGGCTATTCCAGCGAATCGTCGTACGGCGCGCAGAGCTATTTCCTCAGGCGCAACGACGGGAACGTGCTGATCGACTCGCCCCGGTTCGCCGCGCCGCTGGCGAAACGGCTCGACGAGCTCGGAGGCGTGCGGCGGATGTTCCTGACCCACCAGGACGACGTCGCCGAACATGCCCGATTTCACGACCGATTCGGCTGCGATCGGATCATCCACGCCGCCGACGACCACTTCGGCGCCGAGATCGACCTCGGCAACGAGCCGCGCAGGCTCGCCGACGGCCTGCTGGCGATCCCCGTCCCCGGCCACACCCGCGGCAGCTGCGCGCTGCTGGTCGACGACAAGTACCTCTTCACCGGCGACCACCTCTGGGCCTGGGACGGCCGCCTCGAGATGGGCCGCGGCGTCTGCTGGTACTCGTGGCCCGAGCAGAAACGCTCCCTGCGACGGCTGCTCGACTTCTCGTTCGAATGGGTCCTGCCCGGCCATGGACGCAGTTTGCACCTGCCGGAGCGCCAGATGCGCGCCGACGTCGAGTCGCTCGTTCAGCACATCTGATCAGCGACCGCTTCAGACGGCGGCTTTCGCCGAATTCATGCCGGCGCGGATGACGGCGCGCGACATGCGCGGCGTATTGTACGCCCAGCCGAGGCGGCCGTCCGGGCCGGCGATGATGATCCCGCCTTCGCCCTGCGCCCGCTCGCGCAAGAGTCCGACCGCGGCGACGGCCGCCGACCGCGGCGATGCTCCGTCGCGGACGCGCACGCACGCCGCGCGCGCCATCGAGACTTTCAGGATCGCCTCGCCGAGGCCGGTGGAGCTCGCGGCAGCCTCGTGGTCGTCGGCGTACGTGCCGGCGCCGATGATCGGCGTGTCGCCGACGCGGCCAGGCCGCTTGTACATCGTGCCGCCCGTCGACGTGGCCGCTGCGACGTGGCCGCGGCCGTCGACCGCGACGGCGCCGATGGTCCCGAGCTTGCGCCGCACGCTGTCGGCGCCTTCGCGCTGTGCCTGCTCGTGAAGCTCCTGCCACCGCGCGCGCTGACGCGGCGTAATCAGGGCGGAATTCGGGATCTCCGCGATTCCGGACTCGCGCGCGAATGCCTCCGCGCCGGGGCCGCACATGAGGACGTGTGGGGTATCGTCGCACACGCGGCGCGCGGCGAGGATCGGATTTTTCAGGTTCTTCACGCACGCGACGGCGCCGGCGCGAAGGGTGGTTCCGTCCATGCATGACGCGTCGAGCTCGACGTCGCCGTTGCTGGTCAGCGCCGCGCCCGTGCCGGCGTTGAAATGCGGATCGTCCTCGAGGACGATCGCCGCGGCCTGCGCCGCATCGAGCGCCGATCCGCCCCCGAGGAGCACTCGCAATCCCGCTTCCGCCGCCCGGCGCGTGCCCTCGAAATACGGCGTGGGATCGGCATCGACGCGCGTTCCCGCCCCGCCGTGCACGACGACCGCGGGGCCGCCACGCCGATCGAGGAGCTCGTCGAATTCCGCCTGGCTGAGGTCGCCTGCGTACGCCATCGGGGCGCGGAACATAGCAGAATGCGCGTCATGTCCATCATTTCGACCTCGAGGCTCGTGCTGCGCAGTTGGAACCCGGACGACGCGGCGCCGCTGTTCGCCATCTATTCCGATCCGGAAGTCACCCGGCACATCCCGCACGTGCACCTCAAGGACCTCGACGCGGCCCGCGCCAAAGTGCGCGAGATGATGGACCTCGAGCGCAAGAACGGCTGCACGCTCTGGGCGGTGATGCGCGAGGAGGAGTTGATCGGCGTCTGCGGTTTTCGGACCCCGGACGAGCTCGGGTTCGCGTTCCGCCGCGATGCGTGGGGAAACGGCTACGCGCAGGAGGCGGCGATCGCGTGCATCGCGTGGGCCGCGCGGCGCGGCGTGCGCCGGATCCTCGCCTCCGTACGCCCCGAAAATGCCGGTTCGCGTCGTGTTCTCGACAGGCTCGGCTTCACCGACACCGGCAAACGTTCCGAGGACGGCCTCTGGTGCATCTACGAGCGCTTGACAGCGAGTGCGGCGTTATGAATGGTGCGCCCACTTCCGGAGGACGTCATGCCCGCAGAGCGAAAAGTCCATGAAGTCGTCATCGTCGGAGCCGCCCGCACGCCGATCGGCGCGTTCCAGGGTTCGCTCGCTTCGCTGCCCGCCCCGCGGCTGGGCGCGGTCGCGATCAAGGCTGCGCTCGAGCGGGCAGGGGTCAAGCCGGAGGAAGTGAAGACCGTCTTCATGGGCGAGGTGCTGCAGGGCGGCGTCGGACAGGCTCCCGCGCGGCAGGCAGCGCTCTACGCGGGTATTCCGAAGAGCGTCCCGTGCGTGACCGTGAACAAGGTCTGCGGCTCGGGACTCGAGTCGGTGATCGAAGCCGCCCGCGTGATCGCCTTGGGCGAGGCGGACGTGATCGTCGCCGGCGGCATGGAGAGCATGTCGAACGCGCCGTACTTCAGCGAGAAACTGCGCGGCGGCGCCCGGATGGGGAACGTCGAGTTCAAGGATCTGATGATCCACGACGGCCTGTGGGATCCGTACAACGACATGCACATGGGCATGTGTGGAGAAAAGTGCGCGGCGGACTTCGGATTCAGTCGTAGCGCGCAGGATGAGTACGCGCGAGAGTCCACCCAACGGGCCCAGAGGGCGCAGGCCTCGGGCGCGTTCAAGGCCGAGATCGCGCCGGTCGAGATCGTCGACAAGAAGGGCAACAAGACGCTGGTCGAGGACGACGAAGGGCCGAAGAACGCCAGGCCGGAGAAGATCGCCGGCCTGAAACCGGCTTTCAAGAAGGACGGCACGGTCACCGCCGCCAACTCGTCGTCGATCAACGACGGCGCCGCGGCGGTCGTGTTGATGTCCGCCGAGGCCGCGCGCAAGGCGGGCAAGACGGTCCTGGCGCGGCTGGGCGACTTCGGCCACGCGGCGCGCGATCCGGTCGAGTTCACCATCGCGCCGGCCGACGCCATCAACCAGGCGCTCACGCGCGCGCAGCTCAAGGCGACCGACATCGACCTGTGGGAGATCAACGAGGCCTTCGCCGTCGTCGCGATGGCGAACAACAAGCTGCTCGGCCTCGATGCCTCGAAGGTCAACGTCCGCGGCGGCGCGGTCGTGCTCGGCCATCCGATCGGCGCCTCCGGCTGCCGGCTGCTGGTCACGTTGATCTACGCGATGAAGGATCTCGGAAAGAAGCGCGGTCTCGCCTCGCTCTGCATCGGCGGCGGCGAAGGCATCGCCCTGATCGTGGAGCGCGACTGACATGAATAAAGTCGTGGCCAACGCGGATGAGGCGATTCGGGACCTGCAGGATGGAGCAGTGATCATGTCGGGTGGGTTCGGCCTGTCCGGGAACCCGGAGAACCTGATCGCCGCCATCCACAAGAAGGGCGTGAAGGGCCTCACCATCATCTCGAACAACTGCGGAACGACCGATAAAGGCCTGGGGATCCTGCTCCAGAGCAAGCAGGTTCGGAAGATGATCGCGAGCTACGTCGGGGAGAACAAGGAGTTCGAGCGGCAATACCTCGCGGGCGAGCTCGAGGTCGAGCTGAACCCGCAGGGCACGCTCGCCGAGCGCATCCGCGCGGGCGGAGCGGGACTGGGCGGTTTCTTCACCCCCACCGGCGCCGGCACGCTCATCGCGCAGGGAAAAGAGAGCCGCGTCATCGACGGGCGCGAGATGATCCTCGAGAAGCCGTTGAAAGCCGACTTCGCCATCGTTCGCGCCTGGAAGGGCGACAAGTGGGGCAACCTCGTCTTCCGCAAGACGGCGCGCAACTTCAGCCCGATGATGTGCACCGCGGCGCGGATCACGATCGCCGAGGTCGAAAACCTCGTCGAAGTCGGCGAGCTCGACCCGGACGGCGTCCACGTCCCGTCGGTCTACGTGAAGCGGATCTTCAAGGGCTCGAGCTACCAGAAGTGGATCGAGAAGCGCACCGTGAGGGCTGCGTAGATGCCGCTCAAGAGAGAAGAGATCGCGGCGCGGGCCGCGCAGGAATTGAAGGACGGGTTCTACGTCAACCTCGGCATCGGCATCCCGACCATGGTCGCGAACTACGTGCCGAAGGGCGTCGAGGTCGTTCTGCAGAGCGAGAACGGGATGCTCGGGATCGGCCCGTATCCGACGGAGAAAGAGCTGGATCCCGACCTGATCAACGCCGGCAAAGAGACTGTGACCGAGATCAGGGGGACCGCGTATTTCTCGAGCGCGGACAGCTTCGCCATGATCCGCGGCGGCCACATCGACATCGCCATCCTCGGCGCGATGGAAGTGAGCGAGCAGGGGGACATCGCCAACTGGACCATCCCGGGCAAGGTAGTCAAAGGTATGGGCGGTGCGATGGACCTCGTCACCGGCGCGAAGAAGACCATCGTCGCGATGGAGCAGGTGGCGAAGGACGGCAGCAAGAAGATCTTGAAGCAGTGCCGGCTGCCGCTCACCGGAAAGAAGTGCGTCAACCTGATCATCACCGAGCTGGCGGTGATCGAGGTCACGTCGTCCGGGCTGGTGCTGCGCGAGACCGCGCCGGGCGTCACGCCCGAGCAAGTCCAGGCCGCCTGCGAGCCTGCGCTGCGGATTTCGCCGGAAATTCGGACCATCCGCGTCTGAGGTGTTATCCTCCGGCGAGTCATGAGCGACCCCTTCAAACCGGGAAGCCCCACCCGCCGCAGCGCGCGCGTGCATCACGAGGTGATGGTCGGCGTCACCTCGGAGCACGGCACGTTCAGCGGCTGGGGAACGAACCTCTCGGCGGGCGGCGTCTTCGTGAACTCGCATCACTCGCCGCCGATCGGCACGCATGTCAGCGTGCTGCTGCAGCTTCCCGGGCACAGCGAGTGCAAGTTGAACGGCCGCGTCGCGTGGGTGCAGCCGAGCGGGCCCGGCGTCGACGAGCCAGGGATGGGCGTCGAGTTCCTGCAGCCGGACGAGGCGACCAGCAGGCTTCTCGGCGAGATGGTGGAAAAGCTTTCGCATGACCTGACCCGCGCGCCGGCGTGATCGCGCGTCTGAAGGTAGAATCGGTGGTCCACGGCGGCGAGGCGCTCGCGCGGCACGAGGGTCGCGTCGTCTTCGTCCGCGGCGCGGCGCCGGGGGACGTCGTCGAAGCCGAGCTGACCGGGGAAGGCCGGTTCGAGCACGCGCGGGCGCTGCGGGTCGTGGAGCGGGGCGAGCTGCGCGTCGATGCGCCGTGTCCGATCGTCGATCGGTGCGGCGGCTGCCCGCTGCAGCACGTTTCGTACGAGGCGCAGCTCGCGGCGAAAGAGGAGCTGACCGCGGATGCCCTCGAGCGGATCGGTGGATTCGCGCGTGGGTCGTACGAGCTGCGGCCGATCGTAGCGAGTCCTTCGAAGTTCGGTTACCGGCGGCGGGCGGCGATGCATCGCGGCGGCTTTCTGCAGGCGCGATCGTCGGTGGTGACACCGGTCGACGAGTGCCTCTTGTTCGAACCGCTCCTTCAAGATTTGGCGTCTCTAGTGCGCGACGCTCTGGAAGTGCGGCTGCTCGCCGGATCTCGCTCCGGCGCGATCGACGTGCGTGGGATGTCGCGGAAGCGCGCGGAGAGGCTCCTCGAGTCGCGGGTGATCGGCGGCGTGATCGCCGATGGCGTCGTGCTCGGAGATCCGGTCGTCGTCGATCCGCCGCTCGCGAACGGTGCGCGGCTGCGGCTGCGGCCGGATACGTTTGCACAGGCGAACCGATCGATGGTTCCGCTGCTTCAGGAGGCCGTCGTCCAGGCGGTGGGCGGGGCTGCGCGCTTGCTGGAATTGTTCTGTGGTTCCGGTACGTTGACGCTCCCGTTGCTGGGCTCGCGGCAGGTAACGGCGGTGGAGAGCGCGGGGCCTTCGCTGGCCCTTTTGCGCAGGAGCGCGGACGAAGCCGGGCTGGCGGTGAAGCTGATCGCCGGCGATGCGGTAGACGTGGCGCGCGGTTTCGACGAGCCTGTCGACGCCATCCTCCTCGATCCGCCGCGCACCGGCGCCGCCGAGGTCGTCCGGTTCCTGAAGGCGCCTCGCGTCGTTTATGTCAGTTGCGATGCACCGACGCTCGCGCGCGACGGCAAGCTGCTCGCCGCCGCGGGATACAGGCTGATGAGCGCGACCCCGATGGACCTCTTTCCGCAGACGGCGCACTTCGAGATCGTCGCGACGTTCGTGAGGGACGCGTGATCGCGCTGCTCCTGTTGCTCCTGGCTGCGCCGTCGAAGAAGCCGCCCAAGCCCGTCAAGCCGGTCGAGCTGCACCGGACGCAGACCGAGCGCGCAGGGTCGCCGCCCTTCGATCTCGTCCCGAGCGAAGTCAGCGCCGACCTGGCGAAATGCCGCGTCGAAGAGACGCTGCCGATGGGCGCCGGCACCGCCGAGAAACGAAGCTGCGGCGGCATGCTCGACGCCGAGGCGGCCACGCGCCGCTGCAAGGACGCCGCGCGCCGCGACTCGCTGCCGCAGGGCGTGACGAAGGATTCGTGCCTCGCGGACTACCAGCGGGGGAAGTTCCTCTTTCCCGGCGAGATCCGCGAGGTGATCATCGCCCGCCGCCGCGACGGGAAGACCGTCGCCACATTTCAGGTGCTCTCGGGCGACTTGCTGGCCACGTTCCAGCCCGTCGGCGACGCGGTGCTGATCGGCATCAGCGTCGGCGAGCGGGTGGCCTTCGCGGTGGTCTCGTCGCACGGGATCCTCAAGGCGCCCCCGCTGGGCGACGAAGCCGTCGACGTCGAAGTCGCCCACGGCCGCATCCGCGTCACCGGAAAGGCCCGCGCCATGCACGTCGACCTCGTCCCCCAAAACGGCGTCCTGAAAGTGGAAAAATAGGGGACACTCGATTGGGACACTCGATTGGGACACATTACTTCCAGCGAGGGCGCGGGCCGGTCATGAGCGAAACGCCGACCAGCAGCTCGGCGCGCGCCATCTGCGCGGCGGCCTCCCAGTCGTACGACGATAGCCACTCGTCCGACGGCTGGTGGTACCGATGCGCGCGAAAGTCCTTGAAAGCAGCCTCGTATTTCGGATCGCCACCGAAGCCCTGCCAGAGACACGCGGCCGGCACGCCGATCTTCGCGAAGTTGAACTGATCGCTGCGCGCGTAGAAGTTCTGCTCCGGCACCGGGTCGGGCCCGATCGCGATGCCTAGCTCACCGGCCGCCGCGCGGACGTGATCCTCGAGCGTCGAAAGCTCGGCGCCGCGAAGGACGAGCTCGCGGACCGGCCCCGCCGGCAGCAGTTGATCGAGGTTCAGGTCGGCGATCAGCTGCTCTTTCGGCACCGTCGGGTGGCGCGTGAACCAGGCCGACCCGTGCAGGCCGAGCTCCTCGGCAGTCACCGCGATGAACAGAACCGATCGCTCGCGATTCGCGAGCTTCGTGAAACCATGAGCAATTTCGAGCAGTTCCGCGATACCCGTGGCGTTGTCGATGGCGCCGTTGCAGATCGGGTCCGGCGCTTTCGGCTCGCAGATGCCATGGTGGTCGAGGTGCGCCGAGTACACGATCGTCTCCGGCGATGCGCCCGGCAGAAGGCCGATCACGTTCGCGGAGTCGTACGCGCGCACCTGCTGGACGAGGTGCAACCGGGCGCTCTTCGCGTCCTTGATCCGCGCGCTGTCCCGCAGGCTCGCGAGCACGACCGGCATCGGCGGGAGCGCGTCAGCCGCGAACGTCTCACCGTTGCGGTAGTTGCGCTTCGCGGCCGCCCACGGACGGCGCTTGTCGAGCTCTTCGGTCGTGAGGACGATCTCCGCGCGAGCTCCGGCTTTCGCGAGCCGTGCGAGCTTGGCGGCGTTCGACGACGCGATCGCGCGCTGGGTCGACGGCAGCGACTCCGGCGCGCCCGACAACACGACGGCTATTTTGCCATGTAAATCCGACGGGATATCGCCGTCGAGACCATGGCCGGCGAAGACCAGCGGCCCCTCGACGTCGCGACCGGAGCCGCCATCGCCGGCGATGATCACGTCGTCGAGGGCAGCGCCGTCGATGGCGAACGTCGAGCCGCCCGTCGCGACCTGCCGGAGCGCGACCTGCTGCAGCCAGCCGCCGCCCGCGCCGGCGGGCTGCACGCCGAGTGACGAGAGTTGATCGATGACGTAACGCTCGGCGACCGCGTGACCGCGCGAGCCGGAGTAACGGCCTTCGAGGAGGTCGTCGGAGAGGAAGCGGACGTGGGCGGCGATCGCCGCGGGCGACACGGCGTCGAGCGCCGGTTGTGCACGAGCCACGAGGCCGGCAGCGAGAAGCAGCGTCAGCATGCGCCGCACGGTAGCAAACTGTCCGCGTCAATGTGTCCCAGTCAATGTGTCCCGGTTAAAGTGTCCCCGAAAATGGACGAGCGGATCGAAGATTTTGCGGGACTTCTCCGGCAGAACGGGCTGCGCCTGTCGCCCGCCGAGGTCTCGGACGCGGCGCGGGCCGCGCTGCTCGTCGGGCTGGAGGATCGCGACTCGTTCCGCGGGGCGCTGCGGGCCACGCTGGTCAAGCGCGGGCAGGATGCGGCCGTCTTCGACCGGCTCTTCGAGCTCTACTTCATGGGCGCGAAAGACCTGGTCGAAGGCCTGCAGGGATCGCTTCTCGACGCGCTCGAAGCCGAAAAGCTCAATGAAAACGAGCTCGAACAGATCGCGCAGCAGCTCGCGCAGATGTCGGCGATGACGCAGGCCCTGGTCCATGGGCGGACCGATCAGCTCGCGCGCATCCTGCGGCAGGCGATGCTGAGCATCGACTTTCGCGGCCTGCAGAGCCCGCTGCAGAAAGGGTTTTACGCGCGCCGCCTGCTCCACGCGGCGGGCGCGGGCAAGGCCGAAGCCGAGCTGCAACAACTGCTGAGGCTCGTGCCCCCCGATGCGGTCGAGATGGCCAGCAAGCGCGTGTCCCAGACGCTCAAAGCGCTGGAGGAAGCCGCCCGCCGCGTCGCCGAACGCGAGCAGAAAGCGCGCGACCCGGAACAGAAGGCCGAGCAGTCGCTGATGCACCGCAGTCTCGCCTCGCTCACGCCCGACGAGGTCCAGAAGATGCGCACGGTGGTGCGCCGGCTCGCCGAGCGCCTGAAGACGCGACTCTCGAGGCGGAGAAAAGTGCGCCGCCGCGGCAAGCTCTCCGTCCGGCGGACGCTGCGCAAGAACCTCTCGACCGGCGGCGAACCCTACCGCCTCGTCTTTCGCGCGCGCCGCCCCGAGCGGCCGGAGATCATCGTCCTCTGCGATGTGAGCGACAGCGTCCGCAACGTCTCGCGCCTGATGCTGCAGTTCGTCTACACCCTGCAGGAGCTCTACGCGCGGGTGCGCAGCTTCGTCTTCGTCAGCGACATCGGCGAAGTCACCCACCTGTTCAAGAAGACCGACATCTCGGCCGCGATCGACCTCGCCACCGCCGGAAAAGTGATCAACCTGGCCGCCAACTCCAACTACGGCCACGCGCTCAAGCTCTTCCACTCGACCTGGCTCGGCTCGATCACCCGCCGCACGACGGTGATCGTCATCGGCGACGGCCGCACGAACTACAACCCGCCCAACGCGTGGGTCCTCGGGGAGATCAAACGCAAGTGCCGCCGCCTCGTATGGCTCTGTCCGGAAGAGCAACATTCGTGGGGCTTCGGCGACAGCGAGATGCCGCTCTACGCGCGCTACTGTCACCGGGTGGAAAGCGTGCGCTCGCTCGACGACCTGGCACGGGTGGCCGCTGAGTTAATGCCGTAAAACCAGACTCGTGTTACGAATCCGCGATCGCACGGAGCGCATCTGGCCTATCCGCCGAATCCAGACTGGCAGGAGCAGCTTCAGGCCTCGCTCCGGCGCGCGCAGGAAGCGATCGCGCGCGGCGCCGGCCAGCAGGAGGAGATGGTCCGCGCGTGGACGGAGAGCCTGCGGACCGCCTATCCCGACTGGGGCCGCGAGCGGTGGCAGCGACGCCTCGAGCGCAAGCTGCGGCGGCGGGCGGAGCGGGAAGCGAAGATCGCGAACGCGAGTCTGTTCGAGGGTTACGTCTGGCTGCTGGCGGCGATCGTCCTCTTCATCGTCGCTTTGAGCTCCCTGCCATTTCTCTGGTGGCTCATCTTTCCGGCGGCGGGTCTCGGAAGCCGCGGCACGCGCGTGATCGCGCGGCATACCGGGATCACCCGGCCCTCGATCACCGAACCGATTCCGGCGCGAACCGGGGTCGGCCAGCCGACGGCGACGCCGACGCAGCAGCGCGCGCAGCGGTTCGGCAGCCTGAGCGGGATCCGGCAGGCGATCGACACGCCGCTGCGAGTGACCACACCGGTCTACACTGCACCGCAGGCGGACCCGCGCGACGCCCGGGTCGACGCCATCTGCGACAAGATCCTCGCGGAAATCCGGGCATCTCCGGAAGTGGTCAAGGACATCTTCATCAAGCCCGACGAGACGGTGGGCGCGCTGCGGGCGACGTGTCGCGATCTCACGCGGCGCGAGCGCGAGCTCCGTAAATTCCTCTCGCCGCAGGAAGACGAGCGGCTGGCGCGCGAGCGCGAGGCGCTGCAGAAGCGGATCGACGGCGAAGCCGACGAGGTGACGAAGATGCGCCTCGCCTCCGCTCTCGCCGCGCTCGACCAGCAACGCGATCAGCGGCTCGAATTGACGCGCGCGGCGGCGCGCTTCGACGCGGAGCACACGCGGATCTCGTACACGCTCGAGAGCCTTTACACGCAGGTCGTGCGGATGCGGTCGGCCGACTCGTCGAGCGCGGACGTGGCTGGCGCCGGTCTGCGCCGCAGCCTCGACATGCTCTCGCACGAGGTCAACGCGCTCGCCGACGCGCTCGAGAAGGTCAACAGCGGCGAGGCCGACAAGATGCGCAAGGTCGCCGGTGGCCCCGCGAGCGAAAACGGGGCTCCGCGCGCGCCGGGTACGAGGGAAAAGGCGTGATCAAGCCGTTCGGCCCGCACCAGCCGCAGCTCGGGGCCAACGCCTGGGTCGCGGACAGCGCGACCGTGATCGGCGACGTCACCCTCGGACCGCGCGCGAGCATCTGGTACGGCGCGGTCATCCGCGGCGACGTCGAGAAGATCCGCATCGGCGCCGACACCAACGTCCAGGACAACTCGGTAATCCATGTAGATTCAAGCGGTTACGCCACGATCGTGGGCGACCGCGTCACCGTCGGCCACCGCGTCGTGCTCCACGGCTGCACGATCAAGGACGGCGCCCTGATCGGCATCGGCGCGATCGTGATGAACGGCGCCGAGGTCGGGGAGGGCGCGCTCGTCGCCGCCGGCGCGCTGGTCCCTCCCGGCGCGAAGATCCCTCCCGGCGTGCTTGCGGTAGGCTCTCCGGCCAAGGTGAAGCGGCCGCTGACCGACGAGGAAAAAGAGGACCTCCGCGAGAGCGCGCGGCACTACGTCGAGCTCGCCGCGGAGCATGCGAAATGACCTTCCAGGCGCCGCCGGAAGTGGTCGACAAGATGGAAGCGCTGCGTGCGATGCCGCTGCTGCGCGAATTCACCGACGTCGGACTTCGCATCCTCGCCGACGTGTCGCAGCAGAAGAGCATCGGGCGCGGCACGTACGCGTTCCGCGCCGGCGACGCTTCGGACGCGCTCTACTTCGTCGCCAAGGGGAGGCTGCAGCTGCTGCCTCGCGACGGCGGGGCCCCGCTCGGCGAGATCACGGCCGGCGATACGCTCGGCGGCTTCTGCCTCCTGACGGAGGGCGAGCACCTGCTGTCGGCGATGGCGATCAACGACGTGGAACTGCTCGAGCTCTCGCAGGAGGCGTTCGAAAACCTCAAGGCATCGCATCCCCGGACCGCTTTGAAGCTCACCGTCGCGCTCGCGCAGGACCTCGCCGAACGGCTGCGGGAAGCAAAAGGCCCCCTGCGCGAGTTCCTTGTCTGGCAGATC
Organism: Myxococcales bacterium; assembly: GCA_020201435.1. Lineage (GTDB taxonomy): Bacteria > Myxococcota > Myxococcia > Myxococcales > 40CM-4-68-19 > 40CM-4-68-19. Next base: position 14,307 of record JAIVGS010000051.1, read on the forward strand.
AGCAAACGGCAGGCGTGAAATACCGCGGTCCGATGTTTCGCTGTAGGCTGCTACGACGAACGTCTCACACCGGAGCGCACGCTGGCCGGCTGGCTTTTCAACTTCCTCCGCAATTTCCACGGGCCGGCGGTCTACGTGGGGGTTTTGTCGGTCCTGATCACGTGCGGTCTCGGCGTGCCGCTGCCCGAGGACGTGCCGCTGATCACCGGCGGATACCTGGTGGCCCGGACCGGCTCGCTGCCGCTGATGATCTTCACCGGCCTGGCGGGCATTCTCATCGGCGACACGCTCATCTTCCGCGCCGGACAGACGTACGGCGAGAAGCTGCTCGACACGCGGCTTGGACGCCACATCCCCGGCGAGCGCGTGCAGCGGACGATCCACCTATTCGAAAAGCACGGCGCGAAGTTCATCCTCGTCGCGCGGTTCGTGCCGGGTCTGCGCGCGGTGACGTACTTCGTCGCCGGGACCACCGGCGTGCCGTACTGGAAGTTCATCCTCTTCGACGGGATGGCGGCGTGCGTCTCGGCGCCGGCGTGGGTCATCCTCGGTTGGTGGGCGCGCAAGCACAACATGATCCACCGCGCGATGCGGATTTCGAGCCACGCCGAGCTGTCGCTGCTGGCGCTGTTCGCGATCACCGGCGCGATCTGGTTCACCATCGCAACCCTGCGACGGCGGGCGCGCCGGAAGCGGGGCGAGGCCTCGACGCCGCCGACCGTCACGCCGCTCCGAGCGGTCGACGGCCGTCGCCGTTAGACTCTCGCGCCATGTGCGGGCGGATCACGCTGACGACGCCGGACATCGAGGCGGTCGCTTCGATGCTCGAGGCCCAGGTTTCACCCGCGGACGCGCGGCTGTACAAGCCGCGCTACAACGCCGCGCCGACCGACACGCACTGGATCGTGCAGCCTTCGGAAAAAGGCCGGCTGCTGGTGCCTGCCGTCTGGGGCTTCAAGGGCGGCATGATCAATGCCCGCTCCGAGACGGCCGACAAGCGGTTCAAGTCCGCGTCGCGCGTGATCGTCGCGGCCGACGGGTTCTACGAGTGGACGGGTCCGCGCGACGCGCGCCAGCCGATCTGGTTCCGGCCGCGCGACGGCGGCCTGTTGCTGCTCGCCGGACTCGCCCACGTCCTGCCGGACGGCCGCCTGGCATTCGTGGTTCTCACCACCGACGCGGCCGGCGGGATCGCGCGGATCCACGATCGCATGCCGTTGATCGTTCCTCGCGAGAAGCTCGACCAGTGGTTGAAGCTCGGAAAGACGGGCGATCTGGTACAGGAAATACGCAGGGTGTCCCCGGATTTGAGCGCGACCGAAGTGTCGCCGCGGGTCAATGACGTGCGCAACGACGACCCGTCGGTGCTGCAGCCGCCGTCGCAGCTCGGGTTGCTCTAGATTGCCCGGTCGTCTCGCCGACGATACACTCGGCCCTTTTTCAGGACGGAGCCGATGATGGTCGATCCCAATGTCCCACTCGCACTCACGTTTGACGACGTGCTGCTGCTGCCGGCCGAGAGCGACGTGCTTCCGCGGCAGGTCGACGTCAGCGCGCAGCTGACGCGAAACATCAGAGTCGCCATCCCGATCGTCAGCGCCGCGATGGACACCGTCACCGAGGCGCGCACGGCGATCGCGATGGCCCAGGCGGGCGGCCTCGGCTTCGTCCACAAGAACCTGACCATCCAGCAGCAGGCGCTCGAGGTGACCAAGGTCAAGAAGTACGAGAGCGGGATGGTGGTCGATCCGGTGACGATCGAGCCGGACGCGCCGGTCCATCGCGCGGTCGCTCTCATGCGGCAGCACGAGATCAGCGGCATTCCGGTGACGAAGAACGGCCGCCTGGTCGGCATCCTGACCAACCGCGACCTTCGGTTCGAGAAGAACCTCGACCAGAAGGTCGAGGCGATGATGACCCGCGAGCTCGTCACGTGCCGCGAGGGCATCCCGCAGGACGAAGCCAAGGAGCTGCTGCACCGCAATCGGATCGAGAAGCTCCTGGTCTCAAGGGGCTCATCACCATCAAGGACATCGAGAAGACCCGGGCGCACCCGAACGCGGCGAAGGATTCGAAGGGCCGGCTGCTGGTCGGCGCGGCGGTCGGAGTCGGGCCCGATCGCGACGAGCGCGTCCATGCGCTGCTCGCGGCGGGGGCGGACGTGATCGCGGTCGATACGGCGCACGGGCATTCGCGCGCGGTGATCGAGTCGGTGCGCGAATTGAAGAGGAATTTCAAGGGGATCGAGATCGTGGCCGGCAACGTCGCTACCGGCGAGGCGACCACGGCGCTGTGCGAAGCCGGCGCCGACGCGATCAAGGTCGGAATCGGACCGGGGTCGATCTGCACCACGCGCGTCGTCGCCGGTGTCGGCGTGCCGCAGATCACGGCGATCGATAACTGCGTCCGGGCGGCCGCCAAATCGGGCGTGCCCTGCATCTCCGACGGCGGCATCAAGTACTCGGGGGACATCGTGAAAGCGCTGGCGGCCGGCGCGCACACCGTGATGATCGGCTCGCTCTTCGCGGGCACCGAAGAAGCGCCCGGCGAAGTGATCCTCTTCCAGGGCCGCTCGTACAAGTCGTACCGCGGGATGGGCTCGCTGGGCGCGATGAAGAAAGGCTCGCGCGACCGTTACTTCCAGGAAGACGCGGAAGACCTGAAGCTCGTGCCCGAGGGCATCGAAGGCCGCGTGCCGTACAAGGGTCCGCTGGCGATGAACGTCTTCCAGATGGTCGGCGGATTGCGCAGCGGAATGGGGTACACCGGCTGCCACACCATCGACGAGCTGCGCACCAAGGCGAAGTTCGTCCGGATCACGTCGGCGGGCCTGCGCGAGTCGCACGTCCACGACGTGCAGGTCACGCAGGAAGCGCCGAACTACCGGATCGAGAGCTGATTTTGCCGATGTCCCCGCGGAAGTCGCGGTTCGTCGCGCTGATCATCCTCGGCGGTCCGGTGGCGATCTTCGGCCTCAGCGGGCTGCGCGCCGTCCAGCTCGCGCGCCAGGGTGATGTGCCCGCCGGGTGGCGCGATCTCGACTGCGACGGCCACGTCTCGCCGGCCGAGTGGCTGCGCGGCGGGATCGATTTTCGCCTCCGTCCCTCGCAGCTCGTCGCCGGTTGTCAGGACATCTACGCCGTGAAATCGGGCGCGCCGGTCGTCGTCCGGTGCACCGAACCGCCGGTTTGCAGAATCGCGCGCGACTTGCTCAAATAGCGCCATGCGATTTGCGGCGATGGCGCTCGCGTTCGGCGTCTGCGGCTGCTCGTTCGTCTTCGTGCGCGGCCCGTCGTCGGATCGTCCGCGCGGCGCGGCAGTCGACTGCACCTCCAGCGTGGTCGCGCCGGTCCTGGATCTGATCTGGGCCGGCCTGAATGGAGCGGGCGCGGTGAACGCGATCTCCACCGACGACGCGACGTGGAACCGGAACGTGAGCACGCCGCGGAGCACGGTCATCGGCGTCGGACTGTTCTGGCTGGCGCTTTCGGGCGCGAGCGCGATCTACGGATTCAAGACGACCGACGCGTGCCGGCAGGCGGTGGCCGTGCAGGCGCCGCTCGCGCCTCCGCCGCCGCCGGCAGTGATCCCCGGAGGATGCTCCCGCGACGTCGATTGCAAGGGCGACCGGATCTGCGTGCAACACGAGTGCGTCTCGCCGGAGCGGCGCTGAGGTCAGGCGAAGGCGGGCTCGGGCGGCTGGCGCACGGCGTTCATTTCCTTGATCTCCGCGGCGCACCAGAGCGCGGCGAAAGCCAGTTGGGCGAGGCCGTTGAGCAGGTAGACGGGCGAGATCCGCCGCCGGATTCCGGCGTAATAGAAGTCCATCACGGCGAAGCTCAGGCCGGTGCCGGCGCCGAGGATGCGCAGCTCACGCGAGACTTTTCCGCGGGCTCCTGCGGCGACGAGCGTCGCGCCGACGTTCAGCAGGCAAGCGCCGACTCCCTTGGCCAGCCAGCCTTCGGGCTTGGGACCGGTCACTTTGGCAAACGTGCGCAGGCTGACGAGTGGCCAGCCGCCGACGAAGAGCAGGTAGGCGCCATGAGCAAGCGCGGCGCGCGCTGCCGGCGGGCGACGGATTTCGGCCGGCCGCGGCGGCAGCTCGCGCGGCCCGGGCCGTCTTCGGTCTGCGGGAATCCCTGGAGGCTCGGCGATCATGCGGCTCAACGTAAGCACGGCTAGAATGCGCCGGCATGCGTGAAATCCGCAAAACGGTGTGCAACCGGGACTGTCCGGACG
>JAIVGS010000159.1 GCA_020201435.1 Myxococcales bacterium
CTTTCGCGTCGCGGTTGGTGCTGCTCGCGCTGGCGCTGTTGGCTCCCGGGTTTGCCGGGGATTTTTACGTGGTGCTAGTTCGGGCGGACCTGCGTGGGGTAGCCCTGCCGTCGTCGGTGGCGCTGCTCGCTGAGTTTTACGGGGCGTGGTTCGGCGCGATGCTGCTCTTGCGCAGGCCGCAGCGGTCAGGCCGGCTCCTGCTGCGATAGGCAGTGGAGGGTGCCGCGGCCCCAGACGAGGTCGCGGGCGTGGATGCCGATGGCGGGGCGCTCGAGGATCTCGCCGAGAGTGCCGACGGCGAATGCATCATTCGGATCGTCGAAAGTCGGCACCAACACCGCGGCGTTGCAGATGTAGAAATTCGCGTAGGACGCGGGCAGCCGCTGGCCGTCGAAGATCACCGGCTGCGGCATCGGCAGGGGCAGCCAAGAAGGCTTGGAGCCATCCTCGAGCCGCGCTGATTCCAGCCTCTCGCGATTTTCCTGCAGCGACCGATAGTTCGGATCGCCCGGGTTTCTCTCCTGGCAGATCACGATCGTCCGCGGATCGACGAAGCGCGCCAGGTCGTCGATGTGGCCGTGGGTGTCGTCGCCGGCGATGCCTTTGCCGAGCCAGATCGCGTTGCGCGCGCCGAACGTCTTTTCGAAGAGCTTCTCGTAATCGGCGCGGCCGAAGCCGGGATTGCGAACCTGCACCTTCGGATCGAGCAGGCACTCCTCGGTGACGAGGATGCTCCCTTTGCCGTTCAGGTCGATCGCACCGCCCTCGAGGACCGCGCCGCCGACGTCGACGAGGCGGTACCCTTTGGCCTTGGCGGCCCGTTCGGGGATACGGGAATCCTTCTTGAAATCCGAGTACTTGGCCCACGCGTTGAAACGAAAACGTCCGATCGCGGCGGGCTGCAGGAAGATCGGCCCCGAGTCGCGCGTCCAGACCCGGTCGGTCGGGATGCGCAGGAACTCGACGTCTTTCAGGCCGACGCCGGCTTTGTCTAGGACGGCGCGGGCCTTGGCCTCGAGCTCTCCGACCAGCAACCGGACCGTCTCGCCCTCGGCGATGCGGCGGACGATCTCCGCGTAGACCCAGGGGATCGGTCCGAACTTCCCGGGCCAGTCGCGCACGTTGTGCGGCCACGCCAGCCACGTGGCAGCGTGTCTTTCCCACTCGGCGGGAGTCATCCGTCGATGAAGCGCTTCTCGAGCCCGCCGTACGCGTCGATGCGGCGGTCGCGCAGGAACGGCCAGTTGCGCCGGACGTCCTCGATGCGCGCGAGGTCGATCTCGCCGATCAGGATCTCTTCCTCGTCGACCGATCCTTCGGCGACGATCATGCCGAACGGGTCGCAGAGGAAAGAGGTGCCCCAGAATTCCAGGCCGGGATCGCCCTCGCGGCCGACGCGGTTGACCGCGGCGACGTAGACCCCGTTGGCGATGGCGTGCGAGCGCTGGATCGTCTTCCACGCGTCGCGCTGGGCGGCCCCGAAGCGCTCCTTCTCGTGCGGGTGCCAGCCGATCGCGGTGGGGTAGAAGAGGACCGAGGCGCCCTGCATCGCGGTGAGGCGCGCGCCTTCCGGGTACCACTGGTCCCAGCAGATCAGCGTCCCGATCCGGCCGGCGCGGGTGTCGAAGGCCTGGAAGCCCTTGTCGCCGGGCGTGAAGTAGAACTTCTCGTAGAACGCGGGATCGTCGGGGATGTGCATCTTGCGGTAGAGGCCGACGCGCTCGCCGCCGTCGAGGATGACCGCGCTGTTGTGGTACAGGCCCGCCGCGCGCTTTTCGAAGATCGGCACCACGACGCAGACGCCGGCCTTGCGCGCGACTGTGGAAAGCTTTTCCGTGCTCGGGCCCGGGACGGTCTCGGCGAGGTCGAAGAGCGCGGCGTCCTCGCGCTGGCAAAAGTACTGCGACCGGTACAGCTCCGGCAGGCAGACCACGTTGGCGCCCTTGCGCGCGGCCTCCTCGACGCGGGCCGCGGCCTTCTCGAGGTTCTCCTGCGGATTCGCGGACATGGCCATCTGGATCAGGCCGACGCGGAAGTTCCCGGACATGTTCACAGTCTGCCAGAGCGCGGGCGCCGAAGCGACGCTGAAAAAAATTCTGAATCCGCGAAGTTCGGGCTGAAGATCTTGCCGATTCACTGCGGGTGAAATGCTTTTTCGTCGCGTTTCGAACGCGCGAAGGCTCGATCCGTCCATCAACGGACACGTCTTCTGGCTGACCGCTTGCTTGTAAAAAATACCATGGGGCCCCGTCTGTTCACCTCGGAGAACGTGTCGCTCTGTCCCGACGGGCTCCATCGCGTCTACGCGGCTGTGGACGCCGCGTCCGGCCTGCACGGGTTGGATGCCGAAGTGAGGGCGCAGCTGATCCGGAAGCTGTGCGACATCGCCGAGATCGCGTTCCTCTCGATCGGCGCCGACCACTGGGACGAGTCGAAGCTTCTGCACCTGCATGCCGCCGATACCGTCGTGCTCTATTCGGTGGACGCGAACGGAGTGCTGGTGCACGACGTGGTGGAGTCGCAGGTCGCTTAGGCGGTACACTCGTGCCGTGCAATCCCTCGATTCGATCCCGCCCGCGCCGCGCGAGCCTTCGCCGCGGGCTCGCGAGTTGATCTTCCGCTACCAGGGCGGACAGAAGGCGTTTCTCCTGGTCGGGATCATCTTCACCGTGGTCGGGCTCGCCCTCGCGGTGCCGTTCAACTGGGGCGTTCCGGCCGACCTGGCCATCGCGGCCTCGGGCCGGACGCAGCACGCCCGGGTGCTGTCGGCGCAGGTCGATCCCTCGGTCAAGATCAACGGGCGGCACCCGACGGTGATCCGCTTCGCCTACTCGGTCGACGGGCATCGGTATCAGGCCCAGTCGAGCACGCTCGACGGCGCATTGATCGGCGACGCGCGCCCCGAGGCGTCGATCCCGATCGAGATCAGCAGCGTGAATCCGGCGTGGGCCCGGGTCGCGGGAAGCACGCGGTCGATGTTCGGATACGGCGCGTTGTTCGCCCTGCTCTTTCCCGTGCTGGGGCTGGTGCTGGCGTTCTTCGCGGTCCGATCGAATCGGCGCGAGATCCGTGCTTTCGTCCACGGCGAGCCGGCGCGCGCCAAGGTCGTCTTCTTCGGCGCCGACCGGAGCGTGCAGATCAACGGGCGCAACCGGTTCAAGCTGGCCTGGGAGTTCCGCGTCGGCGATCGCGTCTGTTCCGGGTCGCTCAGCTCGATGAGCATGCTCGCGCTCGAGGACCTCGGGAAGAGCGAGGAGGTCGTGGTCCTGTACGATCCCGCGGACCCGGACGTGAATACGGTCTGGGTAGACTAAAGTCGCCCTTTTACCTACCCGATGCGATCTGGCACGATGCTGAACCGGGGGGAAGCCATGGCACGAATCGCCTGGGCGGCCGTGCTGGTCGTGGCGGTATCCGTACGTGCGGAGACGCACGGGGCGCGGGTCAGTCCGGCGGTCGGTCACGACGTGTCGCCGCCGCTGTGGCTGATCCCCCCCGCCCAGCCGGCGTGGCATGTCGGGCACGAGCCGAAGAAATTCCGCCCGCCGATCACCAGGCTGCCGCTGCGCGATCCCGTCGTGCAGTCGAGCGTGGGGCTCGCGGCGCCCCCGACGGCGACGACGTTCGAGGCGATGGGAGCGGGGCTGAGCGGCTTCACCGTCAACGCGACGCCGCCGGATACGGACGGGGCCGTCGGGCTGAACCATTACGTCTCGCTGGTGAACTCCGGCTATGCCGTGTTCAACAAGAGCGGGACCAAGCTCTTCGGGCCGGTACAGACCAATACGATCTTCACGGGATTCGGCGGCGAATGCGAAACCGACGACGACGGCGATGGGATCGTCTTGTACGATCGAAATGCGGATCGATGGTTCGTCACGCAATTCGCGGTCACCGGATTCACTTCGAATCCGCCGACCAGCACTTCAACCTGGCAGTGCGTTGCGGTGTCTACGACGGGCGATCCGACCGGGTCCTGGAATCGCTATTCGTTCGAGTACAAGAACGCGTTCAACGATTACGGGAAGTTCGGCGTGTGGCCGGACGGCTACTACGCGACGTACAACATGTTCAACAACAAGGGTGGCTTCGTGGGCGGCGAGGTATGCGCGTTCGACCGTGCGAAGATGCTGAGCAGCGACCCGGCGATCCGTGCCGAGGTTACTCAGCAGTGCGTAAATCTCGGCACGGGCTTCGGCGGTCTCCTGCCCACCGACCTCGAGGGCTCGACCGCGCCGCCGAGCGGCGAGCCAAACTTCATCCTCGGCTTCAACGAGGGTACCGCGGCGTGCGGAGCGAGCGTCAACTCCTGCCTGCAGATCTGGAAATTCCACGTCGATTGGACGACGGCCGCCAACACCGCCCTCAGCGGGCCGACCAGCATCCCCGTCGCCGACTTCACGGCGCCGTGCAACGACATGAACAGCGACCCCTGCATCAGCGAGCCGCCGCAGGGACAGACCAACCTGGTGGTCGACTCGCTCGGCGACCGGATGATGTTCCGGCTGGCGTATC
>JAIVGS010000224.1 GCA_020201435.1 Myxococcales bacterium
CCTCAATCTCGCGTCGGGCGTCACCACCGCCCGCGACGTCGGGAACATCTCGAGCCAGCTCGACGACTTCAAGAAGCGCTTCGACGAGGGCGTCGCGGCCGGACCGCACCTGTACCGCGCGGGCTTCATCGAGGGCCGCGGCAAGGACGCGGCGCACGCCGAGATCACCGCCGTCAACGAGGACGAGGCCAAGGCCGCGGTCGGGTTCTTCCACCAGCGCGGCTACGAGATGATCAAGATCTACAACTCGATGGACCCGAAGCTTGTCCCGGTCCTGGCGCGCGAAGCCCATGCGCGCGGGATGGGCGTGACCGGGCACATCCCCTGTCACATGCTGGCGAACGAGGCGATCCGCGACGGCTACGACGGCGTCGAGCACATCAATCAGTTGATGCTCAATTTCTTCGCCGACCACGACACCGACACGCGCACGCCGCTGCGCTTCTCGCTGGTGGGCGACAAGGCCGCCGACTTCGATCCGCACTCGGAAAAAGCCCGCGAGTTCTACGCGCTGATGCGCGAGCACCACACGGTCGTCGATCCGACGTACGTGACGTTCGAGCCGGTCTACATCGGCGAGCAGGGCAAGGTGCTGCCCGGCTGGGAAGAGACCGTCAAGCGGCTGCCTCCGCAGGCGCAGCGGTTCTACGTCATCGGCGGCCTGCCGCTCGAGGGAAAGAAGGAGCTCTACGCGCGCTCGTGGGAGAAGCTCTTGCAGATGGTGAAGGTCCTGCACGACGAGAAGGTCACCGTCGTCGCCGGCACCGACTACATCCCCGCCGGCGTCTCGCTCCACCGCGAGCTCGAGCTCTTCGTCGAGGGGGGCCTGTCGCCGATCGACGCGCTGCGCGCCGCGACCACCGTCCCCGCCCGGGTGATGAACGCCACCGATACCGGCTCGATTTCACAGGGGAAAATCGCCGACCTCGCGGTGGTCGACGGCGACCCGCTGGCGCGGATCTCGGACGTCCGCAAGACGGTGATGACGTTCCGCTCGGGCACCATGTACCCGGCGAAGGAGCTCTACGAGACCGTCGGGGTCACACCGGCGGAATAGTCGCCAGCGCCGCGTCGAAGACCTCGAGGCTGATCCGCTCGGCCTCGGCCTGCGGCAGGTCCTCGAAGGCGAACGCGACGCGGAACGGCTTGCCCTTGCGCTGGACGTTGACCACCCGGGCCCCGCCGCTCACGCTCTTGCCGTCCTTGAGCGTCAGGACGAAGCCGAACCGGTGCAGCACGCTCATCGGCTTGGGCAACATCGTCGCGAACCCGCCGACGCCGAGGTCGAGGGTGGTGGTCTTCTCCCGCCGCCCGCCCCCCTCGAGCTCCACGGGCAGCTGGAGCGAAACCCGCAGCGTCTGGCGCGGCGTCACGCCCGGCTTGATCGAGAGCCGCTGCGCGATCAAGAGCGCCTTGGCGAGCACCTCGCGGTCCTGCTCGTAGCGGGCCTGATCGCGCTTGTCGAGCTTGCTCTTGCGCGCCTGCGCGTGGAGGGCGCGGAACGCCGTCACCCACTCGGCAAGGCTGGTCCAGTCGGTCGGGCTCATGTCGCTTCGACCAGGATCGCCAGCTGCTCCAGCGCCGCGTCCATCACTTCCGAACCCATCCGTTCCACGTCGGCGGGGGACAGCCCCTCGATCCGGAACGACACGCGGATCGCCGCGCCCTGCTGCTGGATGTTCGCCACCTTCGCCCGGCCTCTAACCGGCCCGGTGCCGATCCGCAGCGAAAATTCGACGGCCTCGTCGGGCTGCATCGCGCGGGAAAGGACCGCAGAGAACCCGCCGGTTGAAATGTCGAGGGTTTCGGCGCGGACCGGCCCGGTCGCGTGGTGCAGCTCCAGCGGAAGAATGCGGACGACCCGCAGCGCCTCGCGCGCCGTCTGGCCCGGATTCAGGGTCAGGCGCTGCGCCGCCACCAGCATCGCGGCGAGATCCTCGCGCGCCTCCTGGTACGCCTGCGCTTCTTCCGGGGGGAGCGCGCCGCCGCGCGCCTTCTCGTGCAGCCAGCGAAAACCCGCGATCCACGCTCGTAATCTCACTGCACGAATGTAGCACGACGTACGATGTCGATTTCGCCGCCTCCCGTTCGTCGCTGGTGTAGAGGCAGGACAAACCAAAAGGAGACCGCGATGCGCGTGATGGTGATCGTGAAGGCGGACAGGGATTCCGAGACCGGCAAGCTCCCCGACGAGAAAATCCTCAAGGATATGGGGAACTTCAACGAGGAGCTGGTGAAGGCGGGCGTGATGCTGGCGGGCGAGGGGCTGAAGTCCAGCAAGCACGGCAAGCGAGTGCGATTCGAGGGCAAGAAGCGCACCGTCGTCGATGGGCCGTTCGCCGAGACCAAGGAGCTGATCGCCGGCTTCTGGCTGTGGCAGGTGAAGTCGTTCGACGAGGCCGTCGAGTGGCTGAAGCGGGCGCCGTTCGACGGCGGGACCGAAGTCGAGATCCGCCAGGTCTTCGAGACCGAGGACTTCGCTTCGGTGGATCCGAGCGGCGAGGTCCGCCGGCAGGAAGAGGAGCTCAAGAAGAAGATGGCCGCGCGCAAGTAACGCTTGACGGGCGCGCCATGATGCTGCGATCGGAGGCCGATGACGGCCTCCGACACGCACCGCGCGATCCACGCCGTCTGGCGGATCGAGTCGGCGAAGATCGTCGCGGCATTGACCCGCATCACCGGCGACGTCGGGCTGGCCGAGGAGCTGGCGCAGGACGCGCTCGTCGTCGCGCTGGAGAAGTGGCCCAAGGCCGGCGTTCCGGACAACCCGGGCGCGTGGCTGACGGCCACCGCGAAGAACGGAGCGATCGATCGACTCAGGCGCCACAAGCTGCTTACGCGCAAGCACGAGGAGCTCGGCCGCGAGACCGAGACGGCGGCGATGCCGGACGAGACGGCCCTCGACAACCAGGTGGGAGACGACCTGCTGCGGCTGGTCTTCATCTCCTGCCATCCGGTGCTCTCGCCCGAAGCGCGGGTCGCGCTGACCTTGAAGCTGCTCGGCGGGCTGGCGACGCCCGAGATCGCGCGCGCTTTTCTCGTGCCGGAGGCGACGATCGCGCAGCGGATCGTACGCGCGAAGCGGACGCTCTCCGAGGCGCAGGTGCCGTTCGAGGTGCCGCGCGGCGAGGAGCTCGAAAAGCGGCTCGCGTCCGTGCTCGAGGTCATCTACCTCGTCTTCAACGAGGGCTATTCGGCGACCGCCGGCGACGACTGGCTGCGCCCCGCGCTCTGCGAGGACGCGCTTCGGCTCGGCAGGATTCTCGCGGGCCTCGCGCCGGACGAGCCGGAAGTCCACGGACTTCTGGCGCTGATGGAGATCCAGGCCTCTCGCGCGCGGGCACGCGTCGGACCCTCGGGTGAGCCGGTCCTCTTGCTCGAGCAGAACCGCGCTCTCTGGGATCAGCTCCTGATCCGGCGCGGCCTGAACGCGCTGGCCCGGGCCGAGGCGCTCGGCGGCGCGGACGGGCCCTACGCGCTGCAGGCCGCGATCGCCGCCTGTCACGCGCGGGCACGGGCCGCCGAAGAGACCGACTGGAACCGGATCGTCGCGCTCTACGAACGGCTGGCCGACGTGGCGCCCTCGCCGATCGTCGAGCTCAACCGCGCGGTCGCGGTCGGCATGGCATCGGGTCCTGCCGCCGGCCTCGCGCTGCTCGATCAGATCGAATCGCTCGACGGATACCACCTCTTCCCCAGCGTCCGCGGGGATTTCTTGTGGAAACTCGGGCGCTTCGACGAAGCGCGGGCGGAGTTCAGGAAGGCTGCCGGGCAGACACAGAACGCCCGCGAGCGCCAGCTGCTCCTCGATCGCGCACGGACGTGATTGTTGCGTTTGCGGCCAAGGCACGGTCTGATCGCGCCATGCACAGGATGCTCAAAATCGTCTCCATCGCCGCCGCGGTCGCCTGCGCCGGCAGCGGCACCGCGCGGACGTACCAGCTTTCGGGCACGATCTCGGGCCTGCAGAAGGTCGGCGTCCCCGTCGTGTTGAGCGGCAACGCGTCCGGCGTGGCGGTCTCCGACGCGAACGGCGTGTTCAAGTTCGCTTACCTCGGGGCCGGCACGTATACGGTGACGCCGTCGTCGGCCGGGGGTTACATCTTCACGCCGGCGAGCCGCACGGTGACGATCTCGAACGCCGACGTGGCCGCCGGGGATTTCAGCGACGCCGGCGCGCTTGCCATCTCCGGGTCGGTCTCCGGGCCGGTCAAAGCGGGGGTGACGGTTGCGTTGGGCGGCACGGCCTCGGCCACCACCACGACCGATTCGAGCGGCGCATACTCGTTCACCGGGCTGGCGAACGGCGCGTACACGCTGACGCCGTCGGTCCCCGGCGGTTACGCGTTCACGCCCGCGGTGATGAACGTGAGCGTCAGCGGCGCCAACGCGACCGGCCGTGACTTCACCGAAACCGGCGCGTACTCGATCTCCGGCGACGTCAGCGGCGTCGTCAAGAGCGGGGTCACCGTCACGCTGTCCGGGACGAGCAGCGGCACCAGGACGACCGACGCCAACGGCCACTACTCGTTCGGGCGGTTGATCGACGGCGCCTACACCGTCACACCCTCGCTCGGCAGCTCCTACTTCTTCACTCCTCCGAGCCGCAGCGTCTCGATCGCGGACGCGAACGCGACGGGCCAGGGCTTCGAAGCGGGCTGCACGCCGGCGACGTACCCCAGCGGCACCAGCGCGGTCGCGTACCAGATCGACGTGGCGCACACCGGTTCGCAGGCGTGCGATCAGCTCACGCTGCCGCTCGCCCAGCGCTGGTCGCGCGACCTCGGCGCGCCGGTCTCGTACGCGCTCGTCGCCGGCGGCCGAGTCTTCGTCACCATCGGCGCGTCCGGCCTCACCGGACACACCGCGCTGGTCGCGCTCGACGAGGCGACCGGCGCCACCCTGTGGGGCCCGATCACGCTCGGCGGCACGTACTGGTGGGCCACCGCCGCCTACGACAGCGGGCGCGTCTTCGCGGTGAACGTCGACGGCTTGATGACCGCCTTCGCCGCGGCCGACGGCCACATCCTCTGGAGCCATCAGATGCCCGGCCAGTACGCGTTCAGCTCGGCGCCGACGGCGAGCGGAGGGACGGTGTACGTCGGAGGCGCAGGGTCCGGCGGCACCGTGTACGCGGTCGACGAAACCGACGGTGGCGTCCGCTGGACCGCCTCGGTGATGAACGGCGACGACAGCTCGCCGGCGCTGGGGCTCGGCAACGTCTACGTCTCGTACGCGTGCAACCAGGCGTACGCGTTCGACGCGGCCACCGGCGCTCCGCTCTGGCACCACAGCGGCAGCTGCGAAGGCGGCGGCGGAAAAACGACCGCCTTGAACCGCGGCCGCGTCTACACCCGCGACTTCGACGGCGACCTGGTCCTCGACGCGGACAGCGGCGTGCAAGACGATTCCTACACCTCCACCTACATCCCCGCTTTCTCGGCCACCTCCGCCTACTACACGACGACGACGGTGAAGGCGGTCGAGCTCGACGGCGGGACCCTCGACTGGACGTTCGACGCCGGCGCCACGACGATCCAGACCGCGCCGATCGTCGTCGGCCCGCACGTCGTCTTCGGCTCCAGCGACGGGCACGTCTGGGTGGTCGACTCGACCACCGGCGTGATCGTCTCCAGCGCCGCGCTGAGCAACATCCGCCCCCCAGACGAGCAGAACGTGGCGGCGCCGCTCGCCGGCTTCACCGCCGCCGACGGGATGCTGTTCGTCCCCGCCGGCAACTCGATCGTCGCGTACTAGAGCGACCGCAGGAAGTTGACCAGGTCCTGCTGGTCGCTCGTCGTCAGCGCGTTGTACCTGCGGATCGCCGCGTTGGCTTCCGACCCGCACGCCACGCCGTCGTCCATCACCGGCTGATCGGCTCCGCAGCTGCTGGCGTGGGCCGCGATCGCCGCGACCAGTCCCCCGTTTCGAGGACCGGCTCGGCCGTCGTGGAGGAAGAAGATCCGCTGGCCCAAGCCCCACAGCGGCGCCGAACGGAATTCATCCGGTCCGGCGGCCCCCTGCGAGACGTGATCGGCGAGGCCGGGCCCCATGTGATGCAGCGCCAGATCGCTGTAAGGATGGAAGGTGACGCCTCCCTGCCCGGTATAGCTCGACGCGTCGGTGACCATCGTCGGCGTGTGACACAGAGCGCAGCCGACCGACGTGAACACGCGCGCGCCGCGCAATTCGGAGGCCGACGAGGTGGTCGCCACCGGCGGCGCGAGCAGGCGCGCGAAGGCGGCGAAGCCGATCACGTCGCCCGACATCTCCGCCGCGGTCCCGGTCAAAGAGCCGCCGTGGGTGCGCAGCTGGGTCGTGTCTTCCGGCGTCGGATTCAGGTTGCAGCCGGGCGCCGTCGCGCGCTCGCTCGCGAAGACCTCGCTGGTCACGCCCTGCTCGACGTTGTACGCCTCGCCGGAAAAGACCAGCAGCGACTTGTTCTGCGCTTTCCAGCCGAAGCGCGTGATCGTCCCGTCGTTGCCGCTGTGGTTGAACCGCCCGCGGATGCCGAGCGCCTTGCGCGCCGCCGCCCCCGCCGCGAAGTACTCCTGGAGCGAGCTGTCGGAGATGTTCTCGAGCAGGCCGGCCCCGAAGATCGGCGTCGGGATGCGGAAGATCAGGTTGCTGCGGGCGAGCTCCCTGGCAAAGTCGGGCTGCGCCAGCGCGCACTCGGGCGCGTCGATGCGGCCGGCGATGGTGAAGAGGGCGTGCACGCCGCCGTCGGGCGTGCCGTCGGGGTTGAGGATGAAGCGCGCCTCGCGGACCGGCCCGTCGCGCTGGAGGAACGAGGGCACCACCTGGTTTTTGCCCGGCAGCCGATCGAGGGCGGCGAAGGCGAGCTGCGGGTTCGGCGCTTTGGTGAAGCCGAGCGTCGGATGCGGGCTGCTCCCGCCGATCGCCGGCTCGGCGTGGCACGAGGCGCAGCTGTTGGCGTTGAACCTCGGACCCAGGCCGCGGCCTTCCTCGCCGGAGATCGCGCCGGAGACCGAGTCGACCTCCATGAACCGGTCGCGGCCGTCGTTGAAGAACTGGACTTCGTCGTGACCGAGGCCGGCGAGCGGTCCGCCGGCGCCTGGAGCACCGCCCCGCGGTCCGGGATCGACTGCCTTCGACGTCAAAAGCAGCGATTCGTCGGTGGACGCAGGCCCGCGGGCGCAGGCCAGGATCGAGGCGACCGAGACAGCAGCAGCAGCGAATGCCGTGCGCGACATCGCTCCCCCTCGTCAGTTCATGGCGAAACATCCCGCCGCATCTGCACCATCGCGTCGGTCGATTGACCGTGGGAGATTTCCCTACAGGAGCTTTACGAGGGCATGAAAACCGATTCGATCTTCACGTCCTGCGCGAGATCGACCGGAATTGCCACGGTTGGCGGCTTTCCGTCGGCGCCGCGCACGACCATCGAGCGCGGCTGCGCGAAGGTCTCGACGCTTCGCACCGTCGAGAGCGTCCGCACGATCCGGCCGTCCGCGAGCTTGAGCAGCGTGCCGGGCGGGTACTTCCCCATCCGGTTGATGAACGCCTGGAACAGCACCGGGTCGTAGCGGATGCCGGCGCCGCCGCTGATCGAGCCGATCGCGATCGACGGCGAGACCCCCGAGCGCACCAGGTTGTCGTAGTCGTCGGCGATGTGGAGGATGCGGCCGAAGAGCGTCGAGCGGCCGCCGACGGTCTCGACGATCTGCCGGTGATGGTCGAAGGCCGCCAGCACGCGACGCACTTTTCCTTCGTGAAAACCGGGCTGTTGCAAAAGGGTAAGACTTCCCGCGCGGATGTGCGGGTCACCGCCGCCCGCTCGGGCCACGCCGATGTCGTGGAGCAGCGCCGCGACGCCGAGGTCCTGCCGGAGCCCTACCGAGAGGCTCGCCCCCTCGGCGAGCAGCAGCGCGTACTGGCAGACGCGGAAGCAGTGGAGCCCGTGCTGCGTCCCGCCCGGCGGGTTCCACCACAGTTGATCGTAACCGGGGTGCAGCTCGAGCAGGTCGGTCACCACGCGCCGCAGCGGCAGGATGTTCATCCGCCGCCCCTCCGCCACGCCGTTCCACGTCTCTTCGACCAGCTCGACGCCGCGCGTGACCACGGTCTTCGCGTCGACCTTCTCCGCCGCCTTCTCGGCTTCGCCGGTCGTCTTCAACCGGTGCATCACCGCCGGCTCGATGTTGTCGACGCCGCGCGCGACCAGCGCCTGCCGCAGCGCCGCGCGCTGCCGCTCGGGCGGCGGTTTCGTGTGCAGGCATTGCAGGAGCGCGCGGACCTGCTGCTCGGACGGAGCCGAGGTGAACGCGAGCCCCCCGGTCGAGTGCGGCGCGAGCTCGGCGGAGAGGCTACGCCCGTCCTTTCCCTGCTGCGGCGTGCGGACGCGGATCTCGTTCAGATAGACCTGCTCCTCGACGGCGACGAGGTTCAGCGCGCCGAGCATCCCGACCAGGCGCGAGATCGCGCCGGTGAGCTCCGCGATCGGCTGGTTCAACGCCGGATTGTCCGGCGCATAGGACCGGCTCATCCGCAGCAGCCCGAACAGCAGCCCGACCATCTGCTCGCCTTTTTCACGAACGATTCCGGCAAGTTGCGGGTCCTCGCCGGCGCGGGCCCGATCGATGCTGCGGCCGAGCGAGGCCTGTGCCTGCGCCAGCTCATCCATTCGGTTGCGCTCCGCGGCGGCGCCAGAAAGCGATGCACTTGAGCGACTGCTTCTTGAGCTCCTCGTCGTCGGCCGCGATCGCGCCGATCTCGCGCAGAAGCGCCAGCGTCGGCTCGCCGGGAACCTGGATCAGGCCGGTCGCCGCGGTCCACAGAAGCATGCGCTTCGGCTTCTTTCCCACCAGCTTCGACAACAGGCCCCCCGACTGCGGCGGGTGGAGCCAGCTCTCGAAGATCTCGAACGCGCCTTTCGCATCGATGGCGCCGAGCGCGGTCCCGAGCGCCTCGGCTTCGTTCTGCTCGAGCCCGACCGCTTCGAGGGAGATCACCAGGTCGCGGATCGGCTCGAAGGCCTTCTTTTCCTTGTGCCGCGCCAGCGCCTCGGCGGCCGCGAGGCGAACCTCCGCGTGCTGCGACTGGAGGGCCTCGACCAGCTGCGCCGGAGCGTAGGGCTCCTCGAACATCTTGACCGCCGAGAGCTGCGCCCCCGCGTGCTCGCTGGCGAGGAGCTGCTTCGCCGCTTCCTGCTGCGCTCCCGGCTCGAGGAACTCGAGGAGCAGGCCGGTCAGCGGCGGCTCCGACGTCGAGAGGCGCTCGAGGATCTTCTCCTTCTTGCCCTGCGCCGCGCGCTTCGCGAGCGTGCGCAACGCGGGATCGACGCCGGCGCTCGCGATCCGGTCGAGGAGCGGATCGAGAAGATCCGCGCCGTAGCGGGCGAGCATGTCGAGCAACTCGACCAGCGCATCGGGCGGCTCCTCGCCGGCGGGCACCGTCGCGAGCAGCTTCTGCAGCGTGTACGGCGCCGCCAGCGGCTTCAGCGAAGGGCCGAGGACCGCTCCGGCGTTGCCGTGCTGCCCGGCGACGACCTTCGCCAGATCGCGCAGGTGTTTCACCTCCAGCTCGGCGAGGAGGAAATCGCGCACTTCCTCGACCGCCGGCACGAGCGTCTTCAGCTCCTCCTGGTTGGCGTCGTCGAGGAGCTCGCGCACCATGCGCACCGCGTTGCCCGGCAGCGTCTCCGCGCTCTCCTCGGCCTCGAACTGCTCGAGCGCGAGCTTCGGAATCGGAAAGCACCCCATCAGGCGTGGGGGATAGAGCGGCGGCGCGGGGCCGTCGAAATCGGGCGGAAACGCTCCCGCCGCGGCCTTTTTCCGGACCGGCGCATCCTCGTCCTTCTCGGCCGCGACGAGGCCCGTCGCGGCGGTGAACTCGATCGACTTGAACGCCGCGCGGGTGAGGAGCGTGACCACATCCTCCTCCTGCTGCCGGACGCCGATGAACCGGACGCTCAGGATCTCGAGCAGCTTGAGCTGCTCGTCCCAGCTCGCGCCCGGCTCGATCGTGAGCCGCCGGATGCCGTCGCGGAAGAGGCGATAGGCGAGCGATTTCTCGCGGTCTTTTTCGGAGTGGACGACCTCGCCCTTGTAGGCGAGCTCGAACTGGCGCACCTCGAGGTCGAGCGCGCCGTGGGCGGCGAGAAATGCCGCGACCGCGTCGCGATACTCCTGGAGGAAGCGGCGCACCGCCTCGTTCTGCGGGTCGTAGAGCGTGAACGCGCGCGCCGCTTTCGAGAAGCAGCGGAGGGCGGCGTTGGCCGAGCGGCCCGCCGGCGTACCGCCGATCGCGACTTCTTCGCCGAGCGGCGTCGCGCTTTCCGTCGTCATGCAGCTTTACATGGTACGTCAGCGGGCCCGCTGGTAAACGATTTTCCCGCCGACCAGGGTGAGGTCGACCTTGACCTCGCGCCAGGTGTGGGGATCGGTGTGGAAGATGTCGCCGTCCAGCACCACCAGGTCGGCGAGCTTTCCCGGCGCGAGGGTGCCCTTTTCCTTCTCCTGGAACTCGGCGTAGGCCGAGCCGAGCGTGTAGGCCTCGACGGCCTCGGCGAGCGAGATCTTCTGCTCCGGCACCCAGCCGCCGGGGTGCTTCCCGTCGAGCGTCTCGCGGGTGACCGCGGCGAACAGGCCGAGCAGGGGATTGAGCGGCGCGACGCTCCAGTCGGTCCCGAAGGCGAGGCGGATGCCCTTGTCGAGCAGCGTGCGGAACGCGTAGGTCGTCTGCGCGCGCTCCGGCCCGATCCGCCGCTCCGCCCACTGCCCGTCGTCGATGGCGTGGTACGGCTGCATCGAACCCACGACGCCGAGTTGCTTGAGCCGGCCGAAGTCCTTCGGCGCGACGTGCTGGAGGTGCTCGATCCGCCAGCGACGCTCCCGCAGGCCGTTGATGTTCTCGATCTCGGTGAAGGTGTCGAGGACCGAGGAGATCGCGTGGTCGCCGATGGCGTGGATGCAGATCTGCAGGCCCGCGGCGTCGGCGCCGATCAGGCGGTCCCGGAAAGCTTTCAGGTCCTGCATCTCGCCGGAGACGAGGCCGTTGCCGGGGTGGTCGAGAAAGGGCTGGAAAAACCACGCAGTAGCCGAGCCGAGCGAGCCGTCGGCGTAGCCTTTGACCGCGCCGAGGCGGAGCCAGCTCGACCCGAACGCGCGGCGGATGCCGATCCGGGCCTGGTCTTCCCACGTCGTCTCCATCGGCGCGTTGTAGATGCGCGCGGTCAGCTCGCCTCGCTCGGCGAGCCAGGAGTAGGCCGCGACCTCGCCGGGCTCGGGATTCATGTGCTGCACGCTGGTGACGCCGAGCGAGGCCGCGTGCGCCAGCGCGCGTTTAGCGGCTGCGCGCAACCGCTCCGGGGTGGGTTTAGGCACCACCTTGTCGACCAGATCCATCGCCGCGTCCTTGAGGATCCCGGTCGGCTCGCCCCGCGCGTCGCGGACGATCTCGCCGCCCGGGGGCGCGTTCGTCCGCGCGGTGATGCCGGCGAGCTTGAGCGCGAGCGAGTTCGCCAGCGCCTCGTGGCCGTCGTGGCGGCTGACGAAGACCGGCGTCTGCGCGGTCGCGTCGTCGATCAGCGAGCGCGTCGGCAGCCGGGGCGGGTTCCACTGCTCCTCGTCCCAGTCGCCGCCGAGGATCCACTCGCCCGGACGCGCCTTGGCGGCGATGCGCGCGGCGAACTCCTCCGGCGAGCGCGCGTCGGTGAGCTGCACCTGGTCGAGCTGGAATCCGCCCTGGATGAAATGCAGGTGCGCGTCGTTGAAGCCGGGCAGCACGCGTCTTCCGTGCGCATCGATGATCTTCGTCGACGGCCCCCGCCAGGCCTTCATCTGCTTGTCAGACCCCACCGCTACGATGCGTTCGCCGATGATCGCCAGCGCCTCGGCCTCGGGGCGCGTGCGATCGACGGTCCAGATCCGCGCGTTGGTGACGATCAGGTCGGCAGCGGCGAGGAGGGAAAGGAGGAGCATGTCGCAAGACTAGAGCAACCCGGTTAGGTTTGCCCCCCATGGACCGAACGGCTTTGGACGCGGCGTATGCGGCGGCGGTGAAGTATCTCGAATCGGCCGGCGAGAGGCCGGTGGGCTCGGGGATGACCGCCGAGGCGATGCGCGACGCGCTGGGCGGCCCTTTGCCCGAGGAGGGCGAGCCGGCGGCGCGGGTCGTCGAGGAGCTCGCGCGCAGGGCCGACCCCGGCATCGTCGCCACTGCGGGGCCGCGCTTTTTCGGTTTCGTCATCGGCGGCAGCCTGCCGGCCGCGGTCGGCGCCGACTGGCTCACGAGCGCGTGGGACCAGAACGCGGGGTTGTTCGTGCTCTCGCCGGCGGCGGCGGTCGCGGAGGAGACCGTGCTGGCGTGGCTGACCGGGCTGCTCGGTCTGCCCGAAGGCACCGGCATGGGCTTTGTCACCGGCGGACAGATGGCGAACACGACCTGTCTCGCCGCGGCGCGGCAGGCCGTCCTGGCGCGGGCCGGCTGGGATGTCGCCGCGCGCGGTCTGTGGAACGCGCCGCAGGTCACCGTCCTCGCCGGCGACGAAGCGCACGTCACCGTCTACGGCGCGCTGCGTCTGCTGGGAATGGGCGACGCCTCGGTCACCGACGTCGCGGTCGACGCGCAAGGGCGGATGGTTCCCGACGCGCTGCGCGCCGCACTCCGCGGCGTGACCGGGCCGGCGATCGTGTGCGCGCAGGCCGGCAACGTGAACACCGGCGCGTTCGACCCGCTCGACGAGATCACCGCCATCGCTCGCGAGAAACGGGCCTGGGTCCACGTCGACGGCGCCTTCGGCCTCTGGGCGGCGGCGAGCGCGCGCCACCGGCCGCTGATCAAAGGAGTCGAAAACGCCGACTCGTGGGCCACCGACGCGCACAAGTGGCTCAACGTCCCCTACGACAGCGGCCTCGCGTTCGTCCGCGACACCGGGGCGCACCGGGCCGCGATGCTCCGCACCGCCGCGTATCTGCAACGTTCCGAGCCCGACGCGGGCCGCGACAACTACGAATGGACCCCCGAATTCTCGCGCCGCGCCCGCGGCTTCTCCGTCTACGCCGCCCTCAAGTCGCTCGGCCGCAAAGGCGTCGAAGCGATGATCGATCGCTGCTGCGATCACGCCCGCCTCTTCGCGCGCCTGCTCGAGAAAGCCCCCGGCGTGACCATCGCCAACGACGTGGTGCTCAACCAGGTGCTGGTCCGCTTCGAACGCCCCGGCGAAGACGGCGACCGCTGGACGCGGGAGGTGATCTCCCGCATCCAGCGCGACGGGACCTGCTGGGCGTCCGGCACGGTGTGGAAAGCCCGCGCCCTGCTGCGCATCTCGGTCTGCGGCTGGAACACGACCGAGGACGACGTCCGCCGCTCGGTCGCGTCCATCCTCGCCGCTCACGACCGCTGAGAGACGCGCCCGTGGCCGTGCGGTGAAATCGCCAGCGTGATCAGCGACGCCGCGGTGCAGAACGTCGTCGAGGTGATGCAGTGGTCGCCGCGCCAGGTGCCGTCCTCGCGCTGGATCTGCTTCAACCGGGCGCGGATGTCCCGGCTGAAGTCGTCCCATTCCTTGCCGCCCATCGCGGCCTTGGCTTCGGCGGTGAGCATGTACGAGACGTGCTCCTCGCCGCCGTAACTTCCGAAACCACGGAGGATTCGGTCGTTGGCCAGCTGCTCCGACGCGGCCCGGTGCGCCTCGATCGCGTGCTGCCGCTCGCGGATCTCCTCGGGCGTCTTCGCGTTGGCCTTCTCCTTCTCCATCTGGATCGCGGCCATGCCCGAGGCGGCGACCGAGTAGAGCGGCACGCCGGCGGAGTCGCCGGTTGAGAACGTCCTGGTCTTGCCGTCGTACTTGCCGATCAGGTTCTGCTGGCCTTTCTCGAGCGTGCTCTCGGAGACCTTCACGCCGACGCCGCGCGCCGCGTAGAGGCCGTTGTTCGCGAACGCGCTCGCGAGCAGCGGGGCCCAGCCGTCCTTCGAATAGCTGCCGTCGGCCGACTGCGCGTGCTCGGTCCGCCGCGCGCACGAGACCAGCGCCTTGCGCGCACTTTCCAGAAGATCGCCTTTCAGCGTCGGCAGCGCCTCGGCGAGGAACTGCGCGGCGAGGAAGGTGTCGATGTTCCGTCCCAGCTTGCGCTGCGCGAGGGTGCCGGGCGGGTTGATCGCGACCTCGCTCTCGGGCGTCTTCTCGACCGCCGCGACGACGAACCGGACCGCGCGTCGCGTGCTGTCCTGGAATTCGCCGCTCGATCCGGTGTGGCCCATCCGCACCAGGGCGAGGCCGGCGATGGCGGTGGTGGCGACGTCGGGGGTTGGCGATTTCATCGTCTCGCCCCAGCTTCCGTCGGTGTTCTGGGCGGCGATCAGCCACGCCAGCGGTCGTTCGACGTCGGGCGCCGGCGACGCGGCGATGGCGAGCAACAACAGCAAATGACTCATCGGGGGACCTCGGGTAAGGGTTGTCCCCGAGCGAACGCGCAACCTCGCGGAACGATCTTCAGCTAGCGCGACTCGCTGAGCTGACGAAGATCGATCGAGTCCGTCGAGAGGATGCCGTAGAGCACCAGGCCGAGGCCGACGGCCGCCGCGCCGCCGCTTGCCGCGTACTGCCAGGTCGCGATCTTGTCGACCGGCACCGCGTTGTCCGCCTGGTGCTTGAAATAGAAGAACGATCCCGCGCCGCCGCCGATCAGCAGCGCGCCGAGGATGATCGGCAGCGGCCCCGCTCCGCGCGAGAGTCGCGCTTCGCTGCGGCCGGCCGGAATCGTCAGGTCCCTGGTCAGGTCCATCGCGCGGGTGATCACGAGGTGTGTCTTTCCCGGCGCGAGCTGCAGCCGGCAGCTCAGCCCGACCTGGACCCACGACCCGCAGCGCGCGATTCCGTTCGTCCCGCGCGCCTCGACGCCGAACTCCTCGTTGTTCTGCGAGGTGATGAAATCGACCCACTGCGCTTCCTTCGGCTTCTCCGGGGCGGGCGCGGGCTTCTCCTTCGGCGGCGGCGGCGCGGCGACCGCGAGCTTGCGCATCGGGACCGGCAGCGAGACGTCGACGCCCTCCGCCATCGTGACTCCGACCTGGAGCGGCTCGTATCCCGGCTTGCTGACCGTCAGCGTGTGCGGGCCGGGCGAGACCGGACCCGTCCAGGGACTCTTGCCGACCGCGGCGCCGTCGAGATCGATGGTCGCACCCTCGGGATCGGCGCGCACGGTCAGCATCCCCGGCTTGGCCGGCTCTTTCGCCCTGAGCAGGAACGGCGCCTTGCGGCTCGACCAGGTGGCCTCGGCCAGGTCGGCCGCGTCGAACGCCTGCAGGTAGTATTCGATGTCCCCCTTGATCTCGGCGCCCGGAATCGTCGCCGAATACTTCCCGTTCGCGCCGCGCTTGAGCGAGATCTTCCTGAAGCTCCTGGCGCCGGCCGCGCGGTACCACAGGTAGGGATCGAACACACCCCCCGGCGAATCGATGCCCGCCGTCACCGTCAGGTCGTGCCCGGGGACTGCGTTCGGGGGCGGCGCATGCTCGAAAACCGGAGCAGCGAAGGCGGGCAGTGCGCCCAGGAGCAGCGGGACGAAGAAAAGACGGTGCACGTCGCCATGTTACACTGACCTCGTGGCCGTCTGCGTCCTTTGCAGCAGCGAATTCGAAGGGACGGAATCGATCTGTCCCAACTGCGCCGAGGCGCGCACCGGCATGCTGGCCTCCCGCGAGCCCGCCCCGCCGCAACCGCAGCAGCCGCCGCCGAGCATGTCGTTCTCCCCTTCGCTCGAGATGCAGCCGGGAGTGCAGCGGCTGCCGCCCACGCCGCATTCGCTCGCGCACACGCCGACTCGAAGCGGCGCCCTCGGGCCGGTCAAGGCCGCCCGCGAGGGCGACCTGATGCCGGGCGCGATCCTCCTCCACCAGTTCCGGGTGATGAAGAAGCTCGGCGAGGGCGGTTTCGGCGCCGTCTATCTCGCCGAGCAGCTCGGGCTCGACCGCAAGGCGGTGATCAAGGTCGTCCACCCGGCGCTGGTGGAGAACGAGACGTTCGTGCAGCGGTTCCACCGCGAGGCGCGGATGCTCGCGTCGCTCGATCACCACCACCTGGTGAAGGTCTTCAACTTCGGCCAGCTGCCGACCGGGATGCTCTTCCTCGCCATGGAGTACGGCGGCGACCGGACGCTGGCGCAGGAGCTGCACGACGAGGGCCGCTTCGAGGTGCGCCGCGCGCTCCACATCATGTCGCAGGTGCTGGACGCGCTCTTCGAGGCGCACCAGATG
>JAIVGS010000225.1 GCA_020201435.1 Myxococcales bacterium
TGAGCGACTTGTAACTCTCGGTCAGATCGACGTATTTGCCGACGACCGCGATCCGCACTTCGCGCGCCGGCTCCTTCACCGCCTTGACGATTCGCTCCCACTTGTCGAGGCGCGGCGCGCGGCCCCAGATGTTCAAGAGCTCGGCGACGCGGTCGTCGAGGCCTTCCTCGTGGAGCGCGAGCGGCAGCTCGTAGATCGTCTGCACGTCGGCGGCGGTGAACACCGACCCCGGCTCGACCGAGCAGAAGAGCGCGATCTTGTCCTTGATCTCCTTGCTCAACGGCCGGTCCGTCCGGCAGAGGAGGATGTCGGGCTGGATGCCGATCTCGCGCAGCTTCATCACCGAGTGCTGGGTCGGCTTGGTCTTCACCTCGTGCGCCGTCGAGATGTAGGGCACGAGCGTCAAATGCATGTAGAGCGCGTTCTCGCTGCCGACGTCGTATTTCATCTGGCGGATGGCCTCGAGGAACGGCAGCGACTCGATGTCGCCGACCGTCCCGCCGACCTCGACGATGACGACGTCAGGGGCGGTCGCGTCCCTTTCGGACGCGCCAGCAGGACCCGTCCCCTGCGGGGACGGGATCCCGTCGGCGGCCGCGCCGAAGATGATCCGCTTGATCTCGTCGGTGATGTGGGGAATGACCTGCACGGTCTTGCCCAGGTACTCGCCCTGCCGCTCCTTGTTGATCACGTTCAGGTAGATGCGGCCGGTGGTCGCGTTGTTGTTGCGCGACATCTTCGCCGACGAGAAGCGCTCGTAATGTCCGAGATCGAGGTCGGTCTCGCCGCCGTCGTCGGTGACGTAGACCTCGCCGTGCTGGAACGGGCTCATCGTCCCCGGGTCCACGTTGATGTAGGGGTCGAGCTTCAGGTGCGTGATCTTGAGGCCGCGGTTTTCCAAAAGCGCGCCGAGCGAGGCGGAGGAGAGCCCCTTGCCGAGCGACGAGACCACGCCGCCGGTGACGAAGATGTACTTGGTCCGCTTTCCGCGCCCGGGCTCGCCGCGGGGACGCATGGGGCTCATCCGATCCTCCTTTGCTCTTCTTCGTACAACCGACGGACGCGCACGAGGTCTTCCGGCGTGTCCACCGACACCGACCGGAATTTCCCTACCCCGACCTCGATGGGAATGCCGTGCCAGAGGGCGCGCAGCTGCTCGAGGCCTTCGGCTCGCTCGAGGTTCGTCTCCGCCAGGCTGGCGAATCGCTCCAGCACCGCCGCGTTGAAGCCGTAGAGGCCGATGTGCGCGAGCGGCAGCACCTCGTCGGGACTGCGAGGGTACGGAATCAGCGAGCGCGAAAAGTAGAGCGCGTGGCCTCTCCGGTCGAGGACGACCTTCACCACCTGGGACAGGTTTTCCTCGCCCGGTTCGAGGCGTCGCGCGACGGTCGCCATGCCGGCGCCGTTGCGGATTAGCCGCGCGAGCTCGGTGATCGCGTGCGGATCGACGAGCGGCTCGTCGCCCTGGACGTTGAGATAGCCGTCGGCAGCGACTTCCAGGGCGGCTTTGGCGACTCGCTCGGTGCCGTTGCGACAGGTGGGCGGCGTCATCACCGCGCGGAAACCGGCTCGCATCACCTCGTGCGCGATGCGCTCGTCGTCGGTCGCGACCGCGACCTCGTCGACCCCTTCGGCCTTGGCGGTCCGCTGCGCCACGCGCACGACCATCGGCGCCCCGCCGATGTCGGCGAGAGGTTTCCCGGGAAGTCGCTGGGCTCCGTAGCGCGCAGGTATGATCGCCGCGATGCGCACGAGGCATTGTACCCGGCGCGCGCCGCGCCGCAACCGGTCGAAAAGCCTTAACCCCGCGGCCGGTAGCCGGTAGCCTGTAGCCGGTGGGCACCATCGACGACATCCGGCGCGCGGCGTTCGAGCTGCGCCAGACCGATCCGCAGGAAGCCGTGCGGGTGCTGCGGCGCGCGGCCGCGGAAGGCGGCGATGCCGAGGTGCTGGCCAGGGGAGCGCTCGCCGAGATCTATCTCGAGGAGTTCGGCGACCTGGACGGCGCCGCCTCCGAATTCCGCAAGGTGCTCGCGGCCGCGCCGGGGCTCGCGGCGGCCGAGATCGGGCTCGCCCGGACGCGCCGCGAAGCGGGCGATTTTTCCGAAGCCGATGCGGGCTTCTCCCGGGCTCTCGAGAGCCTCAGCCGCGACGTCGCGATGTTCGAAAAGCAACCGCCGCCCGGCGCGGAAGAGGTCGTGCTCACGGTGCTCGAAGTCGCGGTCGAGCTCGCCGAGCTGCGCGCCGCCTCCGGCCACGACAAGGCCGTGGCGACGCCGATCGACGAGGACCTGTTGCAGTGGGCGGCCGGCGAAAAGCTCTTCGACGCCGAAGGCGACCAGGACGACTGGGTCCGCTTCCATTCCCTCTGGACCCGGCTGCGTCTGATCACCGGCCGCGCCGAGGAAGCGCTGGCCGCGATCCGCGAATCCGAACGCCAGGGCGAGCTGCCGCCGGCTGAAGCCGCGCGCCTGTTGAGCCTCGCGCTCGAAGATCTGGGCGATCTCCGCCGCGCCGGAGCCGAATCGAAGCGCATGCTCGACCTGCTCCCACCGCCCTGGCCGCTGTCTGAAACGCTGCGTGCGGCGCATCTTCTCGGAGACGACGAGCTGCTCACCCGGGCCGTACGGCAATGGCCGGCCGACAGCGAGGAAGCGGCGGCGCTGCGCAAGGCGCTCGGCGCGCCCGAGCTCGTCGGCCTCAAGAAGCCTGAGGCCTGAGGCCCGACGCCTGAGGCCTGTTTTCCCGCACCCACATCTCCAGAGCGAGCAATGCCCACGCCTGCCGGGCGTCGCCGCGCGGCATCAGCGAATGGCGAAGCGTCTCGTCGATCGCGCGCGGATCGAGCAGCGCGCGGATGCGGGCCGAGGGCGCGTGGAGCAGGTCGTGCAACAGGGGCCGCAACGGGCCGCGGAGCCAGGCGCCGACCGGCGGTGGCGGCTGCGGATCGGCCATCAGCACGTCCCGCGGCAACAGATCCGCGACCGCATCGCGCAGCATCCGCCCGCCGTGGGCGCGGCCGAGCTTGTGACGCGCCGCAGGCGGGACGACGAGCGCGGCGAGCGACGGATCGAGGAACGGCGCCTGCAACTCGACGCCGGCGCGAGCGGCCGCGGCGTGCAGGCTCGCGAGCACGCCGTCGGGCAGGCCGACCTCGAGATCGAAAGCTACCGCCGCATCGGCGTTGCCGTCGACGTCCGCCGTCGCGCCCTCGGCGGTGCGGGCGTGGGAGCCGATCAGCGCCCGCCGTTCCTCGAACGAGAAGACCTCGACCAGCGCCCGCGCCCGGGCCGCGCCGCTCGTTCCGATCGCCGAGGCCGTCCGCTGCAGCCGTCCACGATGATGCCGCGGCGCAAGCGTCGCCATCAGGCCCGCCGCGCGCCCCGCCCGGCCCGAATGCGGCAGCCGCGCCGCGCGCAGGTAGCGCGGGCGTGCGGCGAACAGCTCGTCGGCGCCCACCGCCATCGCCGCCGCGGGAGAGGAGATCGCCTTCAGGACCGCCGTCAGCTCGACCAGCGCCGGATCGCCGAGCGGCTCCCCGAGGCCGGCCAACGCCTGCGAAACCTGCTCCGCCGCGTGAACCGGCGCCTCGGAATGCGCGCTGCGAAACCGCTCCGCGACCCGGCGCGCGATCGGATCCGGCTCGCCGAAGCTCCGCACCCTCCCGTGCTTGCGCGTCATCAGCCCGAGCAGCGCACTCGATCCCAGATCGCCCGACAGCACCACACACGCCGCCGGATCTGCCTGTTGCGCCACGTCCTCCAGCCGGGCCCGCACCGAAATCCGCGAAGGCCGCTTCTCGGCCGATCCCGGCACCGGCAGATCGAACCAGCGGCGCACCTCGACGCCGTGCTCTCCCGCCCGCAGCAGGTGGCCGGCGGGAAGCTTCCGGTAGCCGCTCCAGATCGACGCCGGCGCCGGCACGTACAGGAGCTCGAGGAAATCGGAGAGCGCGTCGCGATCGATCTGGCCCGGCGGCACCCCGAGCGCGCGGAGCCTCCGCGGGTCGGAAGCGAACCACAGCTCGTTGCCGCGCTGCGCGTACCAGAGCGGCCGCTGGCCGAAGGCATCGCGGGCCAGCAGCAGCGTCGTGCCGTCCCACACCGCCAGCGCGAACGGCCCGCGCAGCTCCGGCAGGGGCGCGGGCAGCGCCTCGCGCACGCCCTCCTGCCCATCGAGCTTCCCGCCCGCGAGGTGGCCCGCGATCACCGTTCGTCAGCCTACTACGCGCGCGGCGCGGTATCGCGCGGCGGAGCGGGGCGCGGGCGTTTTTCCAGCGGGTCCCACCGGCGGTCGTCGCCCGGCCGGCGCACGCGCGTCGTCATGCCGTGGATCGGCAACCACGCCCCGCAGCGGGAGCAGGTCGGCGGCTTGAGGTTCCTGACCATCCGGCCGCACGAGCCGCAAAAGCGGGTCATATAGAGGTACCCGACCGCGACCGTGAGCAGCGCCATCAGGAGCGCGATCCGGAAGCCGACGCTGGTCCGCGTCAGAAGCCCCTTGTGCGCCGCGACCGCGACCAGCGCGCCGATCACGACCAGGAGCGTCGCCCGCAGCGCGAGCCGCTTGACTGGCCCGCGCGCCCGTCCGAGCGCGAGAAACCACAGCCATGCGGCTGCCGCGATGCCGGCGAGGAGTCCAGCCACGTACCCGGTTTAACTCAGAAAAGCCGCGATCGCAGCCTGCGCAGCCGCAGCAACCGCCGCCGCGACCGCCTCATCGGACCAGCACCTCCGCCACCCTCTCCGCCGCATGTCCATCCCAGAGCTCCGGGATGCGGCCCTTTTTGCCCCTGCCTGCCAGCACTTCGCGCGCCGCCGGAATGACCCGCGCCGGGTCGGTTCCGACCAGCTGGTTGGTCCCGACCTCGACCGTGATCGGCCGCTCGGTGTTCTCGCGCAGCGTCAGGCACGGCACGCCGAGCGCCGTCGTCTCTTCCTGGATTCCGCCGGAGTCGGTCATCACCAGCCGCGCATCGGCCGTCAAAGCGAGGAAGTCGAGGTAGCCGAGCGGCTCGACCAGCTTGACGCCGCGCGCGTTGAACCCCTCGGGCAAGCGCGAGCGCGTCCGCGGATGGATCGGGAAGACGACCGGGATCTCCTGCCCCACCTCGGACAGCGCGGAGAGCAGCCGCTCCAGCGCGGCCGGATCGTCCACGTTGGCGGGCCGGTGCAGCGTGGCCAGCGCGTATCCGCCCTTCGACAGCTCGAGTCGCTCGTGGATCCGGCTCTGGCGGGCCCTCGGCAGCGCCGCGCGCAGGCTGTCGATCATCACGTTGCCGACGAAGTGGATGCGACCCTTTTCGATCCCCTCCCGGACGAGATTCTCGTCGCCGTCGCGGGAAGGAGTGAACAACAGGTCCGACAGCCGATCGGTCAGGACCCGGTTGATCTCCTCCGGCATCGTCCAGTCGCGCGACCGGAGGCCGGCTTCGACGTGGGCGATGCGCAGGCCGAGCTTGGCCGCGACCAGCGCCACGCCGATGGTCGAGTTCACGTCGCCGGCGACGACGACCACGTCCGGCTTCTCGCCCAACAGGACCGGCTCGATCTCGAGCATGATCTTCGCCGTCTGCTGCGCGTGCGATCCCGATCCGACCCCGAGATGCACGTCGGGGTCCGGCATCCCCAGGTCCTGGAAGAAGACGTCCGACATCTTCGCGTCGTAGTGCTGGCCGGTGTGGACGAGCACTTGGCGCACCCCGTCGCGCTGCTTGAGCGCGGCGATGATCGGCGCCATCTTCATGAAATTCGGGCGCGCACCGACGATGTGCAGGATCTTCACCGCGCTACCGTGCGCACGCTTGCCGTGTCTCGCAACCACGGTTGTTATACAGATGACGTGGACGTGGACGACTCCTTGGTCGAATACGAGGTCGAGCCCAATTACGCCGGCTGGACGCTCGCGGCGTACGTGGCCGAGAAGCTGAAGCGGCCGCTGCCCGGCGATCGGCTGGAGCGGATGCTCCGCTCGCGGGCGCTGGTCCACAACGAGCGGCAGCTTCTCCCCGAAACGCCGGTCTGGCCGGGCCTTCGGTTCGCGCTGCGCAAGCGGAGCCCGGGAGATGCCGGCGAGCCGCCGCCAGTGCCGGTGATCCACGAGGATGACGCGCTGCTGGTGCTCGACAAGCCGGCCGGCCTCGCGCTCCACCCGACCGCGCGCTACCACGTGACGACGCTCACCTGGGCGCTGGAAAAGCGGCACCGCAACGCCGGGGGCGAGAAGCCCGACCCGGCGCACCGCCTCGATCGCGAGACGAGCGGGCTGGTCGCCTGCGGGCGCAATTCGTACTTCACGCGCCGGCTCAAGTCGGCGTTCGCCTCGCGCGCGGTCGAAAAGGCCTATCTCGCGCTGGTCGAGGGTGCACCGCAGCAGGACCGGTTCGAGGTCGAAGTCCCGCTCGTCGTGGGGGGTGGGCGGGTGAAGGTCAAGGTGCGAGTCGACCCGGGCGGGGCCCCGTCGCATACGCACTTCGAGGTCGTGGCGCGGTACGCCGACGCCGCCGGCAAGCCGCTGGCGATGCTGCGCTGCATCCCGAAGACCGGCCGGCAACATCAGATCCGCGCGCACCTTCAGGCCGCCGGCTTCCCGCTGGTCGGCGACAAGCTCTACGGCCCGAGCGAGGAGATCTTCCTGCGGCTGGCGGAAAGCGACGGCTCACCGCCGCCCCCCGGGATCTTCGACGACCTGATCACGCCGGATGAACGGGCCGCCCTGCGCCTCTGGCGCCACGCCCTGCACGCCGCCGAATTGACGCTCCCGCACCCGGCCACCGGCGAGCGCATGCATTTCCAGGCGCCGATGCCCTCCGACATCGCCGCCTTGATCGCGACCTTGCGCCCGCTCTAAAAACACGCCACGGAGATTTTGCTTTAGGCCGCTTTCTTCATCAGCGAGCGGAACGAGTCGACCACGCCCTTGAGACCTTCTTCCAAAGTGACTTGCGGCTCGTAACCGAGCAGCGAGCGGGCTTTCGAGATGTCGGCCGACGACTCGCGCAGATCGCCCGCGCGCGGAGCCTGGTGGTCGATGGCGAGCTTGCCCGCCTCCGGAATGGCCTTGTGGATCAGCGCGATCAACTCGAGCAGGGAGCTGCTCCGGCCGCTCGCGACGTTGATCACCTCGCCCGGGGCCCTGTCGCTCTGCGCCGCGAGCAGGTTCGCCCGCACGACGTCGGTGACGTGGACGAAATCGCGCGTCTGCCGGCCGTCGCCGAAGACGATCGGCCGCGAGCCCTCGAGGAGCCGGGTGGTGAACCGCGGGATCGCCGCCGCGTACTCGCTCTTCGGGTCCTGCCGCGGCCCGTAGACGTTGAAGAACCGCAGCGCCACGCACGGCAGGCCGTAGGCGCGGGTGTAGGTCTGCGCGTAGAGCTCGCAGGCGACCTTCTGCGCCGCATACGGGCTCATCGGCCGCGGCTGGAGCAGCTCGTGCTTGGGCTGCTCGGGCCCGTCGCCGTACGCCGCGCAGGAACAGGCCAATACCACCCGCGAAACGCCGTGCCGCCGGGCCGCCTCGAGCACGTTGACGGTGCCGCCGACGTTGACCGCGTTGGTCCGTGACGGCTCGGCCATCGAGACCGGCACCGACGGGATCGCCGCCAGATGAAACACCCAGCTCGCCCCCGCGATCGCGCGCTCGACGTCGCGGGGGTCGGCGATCGAACCTTCGACGAGCGAGAATTTCGGCAGCCGAGCCAGCAGCGCCGCGTTCTCCCGTTTTCCGCTGGAAAAATCGTCGAGGCCGACCACCTCGTGGCCCTGGGCGAGCAGCGCTTCGGCCAAGTGTCCACCGATGAACCCCGCCGCCCCCGTGACGCACACTTTCGCCATGGGCCCCAAGATAGGGACCCGGCGTGCTCACGGGGAGGTGATCACCAGCCCGCACGCGTCGCGGCCTTCGGGAGTGTTCAGCTTCGCGCAGCAGGCCGCGGTCGCCGCCGGGCTGTTCTGCGACCCGCAGTCGCACTGCTGGAGGTCGAGCTTCGACTGGCAATACTGCTCGTCGGCAGACGTGACCGCGAAGGTCGATTCCGCCGTCTTCGCCTGCTGGTTGCAGTTCGCCTTGGAGTTCTCGTCAGGCTGGCAGCTGCAGATCTGGTCGGCCAGCGTCAGGCACGCGTCCTGGCATCCGGCGGCGGCGAAGAGCAGGCAGGCGAGCAGCGACGCGACCTTGCGGAACATGGAGGCCGCGATCTAACAGAAATTGGCGACACACAGTCACGCATTTTTATTGCACACAAAACCCATCCGGGCGAAATGAGTGTGTGTCACCAATTTCTGCGCGTTTCATCTGGTTGCACGGATTCGCCAGCTCGCCGCAGTCGTCCAAAGGGCAGTTCGTGCGGCAGCGGCTGGAAGAGCGCGGCGCGCACCTGGTCCTGCCCGATCTGAACGATCCCTCGTTCTTCGATCTCACCGTCACCAGGATGCTCGCCCAGCTCGACGTGCTTACCCAGGGGGAAAGCCCGGTGGTCCTGTTCGGTTCGTCGCTGGGCGGTTTCACCGCGGCGACCTGGGCGGCGCTGCGGCAGGGACGGGTGGCGTCGCTGGTGCTTCTCGCGCCGGCGTTCGATCTCGGACCGCGCTGGAGCGCGCGGATGGACCCGGGCGAGGTCGCACGCTGGCGCAGCAACGGAAAGCACGCCTTCGATCACTACGCGCGCGGCCGCAAGGAAGAGCTTTCCATCCGCTTCCTCGACGACGCTCTCAGGCACGACTCGTTTCCGCTACCGCCCTGTCCGACGCTGGTGATCCAGGGCACGCTCGACGACACCGTCGACCCGGCCCTGGCGCGCGAGTTCACGAGGCGGATGAATGGCCGGGCGAGGCTCGTCGAGCTGACCCAGGGCCACGAGCTCAACGCCGACCTGCCCGGCTTGTGGCGCGCGATCGAGGCGCACATCGCGCCGTTCCTGCCTCAGGCGCCCCGGCCGACCCCGTAGTACGTGAAGCCCAGGTCGCGCAGCTTCTTCGGGTTCCAGATGTTGCGGCCGTCGAAGAGGACCGGCTGCCGCATCGCGCCCTTGATCCGGGCGAAGTCCGGCTGGCGGAACTCGTTCCACTCGGTGGCGAGGAAGAGCGCGTCGGCGCCCTCCGCCGCGGAATAGGGACTTTGTGCGAAGCTCACACGGTCGCCGAAGACGCGGCGGGCGTTTTCCATCGCCACCGGGTCGTGCGCGCTGACGATTCCGCCCTCGGCGAGCAGCTCCTCGATCAGCGCCACCGCCGGCGCCTGGCGCAGGTCGTCGGTCTTGGGCTTGAACGCGAGCCCCCAGACCCCGAACCGCTTGCCGCGCACGCCGCCCGGGCCGAAGTGCGCCTTGGCCTTCTGCGCGAGCAGCCGCTTCTGCCGGTCGTTGACCGCGTCCACCGCGGAAAGCAGCGTGAAATCAAGGCCGTGGCTGCGCGCGCTGGCGATGAGCGCTTTCACGTCCTTGGGGAAGCAGCTGCCGCCGTAGCCGCAGCCGGGGAAGAGGAACTTCTGGCCAATCCGCTCGTCGGCGCCCATCGCCTTGCGGACGCTGTCGACGTCGGCCCCGACCCGCTCGCAGAGCATCGCGACCTCGTTCATGAACGAGATCCGGGTTGCCAGCATCGCGTTCGCGGCGTACTTGGTCAGCTCGGCCGATCGCGGGTCCATGAAGTAGATCGGGCTCTCGGTGCGCACGAACGGCGAGTAGAGCTCGGCCATGATCGCCCGCGCCCGATCGCTGGCGGAACCGATGACGATCCGGTCGGGCCGGAGGAAATCGTCGATCGCCGCGCCTTCCTTGAGGAATTCCGGGTTGGAAACGACGTCGATCTCGACCTTGGCGCTGGAAGCGATCTCGGCCTGCATCCGGGCCGCGGTCCCGACCGGCACGGTGCTCTTGTTGACCAAGACCGTGTAGCGCTCGGCGGCGTCGGCGATCTGGTGCGCGACCGCCATCGCCACCCGCAGGTCGGCGTTGCCGTCGTCGCCCTGCGGCGTGCCGACCGCGATGAAGACCACCTCGCTCGCCTTCACCGCCGGCGCGAGATCGGTCGAGAAGCCGAGCCGCTCGGCGCCGATGTTCTTTTCGAGCAGCTCCTCGAGACCCGGCTCGTAGATCGGCGACTTGCCCTGCCGGAGCTGCCGGATCTTTTCCTCGTCGACGTCGACGCAGACGACGGAGTGGCCGGAGTCGGCGAAGCAGACCCCGGCCACCAGACCTACGTACCCTGTACCGACCACCGCAATGCGCATGCGGCCGGATCTACACCATCAGTTCCCGACGACGAACAGGATTCCGTCGTTCTGGGTGTAGATGCGACCGTCGGGGCCGATCGAGAGCGGCGTGTAGGCGGCGCCGATCGCGAGGTTGGTGAAGACGGTGTTGACCAGGGTGCCGTTGTTGATCTCGTAGAGATTGCCGTCCTCGCTGTTGGCGAAGACCGTGCCGTTGCCGTCCACCGCCGGCGCGTTGACGCACCACTCGAATCCGAACGGGTGGTCGGAGGTGCAGGACACACTGCCGTCCTTGTTGTGCGAGCAGGAGTTGGTGTTGGTGTTCTGCCAGCGCCACTTGACCGTCATGTCGGGGTTGAGCGCGGTGACGAAGTACTGCTCGGGGTACGCGGGGTCGCTCGCGGTGCGGTCCGGCGGGCAGATGGTGTCGTCGTTGCAGTACGAGCCGACGTCGCCGTAGTGGTTTTCCTTGGTGACCACCGAGAACCTGCCATCGGCGTCGTTGATGATCGCGGGCGTCGTGTCCCAGCCGAACTGGAAGCCGCCGTACGTCGGCTCGGGGAGGTACTGGCCGCTGCTCGACCAGCGCATCAGCTCCCCTTGCGCATAATTATACCGGGTATACGAGCCATAATAGATCGAGCCGTCGGGAGCCACCAGCGGCGCCGCCGTCGAATCGTCGAGGATGCGGCCGGAACCCGGCTGTCCGTCGGGAGGGCTGACGCCGGTAGGTGAGCCGGCGCGGCAGCCGCCGGGGGCGCCGTTGGGCGGAAGGAACGGCGTGCCGCAGCCGTCGTGGAAGCGGTTGCGCATCGAGGACGCCCAGCGCGGCGTCAGGTTCGGGTTCACCGCGATCAGGTAGCCGTAGTAGTCGTCGAACGAGGCCCGGCTGATGTCGTAGATGGTGCCGTCGGGGGCGATCGCGGGCGCGGTGTTCACCGGCGGCCGCTGCGAGCCGCAGGCGATGGTCGGCACCGGCGCGGGATTGCCGCTCGCGTCGAGGACCGGCCACGGCAACTGGGTCGTGTCGTAGCGGAACGTGCACTGGTCGGTCGCCGCCGGCGTGCCGGGCACCAGCGTCGACCACGGCACCGCTGTCGGCACGCCCGCCGCGGTCACCTTGACGAGCCACGAATTCGGCACGTCGGCGAGCCACGGATCCTTGGCGGTCCCGTCGAGCTGCATGACGTTGTAGTAGATGTTCCCGCTCGCGTCGGCGCTGAGCGGGCCCACCGTGTAGGTGTTCGGATCGAGCGTCGCGCCGAAGGGCTTGATCTGAGGCCCGGTCCCGGTATTGCGGTCGAGGCGGAAGACGCTGCCGCCGAAGCCGGGGACCCAGATCGCCTGCCGCGTCAGGACCGCGTGATAGACCGGCTCCCAGCCCGGCCCGTCCTTGTCCGTGAGGGCCGCGAAGGGCACCGGCTTCCAGTCGCTGACGTGGTTCCACTGCTGGACCAGCTTGCCGTTCACCCAGGTGAACTTGTTCTCGCACCAGGTCTGCGCCTGCCAGTTCTTGATGTTCGAGTACTGGCCGGTCTTGCACTCCATGAACACGTCGTTCCCGTCGACCAGCGGGGTCTGGTAGTGCACCAGCAGATCGCCCGCCGCGTACTGGCCCGACTGCTCCTTGGAGACGAACGGGTCGTAGGTGATTCTGGCCTGGATGTTGGAGCCGGTCTGGCCCGCGACCGGCACGTTGCCGTTGTGGGTCGGCCCGCGGCCCCACTGACCCCAGAACGGTTGCGGCGGCGCGGCGTACGCAACGGCCGCAACGAGGACGAACACGATCGCCCCGAGAACTCCTCTTCGCGCAGTCATGGATGCCCCCTCATCTGCTGCAGTGAGGCCGAGACCGTAGGCGGGTGCGGCAGACGCTTACATCCGCCCCGGGTCTGAGTGTATTTTTCCAGGGCCAGAACGCAGGCCCCAGGCCGGCTACTCCACGGTGACCGACTTGGCGAGGTTGCGCGGCTGGTCGACGTCGGTACCTCGGTGATCGGCGACGTGGTAGCTGAACAGCTGGGTCGGAATCACGGAGATGATCGGCATCAAGAGCGGGTTCGTCTGCGGCAGCGGGATCGCGGCTTCCGCGAGCTTGGGCACCTGCGTGTCGCCCTCGGAGTGGATGGCGATCACCCGCCCGCCGCGGGCGCGGACTTCCTGGATGTTGCCGAGGATCTTCTCGTAGTTCACCCCGGCGTCGATCGTCGAGTCGCGCGGCGCGAGGACCATCACCGGCATGTTCTCGTCGATCAGCGCGATCGGCCCGTGCTTCATCTCGCCGGCCGCGTAGCCCTCCGCGTGGATGTAGGAGATCTCCTTGAGCTTGAGCGCCCCCTCGAGCGCGACCGGGTATTGCGGCCCGCGGCCCAGGAACAAAAGGTCCCGTGCATTCGAGAACTTGTACGCGGCGGCCTTGATCTGCTCCTCGTACTTGAGGACCCGCTCCACCAGCATCGGCACTTCGAAGAGCGCCTCGAGGTGCTTCTGCGCGTCGGGCACCGACAGGGTCCCGCGCAGCCGGCCGAGGCGGACCGCGAGCAGGAAGAACGCCGCCAGCTGGGTGGTGAAGGCCTTGGTCGAGGCGACGCCGATCTCCGGCCCGGCGTGCGTGTAGAGCACGTCGTCCGCTTCGCGGGCGATGGCGCTGCCGACCACGTTGCAGATCGCGAGGCCGCGCGCGCCGCGCGACTTCGCCTCGCGGAAGCTGCCTAAGGTATCTGCCGTCTCGCCCGATTGAGAAACGGCGACACAGAGAGTTTTGTCATCCACGAGCGGGTCGCGGTAGCGGAATTCGGACGCGAGATCGACCTCGACCGGGATCCTGGCCAGCGTCTCGATCATCAGCTTGCCGGTGATCGACGCGTGCCAGGAGGTGCCGCAGGCGACGATCTGCACCTTGGTCAGCCGCTGCACCAGCTTCGCGTCGAGACGGCAGCCGTCGAGGAAGACGTCGCCCTCCTCGATGTTCGCCCGGCCGCGGATGGTGTCGGTGAGCGCCCGCGCCTGCTCGTGGATCTCCTTGTGCATGAAGTGCTTGTGGCCGTTCTTCTCGGCCATCGTCGGCGTCCAGTCGATGCGCTTGACGCCGCGGTTGAGCTTCTCGCCGTTCGCGTTGGTCAGCTCGACCTCGCCCTTGGTGATGACGGCGAAATCCCCTTCCTCGAGATAGATGACGTCGCGGGTGTGGGCGAGGATCGCCGGAACGTCCGAGGCGACGAAGTTGCACTTGTCGCCGAGGCCGACCACCAGCGGGCTCGCGTTCTTCGAGACCACCAGCATCTCGGGGAACTTCTCGCTCATCACCGCCAGCGCGTACGTGCCCTTCACCTGCTTCAGCGCCGACCGGACGGCTTCCGGGAGCCGCAGGCCCTTCTCGATCTCGCGGTGGATCAGGTGCGCGAAGATCTCGGTGTCGGTCTCCGAGCTGAACTTGTGGCCCTGCTTGAGCAGCTCGTCCTTCAATTCGAGGTGGTTTTCGATGATGCCGTTGTGGACCACCGCGACGCCGCCGTACTTGTGCGGATGCGCGTTCTCGTCGGAAGGCTTGCCGTGCGTGGCCCAGCGGGTGTGGCCGATTCCGGTCGCGCCCTTGGGCATGTGCTCGCCGAGCCGGGCTTCGAGGTTCGACAGCTTGCCCTTGGCGCGCACGACCTCGAGGCCCTTCTTGCCGAGGACCGCCACGCCGGCCGAGTCATAGCCGCGGTATTCGAGCTTCCGCAGGCCTTCCACCAGAAGACCCGCGCACTCCTCGTCGCCGACGTACCCCACGATGCCGCACATATTCGAGGCTCCTTGATCTACTTGGACTTCTTGCGAGGCGCTTTCTTCTCGACCCAGCCCTCGATGTTCCGCTGTTTTCCGGCGCTCACCGCCAGCGACCCGGCCGGTACGTCCTCGCGCACGGTGCACCCGGTCCCGACGTACGCACCTTTCCCTACCGTTACCGGCGCGATCAGCTGCGTGTCGCTCCCGACGAACGCCCCGTCTTCGATGGTGGTCTGGTGCTTGTTTGCGCCGTCGTAATTGCAGGTGATGGTGCCGGCGCCGATGTTGCAGCCCTCGCCGATCACGGCGTCGCCCAGGTAGGTCAGATGGTTCGCCTTGCTGCCCTTGCCCAGCACCGTCTTCTTGAGCTCCACGAAATTGCCGACATGCGCCTGTTCGCCAAGCTGTGCACCCGGGCGCAGCCGCGCAAACGGGCCGACGATGGCCCGGGAACCCACTTTGGCGTCCTGCAGGTGCGAATAGGGCAGGATCTCGGCCCCGTCGGCGATCTCGCTGTCCACGATCACACATCCCTGGCCGACCCGGACTCCGCGACCGATCCGGGTCTTTCCCTTCAAGGACACCAGCGGCTCGAGCACGCTGTCGGGCCCGACCTCGATCCCTTCGTCGACATACGTGACCGACGGGTCGATGAGCGTGACGCCGTCCTTCATCAGCTGCCCGTTCTTCCGCTGGCGGAGCTGCTGGCCCGACGAGGCGAGCTGCGCGCGATCGTTGACACCGGACACTTCGGTCTCCTCCGCCAGGACCGCGACTGAGCGGCCTTTGGCCACGATATCGGTGAGGTAGTACTCGCCCTGGGCGTTGCTGCGTCCGACGCCCTTCAGCGCCGAGAAGAGGAACTTCGCGCCGACGAGGTAGATGCTGGCGTTGATCTCGTCGATGGCTTTTTCCGCGGGGGTAGCGTCCTTCTCCTCGACGATCCGCGATACGTCACCAGAGGCGGATCTGACGAGCCGCCCATAGCCCTTCGGGTCTTTCGCCTTGCAGGCGAGGAGGGCAACGTCGGCGTCCTGCTTGGCCTCGACCAGCTTCTGCAGCGTGTCGGGCCTGATCAGCGGGACGTCGGCCGCGAGGATCAGGACGTCGCCGGAGAACCCGCGCAACGCCTCTTGCGCCTGCAGGACCGCGTGGCCGGTCCCGAGCTGCTCGGCCTGGAGCGCGAATTTCAAAGGAGCGCCGGCGAACTGCGCCGAGAGCCCTTCTTCGACGTCCGCAGCCTGGTGTCCGACGACCACCACCACCGGCGAGCAGTCCAGGGTCAGAGCCGCGCGGATCGGGAAATACGCGATAGGACGGCCCAGGGCCTCGTGCAGCACCTTGGCCTTCTCCGACTTCATCCGCGTGCCCTTCCCGGCGGCGAGCACGACCGCGGCGATGTTGGTCATGGGTTTCATTGGGTAGGCAGCGCGCCGTCTCCTGCCAAGTCCATGCCACATGCTAGCGTTGATCGCGTGTTCGTCGACTTACATCTCCATGCCGACGGCATCTCCGCCGAGGATCTCTCTACCCTCGCGTATTTCGGGCTGAAAGCGGCCGTGACCTGCGCGCGCGATGCCGGCGCCGGCAGCGCCGCCGAGCTGCTCAAGCACTGGGACGAGCAGGTCCAGATTCAGACCCGGCGTCTCAAGACGGCCGGCATCCGGCCGCTGGTGGCCCTCGCGCTGCACCCGGCGCGGATTCCCTGGCACGGCGTCGACGATCTGCTCCACCGGCTGCCTCATTATTTCGACGACCCGAAAGTCGTCGCGTTGGGCGAGCTCGGCCTGCAGGACGGCACCGATCGCGAGGAGGACGTCTTCCAGCGCCAGCTCATCATCGCCGCCCGGCTGCGCAAGCCCGCCATCGTCCACACCCCGGGCCGCGACAAGCTTCAGCGGACGAAGCAGGCGCTGGCGCTGGTCAAAGCCTCGCCGCTTCCGCCCGCGAGCGTCCTCGTCGATCACGTCGGTGAGGAAACTTTTTCCCTCGTCCGCGGCCTCGGCTGCTGGGCGGGTCTCACGCTGCAACCCGACCTGTTCGACGCCGAATCGGCGGCCGCGGTGATCTCGAAGCACGGCGCGGAGCGGATCGTGCTCACCTCCGACATCGGCGAGGGCGCGACCGACCTGCTCGCGCTGCCCAAGGCCGCCGAAGCGCTGCGCAAGGCGGGTCTCACCGACGAGCTCGTCCGTCGGGTGCTGTGGGAGAACCCCCTCGATTTCCTACATTGAACC
>JAIVGS010000226.1 GCA_020201435.1 Myxococcales bacterium
GGTCTGGGCCGGCGGACGGTCGCTGACCGCGC
The DNA here is from genome assembly GCA_020201435.1 of Myxococcales bacterium. Classification (GTDB taxonomy): domain Bacteria; phylum Myxococcota; class Myxococcia; order Myxococcales; family 40CM-4-68-19; genus 40CM-4-68-19. Next base: position 33 of record JAIVGS010000226.1, read on the forward strand.
AACAGGCGGCGCGCTCTCTCGGCATCGCGGCGCTCGATCCGTCGGCGCTCGCGGCGGTCGCGGCCGCTCAGCTCGCGTACAAGGCCCCGGAAGCGCCGCCGCCCGCGCCCAAGCCCGACTACAAGTACATGCAGGGCGACAAGAAACGCCGCCGGCATCGAAAGCGCTAGACCCGCGGAAGCGTCAGTGAAAAGACCGACCCCTTGGCCGAGGTCTCGCGCAATTGCGCGGTGCCGCCGTGCAGCTCCGCCACCGCCCTGACGATCGCCAGGCCGAGGCCGGTTCCGCCCTCGCCGTGGCGGGTGGTCGAGAACCGTTCGAACAGCCGATCGCGAATCGCCGGATCGACCCCGGTGCCCTCGTCGCGCACGATCGCGGTGATCCCCTGCGGATCATTCGCGATCTGCACCTGCACGCGGGCCCCTTCCGGCGAATGCTGCACCGCGTTCCCCAGCAGGTTCTCGAGCGCGCGTCGCAGCCAGACCGGATCGCCGCGCACCAGGGCGGTGCCCTCGGGCCGCGACAGCTCGAGGCGCACGTTGCGCGCCTGCGCGGTCGGCCCCTGCGCATCGACCGCCTCCCGCGCGATGGTGCAGAGATCGACCGGCTTCGGCGCCTCGATGCCACGCGCCTCGAGCCGGGCCAGCGACAGGAGATCCTGGGTCAGCTGCTGGAGCTTGTCGGCGCTCTCGCGGATCCGCAGCGCGAATCGGGTCGCGGTCTGCGGATCGTCCGCAGCGCCCTCGGTGAGGACCTCCGCCGAGGCCCGGATCGCCGCCACCGGATTCTTCAGCTCGTGCGAGAGATCGGCGACGAAATTTTCCAGCGCGTGCCGTTCCTCGAGCTCGCTGCGCATCTGCAGCAGCGCGTGGGTCAGCGCTCGCACCTCGCGCCCGCGCGGCTCCGGCAGGGGCGCCTGCCGCTCGCCGGCGGCGACGCGCTCCGCGGCGCGCGTGAGGCGCTCGATCGGGACCGCGACCGCGCCGCCGATCACGATCGCCACCACCGCCGACGCGAGCGCGAAGATGAAAGCGAGCAGCGCCACTTTCGGCGCGACGTCGCTCATCAGTTGCACCATCCCGAACGTCGCCTTGCGCACGCGCACGCGGCCGCCGCCAGCGATCGGCGCTTCGGCCGAGACGCGCGCGACGTCCGGATTCGCCTCTCCCGACTCGAGGACGACGTTCCCGCGAGCGTCGAGGACGGCGACGTCGGTGTCGATGGCGCTGTGCGTGAACGCCTGCAAGACCTCGCGCAGCGACTCGCGGGGCACCCGAGCGGCCAGCTCGGCGACGGCGCGCGCCTCGTCCTCGGCGGCGCGACTGGCGAAGAGCGATGCGCGAGCGGTGAAGCGATCGATCACGATCACCGCGAACACCGCGCTGAGGATCAAGGTGGTCGCCGCGAGCGGGATGAAGACCTGCAGCCGCAACGAGAGGCCGGTCCGCCGCGCCTCGAGCAGCCTCGACGCGAGCGCGGCGAGGCCGATCAGGAACAGGACCGCGAGCGCGAGCAGCAGCTCGTTCCTACCCATCGTCGCGCAGACGGTAGCCGACGCCGCGCACCGTCTCCAGCACGCGCGGGTCGCCGCCCGCCTCCTCGATCTTGCGCCGCAGCGCCTTGATGTGCACGTCGACGGTCCGGTCGCCGACCACGACGTCGCTGCCCCATACCGCGTCGAGCAGCTGGCTGCGCTCGAAGACGCGGCCGGGGCTGCGGAGGAAAGCCGCGAGCAGGTTGAACTCGGTGCGCGACAGCGCGAGCTCGCTCGAGCCGACCGCCGCCTTGCGGGTGCGCGGATCGACCGAGAGCGTGCCGGCCTTCAGCGCGCTCTCCTCCGACGGCTGCGTCGCCTTTCCCGCCGCGCGTCGCAGGACCGCGCGCACCCGAGCGGCGACTTCACGCGGCGAAAACGGTTTGAGGACGTAATCGTCGGCGCCCATCTCGAGGCCGACCACGCGGTCGGTTTCCTCGTCGCGGCTGGTGAGGACGATCACCGGCACGTCGCTCTTCGCCCGCAACGAGCGCAGGAAATCGAGACCGTTTCCGTCCGGCAGGACGAGGTCGAGCACGATCAGATCCGCTTCCGGCTGCCGCGCCTCTTTCAGCGACGCCGCTTCGACCACCTCGAATCCGTCGCGCTTGAGCGCGAAGGCGAGGCTCTCGCGGATCGCAGGCTCGTCGTCGACGATGAGGACGCGGGTCACGGCGGCGCGCCGATCGGTCCTTGCGGGATGTCCGGTCTGAACGGCGTCGGCGGCGGCTGCTTTTCGTCGGATTTCTCGACCACGGTGAGCGCGAACTTGTTGTTGCGCGATTCGACGACGCGCAGCTTGCCCATCCCGCCCAGCGCCTGGCGCAGGTTCCCGAGCCGCGCCTGCTCGACGAGGATCCACTTGCGCGCGCCCGGACCGTTCATGAACTCGGCGAGCGTGCACATCGGCGCTCCCTGCCGGACGATCTCGCGCACCGTGTTCTTCGAGTAGAACTGCTCGCCGCGCCAGTTCATCTGGTAGGCGCCGATCGGCTCGTCGGGCTGGCTCTGGTGGTAGTACTCCCAGAACAGATCGCGCTGCGTCCAGTGCGGCGACAGCTTGCGCCAGTGGTACCAGCCGAGGAAGACCGCGAACGCGAGCGCGAGGCCGACCAGCGCCATCACCGCGACGTTGCGATCCTGGGCCGCCTCCGGCCCTTGCGCCGGCTCGAACTTTCGCGTCCGGATCAGCCGCCAGAGCTGGCCGAGGCGATCGAACAGCCACGGCGACAGCGCGACCGCGGGCGCGGCGTAGAACAGGAGGGTGAAGACCTGGCGCGGGTCCGTCTCGCGATCGGGATACGGCCGATCGTAGTTGTAGACGAACATGTCGGTGAGGTGCTTCGGCGTCATCGCCAGGTCGTGCGCGACCAGCGCGTAGAAGAGGCCGCCGGCGAAGATGGTGCCGGCGTTCGCGCGCAGGCCCTGCTCGAGGAGCTGCTCGACCCACATCGCGCAGAAGAGCAGCAGCGGCGCGAGGATCGGGAATGCGTAGTGATGGAACTTGGTCGCCGAGAAACCGAAGACGGCGAAGCCGATCAGGATCCAGAAGAGCAGGAAGAGCATCGCGCGATCGCGCGCGGTCTGCGGGCGCAGGCGGATGCGCGCCAGCACCGTCGCCGCGCCGGGGAAGGCGAAGACCCAGGGGAAGCAATCGAAGCCGACCTGCTCGATGAAATACGTGAACGTCCCGCCCGGCGTGGTGGTGTGCACGCCCACCGCGAGGCGCTTGAAGTGATCGTGGATGATGAAGCGCTCGAAGAAGGTCTTGCCCTCGTCGTCGCGGCCGTCGAAGGCGAACATGGTGCCGTACCAGGGCGCGCAGATGGCGAGCACGATCAGGGAGCCGGCGAAGAGATGCAGCCGCTTGAGGCGGTGCCACTCGCCGGTCGCGATGCAGTAGAAGAGCGCGACGGCGCCGGGCAGCGCGAAACCGAGAAGACCCTTCGACAATGTCGCAAAGCCGACGAAGCAGTAGAAGGCGGCGGCCCAGCCGTCCGACGGGTCCTCGCTGAAGAGCACGATCATCAGGCACGCCATCGCGCCTTCGAGCAGGCCGACGAAGATCGGATCGGGGACTGCCTGCCGCGCGAGGAAGACGAAGAGCGGGCTCGTGAGGATCGCGAACGTGCCGAGGATCGCCGTGCGCCGGCCGAGCAGCCGGTTCGCCATCACGAACACGAAGATCGCGCCGATGGCGGTGATCGCGGCGTACGGCAGTCGGACGCACCACTCGGTGTAGATGCCGATGAACCGGTCGGAGCCGTTGGTGTTGGCGGCGAGCATGCCGGCCGCCATCAGCCACAGGTCGAGCGCCGGCTTGGAAAAGAACCACGCCGATTCCCACCAGGGGTGGATGTAGTCGCCGCGCGAGATCATCTCGCGCGCGACTTCGCCGTAATGCGGCTCCCAGGGGTCCCAGAAGCCGGTCGCGCCCAGCCACGGAACGAAGAGGAACGCGGCGAGCGCCGCGAAGACGATGACGAGGCGGCGTTCGGCGCTGAGCGGCTCGAGCCAGCGCAACCAGGTGACTTCGCGGACGAAGGCGGGAAGCTTGTCGCCCCAGTCGCCGATCGCGACCGGATCTTCCGCCACCTGCTTCTCGGCGCGCGCCATCGGTTCGGGGCCGTAACACGCGTTTCTCCGAGCGGCAAGCTTGACGTGCACCGTCGGGCGCCGCGAGCATCGGGGTGTGCATTTGTTGATCGCGATCCTTCTTGCTGCGGGAGCTTCGGGCCATCGGGCGAAGGCCGAGCGGGCCGAGGCGCTCGGCCACATGCAGGAGGCGGCGCACGAGTACGAGGCGGCGTGGCAGGACGAGCAGGCGCCGGAGCTGTTGTACCGGCTCGGGATCGTGCGGCGAAAGCTCAAGCAGTACGGGAAGGCGCGGGAAGCGTTTCGGGCGTATCTGCGCGATGCGCCGGAAGGCGGCTTGCGCGAGGAGGTCGAGCGGCAGCTCAAGAAGCTCGAGGTGTTGATCGAGGCGCAGAGCGAGGACTACTCCGACGAGCCGGCGCTGCGAAAGCCGGCGCGCGCCCCGCCGCCGCCGCCGCCGCCGCCGGTGGTTGAACCGGTTCGTCCGGTCGAACCGGCTCCGCCCACGCCGGTTGTCGAGCCTCCGCGTGCGGTCGCGCCGCCGCCGGTGCCGGCGCCCGCTGCTGCCGTGGCTGCCGCGCCGCCGCCGGTTGCGCCGGTCGCTCGGACGCGCGTCGCGCCGTGGCTGGCGGCCGGCGCCGCCGTCACCGCTGCGGCGGGGGCGTATTTCTGGTGGGACGGGGCGCGCATCTCGCGCGATCTCGACGCGCGGTATTCGTCGGGCGACCTGACCACCGCGGATCGCCCGTCGTATTCGCGCGCGCACAACGAGTCGCTGGCGGGACGACTGCTGGTCGCGGCAGCGGTGGGTCTGACGGTCGGAGCGGTGATCCTGTGGTGAGGATCGCGGCGGTCGCCCTGCTCTGCGCGTGCTTGCCGGATCCGCACGGGGAATGCGGAAGGGACGCGGATTGCGCGGGCGGAGCGCCCGGGTCGTTCTGCGGGGACGGGATTTGCCAGGGACCGCCTCGCGGGACGCTCGAGGCGATCGCGGATCGGCCGTACGGCCGCAGCGAGACGTTGCACGTTCGAGTACACGTGACACACAGCCACGGCGTCGCTTCGGCGCGGGTCGTCTTCGCGGCGGCGACGGTGGACGCCGTGGTCGAGCCGGACGGCGCCCTCGGCGCGCAAGTGCCGTTGACGCTCGCGCCCGCAGGCGTCGAGGGCGACGTGCCGTTCTCGGTCGAGCTGCGTGACGATCTCGGGCACGTGACCGCGCTGCCGGCGAGCGTAAAGGTCGACGACCGCGCGCCGCGCGTGACCGTCGATCAGCCATCGATGGTCCTGCGCGGCACTCTGGTTTCGCTCCATGTGACCGTCGAAGACATGAGCGCGGTGACGATCGCCGGCTCAACGCGAAACACGGACGGCTCGTTCACCATCGCCGTCGACACCCACGCCGCTCCAGCGGGCGTCACGAACTACGACGTTCCGATCACCGTCATCGACGCCGTCGGCAACGCGACGACGGTGCATCCGATCATTCCGCTGACCCGCCTCAAATTCGCAATGCCCCATCCCAGCGGCCGTGCGATCACGAGCTTGGTGCTGACGGACACGACGATCGTGGCCCTTGCCGATCACAGCGAATTCTGGTTCTTGCGGCGATCAGACGGCGTGTCGTTAGTGCAGCCACCGACCGGTGGAACTGCATTCGAGGAGTTCGCGACCGATGGAACGCGGCTGTTCTTCGCGCGCAGCGACAACAACATCTGCCGCATGGGCGCCGACGGCTCCATCCAACTGTGCTGTGGCCAATACGCGACTATGACCCATGGTCCGATCTTGCAGGATGACACTGCGATCGTCGCGACAACGGGAACGTCCGACTATGGGGCGCATTTGGTGGCAATTCCTTACGGCACGTCATGTGCGCCGAACGCCGCTGGTCCGCTTGCGGACTTTGCGTTGACCTCGCCAGCAATCGGACCGGACGGGATCCTTTATGCCGGCGCAGCCCAGAAGATCGTCGTTGAACAGTTCGACGGCATTGGTTGGGCCATCACCCCGCAGGTGACGTCCGAGACACCTCACTACGTCGATGCTCCGGCGTTCCGCGGCAGGCAAGTTCTCCTTGCAACTAATGCGGCCGGGACAATCGACACCTTCACATTTACAAATCCGTTAGGTGCACCAGCACCAACCCCAACGTCAACGCAAATTGCAACGTTAGGCACTACTACGACGGCTCCGACGATTGCTGGCGATGAAACTGCGGTCCTAGCGACTGACGACCGCCACCTAATCGCCTTGCGTACTGACAACTTCCTCCGTTGGAACGTCCCGCTCCCGAGCCAGGCCACCGCCCCGCCCACGCACGGCGCCGGCGGCGTCCTTTACGTCGGCACCCTCTCCGGCGACATCCTCGCCATCGACGAATCCGACGGCGCCACGATCTGGTCCTACAACGCCGGCGCCCCCATCCGCGGTCCGCTCGCCCCCGGCTGCGACGGCGTCCTCTACGCCGCCACCGACGGCGCCGTCGTCGCGCTGGTCATCGATCAACCCGGCCTCGCCGACTCCGCCTGGCCCAAAGCCGCCCACGACGTCCGCGGCACCGGCGATGCCCGCCGGCCGCTGAAATCAGCGTCCGGCGCGTGTCTCGAGTGACGCCGGCCACGTCACGGCCACCGCCATCCGATCGACCAGCGACGCGCTCCCCCGCGGCGGCTGCATCACGATCAGCGCCGCCGGCGAGACCGGCCGCGAGAGACAAACCGCGCTCACCCGTACCTGCCCGTCGTCGCCCTCGAGCACCCCGTCGACCCGCCCGGCCGGAGAGACCGGACCAAGCTGCAACTGCTTGAGGCGCCCGACCTCGGCCAGCCTCCACAGCTCGTCCTCGACCGCCGCCTTCACGATCCGATCGCACCCGCACGCCTGTCCGTGGCACGGCGCGGCCACGAACAGCGTCGCCGACGATCGGAAACCACCCGTCAGACCGTTCGAATACGAAGCCCGATCCGCCGTCGCCCCCGCCCGCCGCCAGCCGAGCGGCACCTTCATCTGCGCCCCCGCCGGCCCGTCGCGAAGCGGCCCGAGCGCGGGCAACGCCGGCGCCGCGACCACGCCGAGCGCGAGCGTCCCGAGAAACGCGCCCGCCGCCGCCGCCAGCCTGCGCGCCGCCGCCTCGCCCGGCCACGCCCGCGGCGTCAGGAAAAACCCGAGGCAAACGCCGACCGCGAGCCCGCCCGCGTGCCCCCAGTTGTCGACGCCCGCCGACCCGACTCCGGCCGCGAACAGCGCCAGCAGCCACGGCACGATCCGCAGCCCGAAGTACGACCGCAGCGACCCGCGCACTCCGCGCCGCCAGCCGAACGAAACCGACGCGCCGAGCACGCCGAACGCCATCCCCGACGCGCCCAGAGAGATCGAATCCGCGCCGATCGCCGAGGTCAGCGTCGTCCCGAGCGCGGTGAACACCAGCAACGCGAGATAGTCCGCCGGCCGCACCGCCCGCTCCAACGCCCCGCCCACGTTCCAGAGCGCGAACGCGTTGAACGCGAGGTGCAGCGGATCCTTGTGCAACAGGTTGGCCGAGAACAGCCGCCACGTCTCGCCGCGGTCGAGGATCAGCGGGGTCGCCTTCGCCCCGTACAGCAGCAATCCCGGCAGGGCGATCCCCTGATGCAAGCCCCCCGCCGCGATCAGGATCCACAGCGCCGCCAACAGGAGGAAAACTGTCACCCACGGAACACCCGCGATGGACAACGTCTCCACCGCCGCCGGGCGCGCCCCGGCAGGGGGTGGGAAACTCGCTTCTTCCGTCCAAGCGGGCATTTGCTCTAGGATGCGCATTCGGGGCCGAGCCGGCAGGCCCTTGATAGTGTCGGGGACATGATGGCCGCGCCTTCGTGTCCCCCGGGCTCGCCGGTAAAGTCGGGCGGGAGTGCAATGAAGCTCATCATCGAGGACGACGAGGGTCGAAAGACAGTCGTCCCAATGGTTCGCGAAGAGATCACCATCGGCCGCCAGGAGGGCAACACCATCCGGCTGACCGAGCGCAACGTCTCGCGGCGGCACGCGCGGCTGGTGAAGGACAACGGGAGCATCCTCATCGAGGATCTCGGGTCCTACAACGGCGTCCGCGTCAACGGCGAGAAGATCGCCGGGCCGACCAAGATCAAGGAAGGCGATCTGGTCGAAATCGGCGACTACGACCTCGGCATCCAGGGCAAGCTCGACGAGAAGCCCGCCACGTCGCCGGGCGTCAGCGCGCCCAGGCAGGCCACGGTGCCGCCGGGGACCATGAAAGCGCCCGCTGCCGCACGGCCGGTCTCGATCCCGCCGCAGCCGGCACCACCGCCGCAAGCTGCCGCAACTGCTCAGGAATCTATCCCGACCGCCCCGGCGCAACCGCCACTTCAGTCCTCGACGCCGTCGGCCAGCGCGGGCGGGGCCACGGCGATCATCCGCGTCTCCGACATCATGAAGCAGGCGCCGCAGGTCGAAGCGCGCGACCTGCAGCGCACGGAGATGCCCAGGCTGGTGGGCCTCGCCGGGCCGCAGCGCGGCAAGGAGTATTACCTGATGCGGTCGGAGGTGAAGTTCGGCCGCACCGACGAGAACGACATCTCGATCGACCACCAGTCGGTCTCGCGCCAGCACGCGAAGTTCGTGCTCGACCAGGGCCAGTGGAAGGTGATCGACAACAAGAGCGCCAACGGCGTCCGGGTCAACGGCGAGGACTACGCGGTCTCGAACCTCAAGCCGGGCGACACGATCGAGCTCGGGCACCTCAAGTTCCGCTTCTGCGGTCCGGGCGAGAAGTTCACCCCGCCGCCGGACACGAGCGGCGAGCAGGCCGCCGTCAAAGGCGGGATGAAGCCGACGACGGCCGAGCTGATCGCCGGCGCCTCGCAGCCGGGCCGCGGCATCCCCGGGCAGGCCAAGGCCGCCGCGAAGGCGGGGCCGCCGATGGCGCTGATCGGCGGGATCGTCGGCGCGGTCGTGGTCATCGGCATCATCGCCTTCCTCGTCATCGGCCGCGGCAAGAAGACCGAGGAGGGCGGCGAGGCCGGCGAGGGCGTCAGCGGCGCTGCCGCTCTCAAGGCCGGCGACGCGGCCTTCAAGAAGCACGACTACATCAAGGCCAACGAGCTCTACGAGAAGGCCGAAGCCTCGGGCGAGAAGGTGCCCAACAAGAAGCGCGCCGCCGAGGAAGCCAAGGCCGAAGAGCAGTACAACGCGATGAAGGGCGCGGTCGATTCCGGCGACGGCGACAAGGCCAAGAACATCTACGAGAAGTGCGCGTCGGAATCGACGTTCTACTGCCAGAAGGCGCAGGAGATGGCCGATCCGGTCAAGGCCTCGTACGCGAAGAAGCACCTCGGGATCGCGAACGCCGCGAGGACCGCCGGCAAGAACGAGGTCGCCCAGACCGAGGTGAACAACGTCCTCGCCTTCGACCCGAACAATGCCGAGGCGCAGGCGCTGCTCGCCCAGCTCTCGCCGCAGGAGACGAAAGAGCCGCCGCCGAAGAAGGAAGGCCCGAGCCCGCGCGAGCGGGAGGCCAAGGCTGCCAAGCTGGTCAAGGAGGCGCGCGACAATCTCGTCGCCCGCGACTTCCAGACCGCCGTCAAGCTCACGCAGCAGGCGCTCGCCCAGAATCCCGGCGACAAGGCCACCCTCGCGACCGCCTACTACAACCTGGGGTACGCGTACGCCAACCTGGGCGACCGGGCCTCGGCCAAAAAGTGGCTGAGACAGTTCCGGCCGCTCTGCACCGCCAGCTGCGACCAGGTCGACGCTTACCTCAACGCACCGTAACCACTCGTAAAATTCCAGTCGTCGCCGGCTTTTACGAGACCCCGCCTGTTGGGGTAGATTTCCTCGCCCTTCGAGAGGAACACCATGAAGCTGATCATCGAAGACGACGAGGGTCGAAAGACCGTCATCCCCGTCGTGCGCGACGAAATCACCATCGGCCGCAACGACGCCAACATGGTCCGGCTGACGGAGAAGAACGTCTCGCGCAAGCACGGCCGCCTGTTGCGCGAGGCCGGGCACTTCTACATCGAGGACCTCGACAGCTTCACCGGGATCCGCGTCAACGGCGAGAAGATCCACGGCAAGCACGCCGTGCGGGAGGGCGACCTGATCCAGATCAGCGAGTACGACCTTTCGCTGCAGGCGGGCCCGGACGAGAAGCCGGAAGGCTCGGACAAGGGCTTCGGCGACGAGGACGACGAGGAGACGCTGGTCCGCAAGAAGGCGCAGGAAGCGGTCACCGGACCGCATCCGAAGGTGCCGGATACGGTCCCGGCGCCGCCGCCGGGCGTGGCGGTCGCGCCGCCCGCTTCGCCGACGCCGCCCCCACCGCCGACCGACCCGGATCCGGATGCGGAGGCGAAGGCGCGCAAGCATGCCGAGACGGCGACGATCCGGCTCTCCGACCTGCGCACCGAGAGCGGCGAGCTTCCCACCCAGGAGGTGCCGGAAGCCAGACGGCCAAAGCTGATCGGGATCACCTCGCGGTATCGCGGCAAGGAGTTGGTCCTCGACCGGACGCCGATCCGGCTCGGCCGGTCGGACGAGAACGACATCTCGATCGACCATCCGTCGATCTCGCGCAAGCACTGCCGGCTGCACCTCGACGGCGGGACGTGGAAGGTGATGGACGCCGAGAGCCGCAACGGCGTGCGCGTCAACGGCGAGCCGTACGCGGCGATCGGCCTGCGCCACGGGGACGTGATCGAGATCGGCCACCTGCGCTTCGCGTTCGTCGAGCCGGGCAGGCCGTTCAAGCTGCCGTCCGAGTTCGCGCCGATCTCGGGCGTCTCGCCGGCGCCGCGCAGCCGGGCCGGGCTGTTCGTCGGGATCGCGATCGCGGTCGTGGCGGTGATCGGCGCGGGCCTGTTCGAGACGCTCAAGAATCGGGGCGCTGGCGACGAGGCGGAGCGGAATTTCGCCCTTCGCACCGCCGAAGAGGCGGTCACCGCGCACCGGTACACGGAGGCGCTGCGCAATCTCGACGTCGCCCGCCGCGCCGGCGCGAGCGCCGAAGAGCTCAAGGATTACAGCGCGGTCCAGAACCAGGCCCGCAGCGAGGACCTCTATCGCGAGATGGAGTCGGCGGCTTCGTCGCAGGACTGGGAGCGCGCGCGCAAGCTCCTGAACGTGCTCACTTCCGCGAGCACGTGGTTCGGCAAGAAGGCCGCGGAGAAGGCCGAAGCCATCACCGCCGGCTACGTGAACCTGCACATCGCGGCGGCCGGCCTGATGAAAGGCAAGGACAACGCCGGCTGCGTCGCCGAGGCGCAGCTGGCGCTGCAGGCGAACCCGCAGAGCGCCGACGCGCAGTCGCTGGTCGAAGCCTGCAGGGCTCCGGCGGTGGCACAGTCGTCGGTCGCTCCGCCCTCGGCCCGCACCGCCTCGCTCGCGCCCCGCGCCGCGGCCAAGGCGCCCGGCGACGACAGCGAGGCGCGCCGGCTGGTCAACGAAGGAAACCAGAAGTTGATCGGACAGGACTTCGCCGGCTCCATCGCCCTGTACCAGAAAGCGCTCGCGCTCAAGCCGTCCGAGGCGGTCCTCGGCGGCATCTATCGCAGCATGGGCATCGCCTTCACCCGCCAGGGCAACATCGAAGAGGGCGCCCGGTACTACAAGCTCTACCTTCCGCTGTGCACCAACGCGTCGGAAAAAGCTCAGCTTCAGAGGGTGCTCGACGACTACGAAGCGCGCCGGAGGTAGCTAAAATGGATACCGCAGACACGGTAGACGGGCACCCCCCTCGCCCTGTAGAGTTTCGGCCTTCCGTTCGGGGGACTACCGTGGACATCCGCACACTCGTCGTCGATGACGATCAGGATTCCTGCGACCTCCTCGAGCGCATCCTGAAGAAAGAGGGTTACCGCGTCGGGACCCTCACCGACCCGCGGAAGGTCGAGGACGAGCTGCGCCGGAACGACGTACACCTGGCGATCGTCGACCTCAAGATGCCCGACCTCTCCGGCCTCGACGTCGCGCAGATCATCAAGCGCCACGATTCGGACTGCTCGGTGATCCTGATGACCGGGTATGCGACGCTCGATTCGGCGGTCTCCGCGCTGCGGTACGGCGTGGTGGATTATCTCAAGAAGCCGGTTCGCGAGGACGAGCTGGTGGGCGCGGTGCGGCGCGCGCTGGCGGCCAAAGGGCTGTCGCTGTTGCCGGAGGAAGAGCTGCACCGGAACATCGGGTCGGCGATCCGCGATCTGCGCAAGAAGCGGACGTTGACGCTCAAGCAGCTGGCGAAGCGGACCGGCCTTTCGGTCTCGCTGCTCTCGCAGATCGAGCGGGCGGAGTCGAGCGCGTCGGTGACGTCGCTCTACAAGATCGCGCACGCGCTGAAGATTCGTCTGCCGGAGCTGTTCGCGCGGGTGTGAACGTCTAAGCCAGCACCACCAGCACGTCGCCCTCGTTCACCGGCTGCGCTTCCTTGCAGCGGATCTCCGCAACCTTCCCGTCCTGCGGCGCCTCGACCGGCATCTCCATCTTCATGCTCTCGAGGATCACCAGCACGTCGCCGGCCTTGACCTGGTCGCCGACCTTCTTTTCGATCTTCCAAACCGTGCCGGTGATGTGCGCAGGGACGTCCATTCAGAGCCTCTCCAGGAAATGGGTGTCGAGCTCGCCGCGGGCGAAGGCGTCGCTGGCGAGAACTTTCTGGTGCAGCGGGATGTTGGTCTTGACGCCCTCGATGACGAAGGCGTCGAGCGCCTTGCGCAGGCGCGCGATCGCGTCCTCGCGTCACCGGATGCTCGACCTGCAACCGCGCGTTGAGCTCGATGAAGTAGACGTCGTCGCCGACGAGCATGAATTCGCACGTTCCCGCGTTCGCGTATCCGACCGCGCGCGCCGCGCGAAGACCCGCGTCGAGCAAAGACTGCAACACTTTCGGCCGCGGCTCCGGCAGGACGAACGCGGTCGCCGGCGCCTCTTCGATCACCTTCTGGTGCCGGCGCTGGATCGAGCACTCGCGCGCGCCGAGCGCGAGCGTGAGACGGCCATCGCCGAGGATCTGTACCTCGACGTGGCGCGGCTTCTCGAAGTAGCGCTCGAGGTAGACGGCGTCCTTTCCGAAGCTCGCGCGCGCTCGGTCGGCGCAGGCACGCAGCGCCCTCGACAGCTCGGCTTCGTCGCGCGCGACCTGCATTCCGATCCCGCCGCCACCGGCAGCGGCCTTCACCAGGAGCGGAAAGCCGACCGACGCGGCTGCGGCGCGCGCAGCGACCTCGTCGCCGACGTGTCCTTCCGATCCCGGCACGACCGGCACGCCCGCGTCGCGCATCACCGCGCGCGCCTGCGCCTTGTCCTTGATCGCCCGCATCGCTCCGGGCGGCGGGCCGACGAAGACGATTCCCGCGCCCGCGCACGCCTGCGCGAACTCGGCCTGCTCGGAAAGAAAGCCGTAGCCGGGGTGCACCGCCTGCGCTCCCGTCTGCCGCGCGGCGCCGAGCACTTTTTCGACGTTGAGGTAGCTTTCGCGCGCCGGCGGCGCGCCGATGTGGACGGCTTCGTCGCACGCCTCGACGTGCAGCGCGTTCCGGTCGGCGTCGGAGAAGACCGCGACGGTCTTGACACCGAGGGCGCGCGCCGCCCGGGCGACCCGGCAGGCGATCTCGCCGCGGTTGGCGATGAGGATCTTGCTGAACACGTCAAGTCCCTCCGCGAAGGCGGCGCAGTCTACTCCATGAAAAGGCGCCTTGCGCGCGTTGACCGCGCTCGAAGCCTGAGACTACTCTGCGGCGCGATGACCAAGGCAGCGCGCAGACTTCGGGGGAGGAAGGCGCCGGTCGTCGACCTGTCGTCGGTCCGAGCGCAGAAGCGGCGCGAGCTGGCGGAGCGGCGGGTGCGCAGCGCGCTCGACGAGAACCGCGCCGCGCTGGCGCGGCTGTTCGGCACCGGCCTGATCTTCACCCAGAAGGGCGCGCGCGCCGGACGTGATCTGCTCTCCGCGCACCAGTCGCTGCTGAAAGTCGTCGATCTCTTCGCCCGGCTGATCGAGCCCTCGGCCCGCGACGACGCGGCGCTGAAGAACCGCGCCGAAGAAGTCTTCGCCCACCTCGACGCGCAGCTCACGCGCACCGCGCAGCTCTCGGCGCGGACGGGCGAATTCCTCGCCGGCCGCGGTCGAGACTGAACCCGCGGCGACCGGTCATCGTCGAACGAGTCGCAATGAGCGTCGTCGTCGGTGAGATCTATTCGCCATTGCGCAGGAAGGTCGGAATGTCCAGCTCGTCCTCGGTGGCGCCGGTCATCTGGCGCAGCTCGTCCCACGAGATGTGACGCACCGGCCGTTCGGGAGTCGGCGTGCGCGCCGGCGGCGGAGGAGGGGTCCCAGCCTTCGCCGGACCCGGCGCGGGCGTCGCCGCGCGCGCGATCTCCGGCGTGCGCTGGACGCGCGCGACCGGCCCCGGCTCGGTGACCTGCGGCAGCGCGAGCGTCCCCTGCGGCGCGCCGCGGATGGCGCGGGTCGCGTCGGTCCGCTCGATCCGGCGCGCGTCGCGCGAGGCGAATCCGGTCGCGATCACGGTGATCTTGATCTCGTCGCCCATCTCGTCGTCGATCACGCTGCCGAAGATGATGTTGGCGTCCTCGTGCGCCGCTTCCTGGATCAGCGAGCACGCCTGGTTCACCTCGACCAGCGTCATGTTGCCGCCGCCGGTGATGTTGATCAGGATCCCGGTCGCGCCGTCGATCTGCACGTCCTCGAGCAGCGGGCTCTCGATCGCCATCTTCGCCGCGATCAACGCGCGCTCGGGGCCGGTCGCGCTGCCGGTGCCCATCAGCGCGACGCCCATGTTGCTCATGATCGTCCGCACGTCGGCGAAGTCGACGTTGATCAGCCCCGGGATGGTGATCAGATCGGAGATGCCCTGCACCGCGTTGAGCAGCACCTCGTCGGCTTTTTTGAACGTGTCGAGCAGGGTCGTGTTCTGATCCGCGACCGCCAGCAGCCGCTGGTTCGGGATCGTGATCAGCGTATCGACCGCGCCCTTCAATTCGCTGATCCCGTGCTCGGCCTGCTTCAGGCGCCGCTTGCCCTCGAAGACGAACGGCTTGGTGACGACGCCGACGGTCAAAGCGCCGACGCTGCGCGCGAGATCGGCGATGATCGGCGCTCCGCCGGTGCCGGTGCCTCCGCCCATCCCGGCGGTGACGAAGACCATGTCGGCGCCTTCGAGCGCAGCCAGGATGCGATCGCGATCCTCGAGCGCGGCCTGCCGCCCGATCTCCGGATTCGCGCCTGCGCCGAGGCCCTTGGTGACCTGCGCTCCGAGCTGGATCTTCCCGGAAGCGCGGTTGTGGTGCAGCGCCTGGCAATCGGTGTTGGCGGCGATGAAATCGACCCCGGTGAGGCCGGCCATGATCATCGTGTTGAGCGCGTTGCCGCCGCCGCCGCCGACGCCGACGACCTTGATCTTGGCGCCGAGATCGGGCTCCGGAATCTTGTTCTCCATCGCACCCTCCATTCGTTTTGACCTGAGGCCTGAAGCCTGAGGCCTGAGGCCTAGAACAGTTCGCGAACCCAACCGAGAAAGCGTTCCTTGATCGACGCCGCATCCGCGCTGAACGACGTGCGCGCCCCCTGGGCGCCCTGGCGAGCCCCGTACAACAGGAGGCCGACCGCGGTCGCGTGCTGCGGGCTCTTGACCACGTCGGTGAGACCGCCGATCCCGCGCGGCAGGCCGCGCCGCACCGGAAGGCCGAGGACTTCCTCGGCGAGCTCGGGCATCCCGTGCAGGTTCGTCGTCCCGCCGGTCAGCACGACGCCGGAGGCGAGCAGATCCTCCTGCCCCGCCTTCTGCACTTCCCGGTGCACGAGCTGGAACAGCTCTTCGACGCGCGGCTCGATGATCTCGCACAGGATCCGCCTCGACAGCACGCGCGGCGCGCGCCCGCCGACGCTCGGCACCTCGATGGTGTCGTCCTTGTCGACCGAGCTGCCCTGCGCGCTGCCGAACTTGACCTTGATCTTCTCGGCCTCGTGCATCGGCGTGCGCAGGCCGACCGCGATGTCGTTGGTCAGGTGGTTCCCGCCGAGCGGGATCACCGAAGTATGTTGAATCGCGCCCGCGGAAAAGATCGCGACGTCGGTCGTGCCGCCGCCGATGTCGACCAGCGCGACTCCGAGCTCCTTCTCTTCGTCGGCGAGGGTCGCTTCGGCCGACGCCAGCGGCTCGAGCACGATGTCGGCGACGTTCAAACCGGTTTTTCCGCAGCACTTGACGATGTTCTGCGCCGAGGAAACCGCCGCGGTGACGATGTGGACTTTCGCTTCGAGACGGACGCCGCTCATTCCGAGCGGCTCGCGGATCCCGTCCTGCTCGTCGATGATGTACTCCTGCGGCAACACGTGCAGGATCTCGCGATCCTGCGGAATGTTGATCGCCCGCGCCGCGTCCAGCACGCGCTCGATGTCGCCCTGCTTCACTTCCTTGTCCTTCACCGCCACCACGCCCTGCGAATTGAATCCGCGGATGTGGCCGCCGGCGATGCCGGCGTAGACCGCGCTGATCTCGGCGCCCGCCATCAGCTCGGCTTCCTCGACCGCGCGGCGGATCGACGCGACCGTCGCTTCGATGTTGATCACCACGCCCTTGCGCAATCCGCGCGACGGGTGCGTGCCGATGCCGATCACGTCGATGCCTTCGGGCCGGATCTCGCCGACGATGCAACAGATCTTGGTGGTGCCGATGTCCAGCCCGACGACGATCTCCCCCTTTTTCTGCGACATTTCCTTACCTCTTGTCCGCAAGGGTTGCGGCGGCCTGGTCCGGGCGCGCCGAATTGTCGAGCTCGATCCGCGCGGCCTTCTCCCCTCGCCGCGCGAGCGCCGCGCGCACCTGCGCGAGCCGTCGCAGCTTCAAGGGCAGCTGCGTGGCGCCGAGCCGGATCTCCTGGAGGCCGTCGCCGTCGTGGGCGAAGAGCGTGTAGCCGCCGGCGTCGTCGAGCCGGACTTCGGCGAGCGCGCTCACCGCGTAGCCCGCGCCGCGCCAGGTGTCGAGCAGGTGCAGCGCGCCGAGCAGCCGCAGCTGCAGGTCGGGACGCGGCGTCTGCCGCGAGAGCCCCGTCACCACCGGCAGATCGAGCCCGTCCTCCGGCGCCGCCCGCTTGAAGAGCCGCCCTTCCTCGTCGAGCACGTAGAGCGTCTTTTCGCCGAGCTGCACGAGCGCAGCCGGATGGTGCTCGAGGACGCTCACCATCAGCGTGCCGGGGAGCCGTCGCGTCAGCAGCGCCGAGTCGACCCACGGATGCGATTCCATCGCGCGCCCCGCGTTCGCGAGATCGGCGCGGAAGAGGTTCTGTCCGAGCGACAGGCCGCTGCGCTTGACGAGATCGCCCTCCTGCGCGTGCGAGAGCCCGCTGAAGCGGATCTCGTTCAGGGCGAACGCCGGCGAGAGCGTCGCCCAGCGCCAGGCCTGCCACGCTCCGAGGCTCAACGCCGCGCTCAGGGCTGCCGCCGCCAGCGTGCGCAGCGCCGCGTCGAGCGCGGATTTGAATGCGTTTCGCTCGGCCTCCGCTGCTGCCCGCCTCAGGAGGGCCGGATCGACAGGGCGAAATCCGGTCATGGGTTTACCCGCAGGAAAGTTTTCTTCGGATCGGGGAGGTCGCCGAACGTCTGCTGCGCGAGCCCCACGGGCGCGACATGGTGCGGCTCGAGCTCTTTCGGCAGCGGCGGATCGAAGTCGCCGAACAGCCGCACCTCGGGCTTCAGCTCGACGCCGGTCTTCTCCAGCACGCTCGCGCGCGCCTTTGCGATCAGATCGATCACATCCGAAGCCCGCGCGCCGCCGAGGTTGACGATGAAATTGGCATGCTTGTCGCTGATCTGCGCGCCGCCCTTGCGAAAGCCTTTCAGGCCCGCCTGCTCGATCAACCGGCCGGCGAAATCGCCGGGGGGATTGACGAAGACCGATCCCGAGTTCGGCAGCGTCAACGGCTGCGTCGCGCGGCGCTTGTCGACGTCCGCCTTGGCGGCGCGCTGCTGCTCGAGGATCTCGGCGTCGGTGCCGCGGCGGATCCTGCAGCGCGCGCGGGTCAAGACCGCGCCGCGCGGCAATTCGCAGTGGCGGTACGAGAGATGCAGGTCGGCCGCCGGAATCCAGCGCAGTCCATCCGGCGTGGCCACTTCGGCAGCGATCAGGTGATCGGCCATGCAACCCGCCGGGGTGCCCGCGTTCATCGCCACCAGGCCGCCGACGGTGCCGGGAATTCCCGCCGACCAGGCGACGCCGACGCCGCGCTGCTCTTTCGCGAGCGAAAGAAACCGCGCGATCGGCGCGCCGGCCCCGAGCGTGATCACGACGTGATCGCCGGCCTCCTCGACTTCCTCGGCAGCGAAATCCTGCGCCAGACGCAGCACCGCGCCGGCGACGCCGCGGTCGCCGACGATGGTGTTCGCGCCGCCGCCGAGCGAGATCCAGCCGACGGCCGCGCCGGAGAGCACCTCGAGCACCTCGACCAGGGCCGGCGGATCGCGCGGCCGGACGAAGAACCGGGCCGGCCCGCCGACGCGCACGCTGGTCCGCGGCGCGAGCGCCACGTTCTCCAGCGCTTCGCCGCGGGCGGCCCGCCGGATCTCAGCGATCATTTGAGCAGCTCCAGCAGTTCCTCGCCGACGTGGGTGACGTCGCCGGCGCCGAGCGTGATCACCAGGTCGCCCTCGCGCACGCGCTCGCGCAGCTTCGCCGCCAGGTCGCTTCGCTCGACGAACGAGGCATCGCGGTGGCCGCAGGCCTTGACCGCGTCGTGGAGGCGCGCGCCGTTGACGCCCGGGATCGGATCCTCGCCCGCCGCGTAAACTTCAGTGAGCACTAAAGTGTCCGCGTCGTTGAACGCGGTCGCGAACTCGCCGAGCAGATCGCGGGTGCGCGTGTAGCGGTGCGGCTGGAACGCGCAGACGATCCGCCGGTGCGGAAAGCTCGCGCGCGCGCCGGCGAGGGTGGCCTTGATCTCCGCCGGATGATGGCCGTAATCGTCGACGACGGTGATCCCGTGCGCTTCGCCGCGCACCGTGAAGCGGCGCTGCACTCCCTGGAACTCGCCCAGGGCCTCGGCGGTGGTCGCGAATGGAATCCCGAGCTCATGCGCGACCGCGCAGCAGGCGAGCGCGTTCAGCACGTTGTGCGCGCCGACCATCTTGAGCGAGACGTCGCCCTGCCGCTCGCCGCGGTGGGAGACCGTGAAGCGCGCCTGGAACGCGCCGAGCTGCACGTTGTCCGCGCGCCAGTCGGCCTGCGGGGAGATCCCATACGTCACGTGCCGCTTGGTCAACCGCGGGATCAGGTGCTGCACGACCGGATGGTCGAGGCACATCACCGCCAGCCCGTAGAACGGCACCCGATCGGCGAAGTCGACGAACGCCTGCTGCAGCGCATCGACGGTGCCGTAATAGTCGAGGTGCTCGGGATCGACGTTGGTGATCACCGCGATCGTCGGCGACAAGCGCAGGAAAGATCCGTCGGACTCGTCGGCCTCCACCACCATCAACTGGCCCTTGCCGAGCTTGGCATTGGAGCCGAGGGCGTTGAGCTTGCCGCCGACGACGGCCGTCGGATCGACCCCGGCGTGCGCGAGGACCGTCGCGATCAACGAGGTGGTCGTCGTCTTCCCGTGGCTGCCGGCGATCGCGACGCCCTCCTTCAAACGCATCAGCTCGGCGAGCATCTCGGCGCGCGGGATCACCGGGATTCCGCGGTCGCGGGCGGCGATCGCTTCCGGATTCGTGGCGCGGCGCACGGCGCTGGAGGTGACGACGACGTCGACGTCGAGGGCGACGTTTTCCGCGCGATGGCCGATCGCGATCGTCCCGCCGAGCGAGGCGAGCCTCCGGGTGATCTCGCTCTCCTTCAGGTCCGATCCGCTGACGCGGTACCCGAGGTTCAGGAGGAGCTCGGCGATGCCGCTCATCCCGATCCCCCCGATTCCGACGAAGTGGATCTTGACCTTCTTGTTGCGAAACACCGGTAGCGGCCCTCCATGAGCCTGAATGTACGCGATTCGATCTACGATAATCAATAGCTGAGCGTGACTAGATCCCCTTCAGTGTCTTACTTACGGGGCGCGGGCAGGTGGCGGCCCTCCCGTACCAGCCGGTCGGAGCAGAGCGAAACGCAGACGTCGGCGATCTCCCGCGCCGCCTCCGGACGGCCTAACAGCCCGCTGGCGCGAGACATTTTCTGCAATCGCGCACGGTCTTTCTCGAGCCCGCGGATCTCGTCCGCAAGGCGCTGGCCGGTCAGGTCCTTCTCGGCGATGACGATCGCCGCGCCCGCGTCGACCAGCGAGTGCGCGTTGACCGTCTGGTGATCGTCGGCGGCGAACGGGAACGGCACCAGGATGGCCGGCTTCTTGCAGACCGTGAGCTCCGCGATCGTCGTCGCGCCTGCCCGGCAGATCAAGAGGTCCGCGCCCGCGTACGCGCGGGGCATGTCGTCGATGAACGCGGCCGCCTTCGCCACGGGGAGCTTCGCGTAGCGCCCCTGGATCTCGGCGAGGTCCTTGACGCCCGTCTGGTGCAGCAGCTCGATCCGTTCGCCGCCGAGGACCTCCATCGCCTCCGCCACCCGCATGTTCAGCACGTGCGCGCCCTGCGACCCTCCGGTGACGAAGATCGACAGCCGCTCGCCGGGCGTCTTGGTGTGCAGGTAGTTGTCGAGAAAGGCGCGGCGGATCGGATTGCCCAGCAAATGCGTCTTGCGCGGCGGGAAGCTCTTGCGCGCCTCCTCGAAGGCGATGAAGACCGCGTCGGCGAATCGGCCGAGGATCTTGTTGGTCAAGCCGGGGAGCGCGTTCTGCTCCTGGACCGCGATCGGAATGCGCAACAGCCACGCCGCGAGCACGACCGGTCCGCTCGCGTAGCCGCCGACCCCGACGACTACGTCCGGATCGAACTTGCGCAGGATCCTGAACGACTGCCACAGCGCGATCGGCAGCCGGAACATGCCGCGCAGGAAGCCGAGCAGTCCCATCCGCTTGAGCGGCACGACGTCGATCAGCTCGAGCGGATAGCCGGCCTTCGGCACTTCGCGCGCTTCGATGCCGCGCGCGGACCCGACGAAGAGCACGTCGTTGCGCGGATGGCGGGTCTTGACCTCCTCGCCGAGGGCGAGCCCCGGGAAGAGGTGCCCGCCGGTGCCGCCGCCGGCGACGAGGAGCCTCATCGCTGCGCTCCCATCGCGCGCTGCAGGAAGCCGCCCGCGCCGCCGCTGATCGAGAGCAGGATTCCGGCCGCGAGACAGCTCGTGATCGCGCTCGTCATCCCGTAGGAGAGGAACGGCAGCGCCATTCCCTTGGTGGGCAGGAGCGCCAGCGCCATGCCCGCGTTCACGATCGCTTCGAGGGCAAGAAGCAGGGTGAGGCCGAGCGCGAGGTAGCAGCCGAACGCGTCGGGCGCTGCCCAGGCCGCCTTGAAGCCGCGCCAGGCGATGATCGAGAAGAGGATCAGGACCGCCGCCACCCCGGCGAATCCCAACTCTTCGCCGATTATACTTAGTATAAAATCCGTATGGGCGGCCGGCAGGAAGAAGAGCTTCTGGTGGCTTTCTCCGAGACCGACGCCGAACGACCCGCCGGCGCCGAAGCCGAGCAGCGACTCGACGGTCTGGTAGCCGTGGCCCTGCGGGTCCTTCCAGGGATCGAGGAAGGTCAGGATCCGCTGCCATCGATAGGGCGAGTGCCAGACGAGGAACGCCGCGATCGGCGCCAGCGCGCCGACGATGCCGAGCAGGTACGTCGCGCGCGCGCCGGCGACGAAGAGCAGCGCGAAGGTGAGGATCGCGAGCACCACGGTGGTGCCGAAATCCGGCTCGAGCAGCAGCAGGATCGCGAACAGCCCGAGCATCACCAGGTGCGGCAGGAAGCCGACCGAGAAGACGCGGATTCGATCCTGCTTGCGCGCCAGCGAACGCGCGAGCCAGAGGATCAACGAGAGCTTCGCGATCTCGCTCGGCTGGAAGGTGAGCGCGCCGAGCCTCATCCACCGCTGCGCGCCGCCCGCGGCGTGGCCGATGCCGGGGAACCGGACCAGCAGGAGCAGCCCGAGCGAAACGAAGACCAGCGGCACCGCGAACGCCTCGAGCCGCCGGTAACCGACGCGCATCGCGACGAGCAGCGCCGCGAGGCCGATGCCCGCGCCGAGCGCTTGCCGCTTGAAGAACCAGAGCCCGTCGCCGAGCCGCGCGCCGGCATAGACCGCCGACGAGCTGTAGACCATCACCACGCCGAACATCAGCAGCAGCACCACGGCGGCGAGGAGCACCGGGTCGTAGCGCAGCGCGCTGCGATGCATCGAGACGCGCGCTCCGGCGGCTGCGCTCGCGCTCATCGGAGCCCTCGCACCAGCGCCTTGAACTGATCGCCGCGGTCTTCGAAATTGCGGAACTGGTCGTACGACGCGCAGGCGGGCGAGAGCAGGACCACGTCGCCTTTGCGCGCGATCTCACGCGCTTTCGACACCGCATTCGGCAAGGTGCCGCAGGGCTGGACCGGGCCAAGCTCGGCGGCAATTTTTTCCGCGTCCTCGCCGATCGTCAGGATCGCTTTTGCTTTCGCCTGCAACAGCGGCTTCAAGGCGGTGTACGGCGCGCCCTTCCCGCGGCCGCCCATGATGATGATCACGCCGCTTTCGAACGCGCTGAGCGACTTCTCGACGCTGTCGACGTTGGTCGCCTTGGAGTCGTTGATCCACTCGACGCCGTCGATCACCCGCACCGGTTCGAGGCGATGCGGCAGGCCCGGATAGGTGTCGAGCCCGCGTTGCAGATCGGTGACCCCGAGATGCCGCGCGAGCAGACACGCCGCCGACGAGTTCTCGGCGTTGTGCGCGCCGCGCAACGTCGCCGCGCGCAACGACAGCTTCAGGTCGCCGAGCGCCGTCCGCGGATCGAACATCACCCGCTTGACGCCTTCGCGAGTCCTCATCGCCGCGACGCGCGCATCGCGCGCATTGAGAACCGCCGCATCGCCCGCGCGCTGGTTGAGAAAGATTCTCTCCTTCGCCGCGGCGTACGAATCGAGCGAATCGTAGCGATCGAGATGATCGGGCGTGACGTTGAGCACGGTGGCCGCCGCGCACCGCAGCGTGACGATGCTCTCGAGCTGATAGCTCGACAGCTCACACACCGTGGCGTCGAGCTTGCCGCCGGCGAGGACGCGGTTGCTCAAGGCATTCCCCAGATTGCCGCCGACGAACACGCGCAGGCCCGCCGTCGACAACAGATGGCCGCACAGCGCCGTCGTCGTGCTCTTGCCGTTGGTGCCGGTGATCCCGACGATCGGCTCCTCGATGAACCGCGACGCCAGCTCGACCTCTCCGACCAACTCGATTCCGCGGCGGCGGGCCTCGCCGAAGATCGGCAGCGACAACGGCACGCCGGGACTGACGACGACCAGATCGACGCCGCTCAACGCTTCCGGCACGACCTTGCGGTCGGCACGCGCCTGGTCGTCGGCCGTGATCACCGCCGCACCACGCGAACGCAAGAGCGCCGCCGCGGCGACGCCGCTCTTGCCGAGGCCGATCACCAGCGTATGTCGGCCGTCGAGTTTCATCGCAGCTTCAACGACGCCAGCGCGATCAGCGCCAGCATGATCGAGAGGATCCAGAACCGCACGATGATCTTCGGCTCTGCCCAACCCTGCAGCTCGAAGTGGTGGTGGACCGGCGCCATCCGGAAGATCCGCCGCCCGGTCCGCTTGAACCAGAAGACCTGCGCCATGACCGAGAGGATCTCGGCGAAGAAGACGCCGTGGATGATCGCCGAATCGACTTCGTTCTTGGTGAGCACGGCGAGCATCCCGAGTCCGCCGCCGAGCGCGAGCGCGCCGACGTCGCCCATGAACACGCTCGCCGGATAGGTGTTGAACCAGAGGAAGCTGATGCCGGCGCCGGCCATCGCGGCACAGAACACGGCCAGCTCGGCGGACCCTTCGATGTGCGGGATCAACAGGTAATCGGCGATGTTCAACCCGCGGATCGTCGCGCCCGCGAGATACGCGAGCAGCATGAAGGTGAGCGCGCTGACGATCGCGGGACCGATCGCGAGCCCGTCGAGCCCGTCGGTCAGGTTGACCGCGTTCGAGGTGCCGACGATGACGACGAACGCCAGCGGCAGGTAGATCCACCACGGCAGGCTGGGATTGAACGCCTTCACCTTGACGAAGGGAATCGCGAGCCGCGTGTCCATCCGCAGCGCGCCGGTCTTCCAGTCGAGGAAGAAGACGAGGACCACCACGACGAAGATCACCGTCTGCCAGAACAGCTTCTTGCGCCCCGCGAGGCCTTTCGAATTCTTCTTGCTGAACTTGAGCCAGTCGTCGGCGAAGCCGATCGCTCCGAAGCCGAGCGTGACGATCAGCGCCGCCCACACCATCCGGTTGGTCAGATCGGCGAAGAGCAGCGTGCCGAGCAGCATCGCCCAGAGGATCAGGCCCCCGCCCATCGACGGCGTTCCCTGCTTCTTCTGGTGCGCTTCCGGCGTGTCCTCGCGCACGTTGCTGTGTCCGCGCTGCAGCCTGCGCAGCGCCTCGATGTAGCTGGGCCCCAGCGCCAGCCCGATCAACAGCGAGATCAGCCCGGCCATCAACATGCGGAACGTCGGATAGCGCAGCACGTTGAAGAGCGCGATCCGATCGGAGAACGGGAAGAGCAGGTTGTAGAGCATTCACTGCCCTCCTTTGGATGCTCCGCCCCGCGGGCTCAGCCCGTCGCCGGCAGAGCCGGCTCCTCCTTTGGATGCTCCGCCCTGCGGGCTCAGCCCGTCGCCGGCAGAGCCGGCTCCTCCTGTCAACGCGTCGGAGATCCGCTCCATCCGCATTCCACGCGAGCCCTTGACGAGGACCACGTCTTCCGGCCGCATGCGCGACTGCACCAGGCGAACGGCCTCGACCGGATCCTCGACGTATTCGATCGAATCCGGCGGCAGGCCGGCCTCGTGCGCGCCCTCGCCGAGCGCCTTGGCGCGTTCGCCGAAACAGACCAGCAGCGAGAGCCCCGCGCCCGCCGCGAACCGGCCCACGTCGCGGTGCAGATCGAGCTCGGTGTGGCCCAGCTCGAGCATGTCGCCGAGGATCGCGATCGCGCGCCCCTTGCCGTGCACGAGGTGCGTCAACGTGAGCAGCGCGGCTTTCGTCGAAGAGGGATTCGCGTTGTAGCAATCGTCGATCAGGAGCGCGCCGTTCGGCATCCGCACCGGCTTCATCCGGCGGCCGGGAGTGCTCGCATTGGCGAGACCGCGCAGGATCGTCTCGGGCTCGAATCCGAGCGCGACTCCGACCGCCGCCGCCGCCGCCGCGTTGTGGCCGTTGTGCGTGCCGATCAACTTGAGCTCGACCGCGCGGCGCGCGCCGGAAAAGTCGAGCTCGACGATCAGTCCCGCGCCGCCGTGGTGCGCGGAGATCAGGCGCACGTCCGATCCGTACGACGCGCCGAACGTCACCAGCTTGCGGCGGGACAGACGCGCCTGCTGCAGGACGCGCGCGTCGTCGGCGTTGGCCACCGCGATCGCGGTCTCGCGCAAGGCGTGGAACAGCTCGCCCTTCGCATGGGCGACGCCGTCGAGCGAGCCGACCCCCTCGAGATGGACCGGCCCCACGTTGGTGACGACCGCGACGTCGGGGTCGGCCCACGCCGCGAGCCGCGCGATCTCGCCGAGATGGTTCATCCCGCATTCGATCGCGGCGTAACGGTGGTCGGCGCCGAGGCGCAGCAGCGTCAGAGGCACGCCGATCTCGTTGTTCAGGTTGCCTTCGGTCTTCAGCGTCGGCCCCGCCGCCGAGAGCACCTCGGCGATCAATTCCTTCGTCGACGTCTTTCCGGTCGAGCCGGTGACGCAGACCACGCGCACATCAGGGAAGCGATGCCGCCACGCGGCGCCGAGACCGCCGAGCGCGCGCCCGGTGTCGATGGCAGTCAACGCCGCGATGCCCTTGGGAACCTTCGACAATGCCTGCGGCGCGACCAGCACGCCGCTCGCGCCACCTTGGACCGCCTGCGCGACGAAATCGCTGCCGTCGAAGTTCTCGCCTTTCAACGCGACGAACAAACCGCGAGGAACCGGCTTTCGCGAGTCGGTGAAAACGCCCTCGAAGGGCCCGCCGGCCGCGGCGACCTGCGCGCCCGCAGCCCACGCCGCCTGCTCGAGCGTCAACGAGCTCATCGCTCGATCTCCTGCAGCGCGCGCCGGGCCTCGGCCCGATCGTCGAACGGCCGTTTCTCGGTGCCGACGATCTGGTAGTCCTCGTGTCCCTTCCCGGCGATCAGGACCGCGTCGCCCGACCGCGCGCAGCGCAGCGCGAGCTCGATCGCCTCGCGGCGGTCGGGAACGATCACGTACCCGTCGCGCCCGCCGCGCGCATGGCGCGGATCGAGCTGCGGCTTGCCGGTGCGCCTCAAGCCGGGCTCGACCTCGGCGAGGATGGCGAGCGGATCCTCGGTGCGCGGATTGTCGCTGGTGGCGATGACGAGATCCGCGCGCTCGCCGGCGGCCACGCCCATCAGCGGCCGCTTGCCGCGATCGCGATCGCCGCCGCAGCCGAAGACACAGACGATCCGCGGCGCGCGCGCGTTGCGCAGGGCATCGAGCACGCGGATCAGGGCATCGTCGGTGTGCGCGTAATCGACCAGCACCACGCGCCCCTTCGGATCCGGCACGCGCTCGAGCCGTCCCGGCGCGCCGCGCGCCTCGGGAACGACGCGCTCGATCTCGCCGAGCGGCACGCCCGACCCGGTCAGCAGGCCGATCGCGGCGAGCAGGTTCTCGGCGTTGTGCGCGCCGATCAGCGGGCTCTCGATGTCCACCAGCTGCGGCGCCAGCGGCGCCGCGGTGCGCAGCCGGAAGCGCAGTCCATCGAGATTGCTCTGCACGTTTTCCGCGATCAGCGCCGCACCGCCCGCGCCGCGCGTGGTGAAACCGAGCGCGAACGATGGTTCACCCGCGAGCGCGCGCACCCGCTCGTCGTCGAAATTCAGCACCGCCGGCGATCCGCGCGGAAGCAGCTCGCGAAAGAGCTTCGCCTTGGCCTCGAAATACGCGTCCATCGTCCCGTGGTAGTCGAGGTGATCGCGGGTCAGGTTGGTGAAGGCCGCGCCGGCGAAGACGCAGCCCGCGGCGCGCTCCTGCGAGAGCGCGTGCGAGGAAACCTCCATCGCCACCACTTGCGCCCCCGCTTCGAGCATCCTGCGCAACAACTCCTGCAGCTCGTGCGACTCCGGAGTGGTGTGCGTCGCCGGCAGCCGTCCGCCGGGCCAGCGGCACTCGACGGTGCCGATCAATCCCGTCCCCAGACCGCGGCGCGAGGACAGCTGCTCGACCAGATACGCGGTCGTCGTCTTTCCGTTCGTCCCGGTGACGCCGAACAACGACAGCCGCCGCGAGGGCTCGCCGAAGAACCGCGCCGCGGCGAGCGAAAACGCCTTGCGCGGATTCGGAGCGACGACGACGGGCACCGGCAAATCGAGGGCGCGAGGAGCGAGTACGGCCGCCGCGCCGCGCCCCACCGCCTGCCCCGCGAACCGGGTCCCGTCCGCGTTCACGCCCGGCAGCGCAGCGAACAGCGCGCCCGGCGTCACCCTGCGCGAATCGACGGCGAGCGCGGAAACGTCCACCGCCTCCGCCCCCGGCGGCACCGTGACCTGCACGCTCGCGAAAAGCTCGCCCAGCTTCACACCGATCCTCTACGCCCGCTATCCGTGCGGCGCCAGAGCAACTTTCACTCGTGTCGCTTCCCTTGCGCGATCCGGCATCACGCCGAGCTGCCGCAGCGACTCGCGCGCGATCGCGCCCCAGGCCGGCGCCGCGACCATGCCGCCGGTGACGTCGTTGCCCTTGCCCTGCGGCTCGTCGACCACCACCAGGATCGCGACCCGCGGCGCCTCGGCCGGAACGAACCCGAGAAAGCTTGCCAGCCGCTTATCGCTGTACCCGCCACGGATCGGATCGACCTTCTGCGCGGTCCCGGTTTTCCCGGCAGCGCGATATTCGGCCACCGCAGCGCGCGTACCGGTGCCCTTGGCCACGACCTCCTCGAGCATCGCGGTCAGAGTATGCGAGGTCGCGGGCGACAGCGCACGCCGCACCTCTTCGCGGCCGTTCTGTTCCAGCACCGCGCCGTCCGCCGCGACGACCTTCTCGACCAGGTAGGGCCGCAGCAGCACGCCGCCGTTGGCGATCGCCGCCATCGCGGTCACCTCCTGGATGCCGGTCGCCGACATGCCCTGTCCGAACGCAGTCGTGTCCAGCGCGATCTGCGCCATCTTGCGCGGATCGCCGAGCGCGCCGCGCGCCTCGCCCGGCAGGCCGACTCCGGTCTTCTCGCCGAATCCAAACGCCCGAAGGCCCTCGACGATCTTCTCCTTCCCGAGCCGCTCGCCGATCTTCGCCGCGCAGATGTTCGACGACTCCCGCAGCACCGTCGCCGGCGTCGCCCAATCGACGGGGTGGGTGTCGTGGATCCGCCGTCCCGCATGCGCCCACACGCCGTGCTCGCACCAGAGCATCTCGTCCGGCCGCAGCACGCCCTCCTCGATCGCGCGGGCGACGACGAAGCTCTTGATCGTCGACCCCGGCTCGAGCTGGTCCTGCACCGCGCGGTCGCGCCAGACCATCGGATCGCGTCCGGGCTTGTTGGCGTCGAACACGGGATTGCCGGCGAGCGCGAGCACCGCGCCGCTCTGCACGTCGAGG
>JAIVGS010000227.1 GCA_020201435.1 Myxococcales bacterium
AACACCCCCGACGACGGCTTGATCTCCGGAAGCACCGCTCTCGGCGCCTGGAAGAGCGCGCACAGCTCGTCGTCCCACGCCCGCTTCTCCAGATCCATCAGCAGAGTGCGCGACGCGTTGGTCACGTCGGTCGCGTGCACCGCGCCGCCGGTCAGCCGGTACAACAGGGCGCTGTCGATGGTGCCGAAACAAAGGTCGCCCCGGCTCGCCTTTTCCCGGACGCCTCTCACGTTCTCGAGCAGCCACTGCAGCTTGGTCCCGCTGAAGTACGCGTCGAGGACGAGTCCGGTCTTCTCCCGAATCCACGGCTCTTTCCCCTGTGATTTCAATGCGTTACAGATGTCGGCGGTGCGCCGATCCTGCCACACGATCGCGCGATGGACCGGCTTGCCGCTCTTGCGATCCCAGAGGAGCGTCGTCTCCCGCTGGTTGGTGATGCCAATCGCCCGCAGATCGCGCGCTTTCGCCCCCGCCTCCCGCATCGCCTTGCCGATCGCTTTCAGGGTCGAGTCCCAGATCTCCTCGAAGTCGTGCTCGACCCATCCCGGCTTGGGGAAGATCTGCCGGAACTCGACACCAGAGCTGCCCTTGAGCGAAAGACGCTGATCGAGGATCAGCGCCCTCGAGCTGGTGGTGCCCTGGTCGATGGCGAGAACGTACTCAGGCATGCTCCTCCACCTCTCTGAAATGCTGGACGACGAGGCGGCAGACCTCGTCCGATTCGACGTCGAGCGGCAGCACGTGGCCGCTGCGCGGCAGGATGCGCAGCTCCTTGTGCGGCGAGGCGAGCTCGCGCAGCAGCTTGCGGGAGCCGGCCGGCGCCACGGTCTGGTCGCGCGCCCCCTGGACGATCAGCGCCGGCGCGCGCACGCGGTGAGCGAGCTTCAGCCCGTACTGCGAGAGCTCGTGGAGCTCCGGACCCCAGCGCAGCGGGATCGCATGATAGGAGCCGTCGGCGATCTCACCGGGGTTCTCGAGATCGCGCGTCTTGCCGACGATGAACGGCAGCGCCGGCAGGCGGCCGAGGATCTCGGTGAAGAACCAGGTCGCGCCGGTAAAATCGATCGCCGGCGCGAGCAGCGCAATCCCGGAGACCGAGTGGTGCGCGGCGAGATGCAGCGTCAAAAGCGCGCCCATCGACAGGCCGCAGACGAAGACGCGGCGGGCGCCCTCGAGCGACGCGAAGGCCGACTCGGCCGCGCGGATCATCTCGTTCCGGGTGACGGTGTAGAGGTCGCCGGGCGACGTGCCGTGCCCCGGGAGGAGCGGCCCGATGGTGCGGAAGCCGCTCTGCGCGAGCGCTTCGCCCACCGGCCGCACCTCGGCGGGCGACCCGGTCAGACCGTGCAGCAGGAGGCACGCGTCAGGTCCGTCGCCCAGCGCGAAGGGATCGGAAGGGCGGCCCATGCGACCGGCGAGGTATCACATGTCGTGCTAGAACGCGCCGTCCAGGAGACTTCAGATGCCCGAGACCCCCGCCCAGCCGCAGGTGCAGATCCAGCTCCAGATCGACGACAACGTCGCCCAGGGCATGTACGTCAACATGGCGATGCTGAACCACAACGAGACGGAGTTCGTGATCGATTTCATCTACGTGCAGCCCCAGGCGCCGAAGGCGGTGGTGCGGGCGCGCGTGATCAACAGCCCCAAGCACATGAAGCGGCTCCTGCACGCCCTCCAGGACAACGTCGCGAAATACGAAGCCCAGTTCGGCAAGATCGACATCAGCGGCCCCCTCCCGCACCCGCTCGGAATGCCGCACTGACTGGGGACACTCGTTGGGGACACTCGTTGGGGACACTCGTTGGGGACACTCGTTGGGGACACTCGTTGGGGACACTCGTTGGGGACACTCGATTTTCCTGGAGCGTTTCGGACCCCCGGTCCGATTCCGGGTGCCTCGAATTGGTACCCGCAGCCGCCGCCGCAGAGTGAAGTCGGGCTGGCACGCGATGTGCTCTCTCCGCAACCGGCGCCGCAGAAGGGCGGCGGGGGAGGGGACATGGAGAACCAGCAGCAGACGTCGGACGTGAAGAAGCCTTGGGGCGCATTCAACATCGTCGAGCGGGGCGACAAGAGCTTCTGGAACCGGATCGGCACCGCGTTCCGCAACCACGATGGCAGCTACAACATCTATCTCGACGCGCTGCCCGTCGGCGGAAAGGTCCAGATCCGCGAGATCAAGGACGACGACCGCCGCAAGGAGCGCGGCGAGCTCGCCGAGAAGGCCGAGGCGTAGGGCCATGTACATGCCGTTGATCGCGGCGCTCCTGTTCGCCGCAGCGGACCCGTCCGCGTCCGCTGCGGCAACGGAGTCGGCCGCGCCACAGCCGAAGCCAGCCCGAAAGAAGCCCGGCAAGCCGCCGATGACGGGCATCCTCAACGTCAACCGCGCCACCGAAGCCGAGCTGCGCCTCTTGCCCGGCATCGGCAGGAAGCGGGCGGAGCTGATCGTCGAGCGCCGCGAGAAGAAGCCATTCGCCAGCCTGGAAGAGCTCTCGCGCATGAAAGGCATGCGCAACCTCGTCCACAAGCTGCGGGCCAACCTCGCGGTGCAGGGCGACACCACGCTGCGGCCTGTGCGACCTTGACCTGATCGGGGCACAAGCGGTACAGCGCGCAAGACAACCGAAGTCCGCCGCCGTGGCGCCCCCGGAAGGGGGCCTCGAGGGAAGCCGGTCGAACGCCGGCGCGGTCCCGCCACTGTAGCCGGGCAGCCGGTCCCGAAGATCCACTCGTCCGGAAGGGACGGGGAAGGAGGGACGGCGCGCAGCGCAAAGGGCGCTGCAGACCCGGGAGCCAGGAGACCTGCCTGGCGGCGTCAATGCGCTTTCACCTCTTCGAGAGAAAGAGGGGAGCCACTTGCCGCCGTCCCGCGCCGCCAGGCGCCTCTCATTGCTGTTTGCCGTCCTCGCCGCCGCATCCGCGCGCGCGCAGTCGGACGGTGGCACCGACGAGACCATCGAGGTGCGCGGCGAGAAGCCGGGCGGATCTCCACAGGCGCCTGGGGCGGCCGCCGCCACCGTCGAGGTGGCGCGGTTCAGCGGCGAGGTTCGTTCCGCCGCCGAGCTGCTCTCGACGTCGCCGGGCGCGACCGTCCACGAGACCGGAGCGCCCGGCCAGTCGGCGAGCCTGTCGCTGCGCGGAGCCAACGCGGAAGAGTCGCTGATCCTCCTCGACGGAATCCCTCTGCAGGGCCCCGGCGGCGGGTCGATCGACCTGAGCACGATTCCGGCGGCGCTGCTCGATCGGATGGTCGTCAGCCGCGGCGTCCTCGGGGCGCAGCTCGGCGCGGGAGCGCTCGGCGGGGCCGTCGAGCTCCTCCCGCGCCGGCCGACCGCACGACCCGCCGGCGGTGCGCAGGCCTCGTTCGGTTCGTTCGGCACCGCACAGGTAGAGGGCGATTTCGCCGCAGGCGGGGCGCTCCTCGGCGTCCAACTCGACCGGACCGCGGGCGATTTCGACTATGCGGCGCGGGTCCCGCCGGAGAGTCCCAACTGGTACGGCTTCACCCGCCAGAACTCCGACGCGCAGCGGGCCTCGGCGCTGTTCCACCTCGAGGAAGGACTCGGGGCCGACACCGGACTCGACCTGCTCCTGCAGGCGACGGCCGGAGATCGGGGCCTGCCCGGCCCGGCGACGTCCACGACCTTGCGCTCGCGCGCCTCCGACGAGGGCG
Source organism: Myxococcales bacterium (assembly GCA_020201435.1). GTDB lineage: Bacteria > Myxococcota > Myxococcia > Myxococcales > 40CM-4-68-19 > 40CM-4-68-19. The sequence goes on from JAIVGS010000227.1 coordinate 3,680, forward strand.
GGGTGGCGGGAGCACGCCTGCGCGGCTCGGCCGGAACCGTCGCCTGGGCGGTCCGCGCCTGGGGTCGGGCCGACCGCGTCGAGCTCCGCGGCCTGCAGCTCACCACCGATTGCACGGACGGCGCGCCCGACTGCCCCCGCTCGGAGCAGCATTCCGCGACCGCCCGAGCGGAGGGCGAGATCGCGGCGTCGCTCGGCGACCGCCAGCTGCTGCGCATGATCGTCTCCGGCGGAGAGGAATGGATCGCCGGAGGACCGACCGGACCGCACCGCCGCACGCTCGGGTCGATCGCGCTGAGCGACGACGTCGCGCTGCCCCAAAGCATCGGTTTGCACCCCGCGCTGCGCGTCGACCGCGTCGGCAGCGACACCGCCGTCAGTCCGGGCATCACCGCCACCGTCCATCCCATCGGGCCGCTCGAATTCCGCGCCGGATGGGGACTCGCGTTCCGCCCGGCCTCGTTCGCCGAGCTCTACCTCGATGAGGGCGGCGTGGCGCCGAACCCCGACCTCTCACCCGAGCGCGCCTGGTCCGCGGACGCCGGCGCGGTCTGGCGATCGGCGCGCCTGACGCTCGCCGCCGACGTCTTCTGGTCGCGCTACCAGGAGCTGATCCTCTACCAGCTCTACCCACCCTTCCGCATCAAGCCCTACAACACCGGCGCGGCGCGCATCGCCGGCCTCGAGCTGCAAATCGTCTCGACGCTGCCGTTCGGCTTCACCGCCGAAGCCGTCTACACGTTCCTCGACGCGGTCAACCTCCGGACCGGGCTCGAGGGTCACCACCTCGTCTACCGGCCGCCGCACCAGCTCTTTGGCCGCCTCGCCCGCCGCGGCGACCGGCTCGAAGGCTACGCCGCCCTCGCCTTCCGCAGCGCGATGCCGCGCGACGCGTTCGACAGCGCCCACCTCCCCGCACAGCCGCGCCTCGACGCCGGCGCCGGCGTCCGCGCCGCGGGCCCGCTCTGGATCGATGTCGAGGTCAAGAACCTGCTCGACGACCGGACGCAGCAGGACCTCTTCGAATACCCGCTGCCCGGGCTCTCGCTGGCGGTCATCGCTCGGGCCCGGCTTTGAAAACAAGGAGCACGCCATGAAACGCACCGCATTCGCTCTCGCCCTCGCCCTCGCCCTCGCCGCCTGCGGCGGAAAGTACAAAGCGCCGCCGCCGCAGAAAAACATCGCCCTGCCCCCCGGCAGCCAGCTCAAGCCGTACGACCCGGCGCACCCCGGCAACGCCAATCCCCAGGGGCTGACCCAGGTCGGCGACCAGGTCTACGCGACGATCTCGAACCAGTATTTCGACGCCGCGGCGAAGACGGTCGTCAACGCCGGCCCCGGCTTCCTCGCCGGCATCGTCCCGTCGACCGGCAAGCTGACGCTGATCGACCTCGGCGGCTCCGACGAAAAGCAGTGCCAGAACCCGGGCTTCGTCCGCGACTCGAACGGCCTCCTCTACGCGCCCTGCTCCGGCAACTTCACCGGCGCCGACGGCAGCCGCGCGTTGGTCGAGGTCGACCCGGCGACTGCCAAAGTGACCCGCCGCGCCGCCATCCCCGACGGCCGCGTCCCCAACGGCGTCGCCCCGGGTCCCACGAAGATCTGGATGGGCGACGCGTTCTCGCTGCAGGTCTTCAGCGTCGACCGCGCCAGCTTCGTCGCCGATCCCGCCGCCAACGCGCTGACGCTGGATTGCCCGCAGAGCCCGCAGAACGGCTTTTCCTACGTGGCCGACGTCCTGATCCTCTACGGCGACCTCTACGCCCTCTGCGCCTCCGACATCGCCGGCACCCTCTTCCGCTTCGACGCCGCGACCGGCGCGCTCAAGGGCAAGGTCGACGTGGGCCCGACGCCGAGCGAGATGTCCCAGACGTTCGACGGCCGGGTGGCGGTGATCAACTCCGGCGACAACACGCTCTCCCTCGTCACGATCAGCGGCGCGAAGATGACCGCCGACAACAAGGCGTTGACGTTCCCCGACGGCACGTCGATCCTGCAGGACGTGCGCGCCCGCGACAATTTCCTCTTCACCGTCGCGTCCGGGAGCAACTCGGCCCAGAAGATCGACCTCACCGCCAAGGGCGGCCCGAAGATCGTCGCTGCTGCCTCCTTCGGCGACGGCGCGAATCCGTACAACATCTTTCCTCTCGACGACGACCAGGCGATCGTCACCAACCGTCAGACCAACTCGATCGCGGCCGCGCAGTGGGTGGTGGTGCCTTGATCGCTCTGCTTCTGGCGCTGCTCGCGGCCGGGCCGCGCCAGCACCTGGGGCCTCCCTCCCCGGAGCGGGCCCGGCGCGTCGTCACCCTCGCGCCTTCGCTCGCGGAAGTCGTCCTCGCCCTCGACGCCGGGGACAGGCTCGTCGGCGTGACGCGCTTCGACGACGATGCACGCGTGGCGAAGCTGCCGCGGATCGGCGGGTACAACGATCCCCAGCCGGAGGCGGTGCTCGCCGTCAAACCCGACCTGGTGCTGGCCGAGCCGGCGCCGGCCAACCGCGGGCCGGTCGAGACGGTGGCGAGGCTGGGCGTGCCGATCGAGGCCTTTCCGCTCTCGACCGTTCAGGACATCGAACAGGCGATCGAGGGCATCGCCAGGCTGCTCGGCGTCGCCGACCGCGGCCGGGCGGTGAACGCCGCGATCGAAAGAGCCCGGACCCAGGCGCGAAACGCTTCCGCCGGCAAGCCCCGGATCCGCACGCTGCTCGTCTTCGGTCTCGATCCGCTGGTCGTCGCCGGCCGCACCGGATTCGCCGGCGAGCTCCTCGAGGACGCGGGCGGCGAGAACGCGGCGGGGAACCTCGACAAGCCGTTCTTCCGCTTCAGCGCCGAAGCCGCGGTCCGCGCGGCGCCGGAAGTGATCGTCCTCTGCGGCGTCGACACGCCCGCTGGCCGCGCGCCGGTGCCGGGCCTGGAAAAAACCCGCACCGCCCGGCTCCGTTCGACCGCGCTCATGCATCCCGGACCGCGCATTCCCGAAGCGCTCGACGATCTCGCGGCGGCGCTGCGCCCATGAAACGCTCCGCCGCGATGCGCGCCGGCCTCGCGGTCGCGCTGCTCGTCCCGCTCGTCGTCGCGGCGGCGGCGGTCGGTCTGCTGACCGGCGCCGGGGAGCTCTCGCTCAAAGCCGCCCTCAGCGGCCAAGAGCCCGATTCTACGGTGTTTTTCCGGCTGCGCGTCCCTCGCGTCCTGCTCGCCGCGGAGGTCGGCGCCGCATTGTCGGTCGCCGGCGTCGCGCTGCAGGCGCTCTTGCGCAACCCGCTCGCCGACCCGTTCGTGTTCGGTCTCTCCGGCGGCGCCGCGATCGGAACCGCGAGCGTCGTTGCATTCTCGGGCACGGCGGTGGGAGCAGCGGCGATGTCGGCGGCCTCGTTCGTCGGCCTCGTGCCAGCGCAGATCGCGGCGATCGCAGGCGCGATGGCCGCCGCGTTCCTCGTCTTCGCCCTCGGCCGCAGCCGCGGTCAGCTCGAGCCCACCCGCGCGCTGCTGGTCGGCGTCGTCTTCAACTCCTTCGCCAGCGCCGTGGTCCTGTCGGTCGAGTCGATCCTCCAGCCGGAGCAGACGCAGGCGGTCCTGCTCTGGCTCTCCGGTACGCTCGGGTACGAAGCGATGCCGCTCCTCGCCGGCGCCGGCATCGCCCTGCTCGTGCCCGCGCTGCTGCTGATCGCGCTCGCCGGCCGTCTCAACCTCCTCGCCCTCGGCGACGAGGGCGCCGCAGCGCTCGGCGTCGACGTCTCGCGCACGCGCCTCTTCGCCTTCTTCGCCGCCAGCGCCGCGGTCGGAATCGCGGTCGCCTTCACCGGCCTGGTCGGCTTCGTCGGCCTCGTCGTCCCGCACGCCGTCCGCCTCGTCGTCGGCCCCGATCACCGCGTCGTGCTCCCCGCCTCCGCCCTCGGCGGCGCGGCCTTCCTGGTTTTGGCCGACGCGCTCGCCCGGGTCCTCTTCCGCGGCCTCGGCGCGGAGCCGCCCGTCGGCGCGGTCACCGCCATCATCGGCGCGCCGCTGTTCGTCATGCTGCTTCGGAGCCGCCGGTGACGGTCCTGCTCGAAGGGCGCGACCTCCATTTCCGCCATGCACCGGATGCGCCGGAAGCCGTCGCCGGCGCCTCGGTCGCGGTGCGCGCCGGCGAAGTCGTCGGCGTGATCGGCCCGAACGCCGCGGGAAAAAGCACTCTGGCCCGGATCTGCTGCGGCCTGCTCGCGGCGCAGTCGGGCGAGATCCGCCTGAAAGGCGAGCCATTTCACAGACTTACCCGGCGCGAGCGAGCGCGGCGGGTGGCGTTTTTGCCCCAGCAGCAACCGCAGGACCTGGCTTTCACCGCGCGTGAAGTGGCGCTGATGGGCCGTGCCCCGCACCTCGGCCTGTGGATGCTCGAAGGCCCCCGCGATCTCGAGCGCGCCGACGCCGCGCTCGCCGAGGCCGACGCCCTCGATCTCCGGGACCGACCCGTCTCGCAGCTCTCCGGCGGCGAGCGGCAGCGCGTCTTTCTCGCCCGCGTCTTCGCCCAGGACGCCGAGCTCCTGATCCTCGACGAGCCGACCGCGAGCCTCGACCTCGCGCACCAGGTGATGCTGGTGAACGCGCTGCGAAAGCGCGCGGGCGGCGCGCTGCTCATCCTCCACGACCTCGCCTTGGCCGGCGCCGCCTGCGACCGGCTGATCCTGCTCCTCGCCGGCAAGGTCGTCGCCGAAGGGACGCCGGCCGACGTGCTTCGCCCGGACGTCCTCTCGAAGTCCTACCGCACGCAGGTCGACGTCGTACCCGACCCCGCCTCCGGCCAGCCGCTCGTCGCCCCGCGGATCACTCGAGATAGAGCGTGATCGCGGCCATGAAAAACTGGTCGTATCCGCCCGAGACGCGCCGCCGCCAGACGAGCTGCAGCCCGCCCTTCTCGGTCAGGATGCCGACGCCCGCCGACGCCCACCAGAGGTGCGCCGACGCGTCCCACGTCGCCCCGCCGCGCAGCGCGAGCGCGTCGCCGACGAGGACTTCGAGCCCGCCCGCCGCCTTGTGCTTCACGTTGCTGGTGTCGGAGAAGTCGGCCTTGTAATCGAAGGCGAGGTGCCAGTCGGTGTCGGCGCCCCACGCCATCCCCACCGTCCCGGTGAGCGGAAAGAGCGGCAGCCTCTCGGTCGAGATGTTCTGCACCACTGCCGCCCAGGAGAAGCTGCCCCGCCGCGAGAGGATGCCGACGTCCTGCGCCCACTTCGCCATCAGGCCGTCCGGTCCGCGATAGCGGAGGAACTTGCTCTGGCCGCCGGCGAAGAGCGCCTGGCCGACGGCGCCCGAGTACGAGAAGCCGAGGCCCCAACCCTCGCCGCGTCCGCCGGGCTGGCCGCTGCCCCAGCGCGAGAAGAGGATGCCGCTGCCGAGCGGGCTCGAAGCGGTGTCGACGATGCTCGCCATCACGCCCTCGGCGGGAAATCGCGAGTCGTACATGCCGTCGATCTCGAAGTGATACCGCCGCGACTGCGAGAGGCCGGCCGGGTTGACGGTCAGCGCATCGTTCGAGGTCGCGATCGCGGCGTGGGCGCCGCCCATCGACGCGGCGCGCGCGGTGTCGATGGTCGTCGGCCAGGGCGCGCCGGGATCGGTCACGCTGTTGTCGGCATGCGCGGCGGCAGATGCAACAAGGACGATCAGTGCAATGCGCATCTGCGCCTCAGCATACCCTTTCGCGTGTCAGACCCCGATGCTACGTTCCCGCGCGCCATGAAGCACGCTCTTCGCAAGGTCGTGATCCCGGCCGCCGGCCTCGGCACCCGCTTTCTGCCCGCGACCAAGGCGGTGCCGAAGGAGATGCTGCCGATCGTCGACGTGCCCACCATCCAGCTCATCGTCGACGAGGCGGTCCGGGCCGGCGCGCAGCAGGTGGTGGTCGTCAACGGCCGCGGCAAGACCGCCATCGAGGACCACTTCGACCGCAGCTACGAGCTCGAGGACACGCTGCAGCGCAAGGGCAAGAAGGACGTCTTCGACCAGGTCCGCCGGATCAGCGACATGGTCCGCCTGGTCAGCGTCCGTCAGAAGGAGCCGATGGGCCTGGGGCACGCCGTGCTGGCGGCGCGGCCCGCCGTCGGCGAGGAATGGTTCGGAGTTCTTCTCGGCGACGACCTGATCGATTCCGACGAGCCGGCCATCGGCCAGCTCGCCCGCGTCTCGATGCAGACCGGCAAGGCCGCAGTCGCGCTGATGCCGGTCCCCGACGATCAGACCCAAATGTACGGCGTCGCGGCCGGACCGGCGCTGCCGGACGGCAACATCCAGATCGAGAAGATCGTCGAGAAGCCGCCGCGCGGCAGTGCGCCCTCGAACCTCGCCGTCATCGGTCGCTACCTGCTCCCGCCGGACATCTTCGGAATCCTCGAGCAGGTGAAGCCGGGCGCGGGCGGGGAGATCCAGCTCACCGACGCGCTCGCCGTGCTGGCGCGTGAAGGCCGGCTGATCGGCGTGCGCTTCAACGGCGAGCGGCACGACGCGGGCGACCGGCTCGGATACCTGATAGCGAACATCGCCTACGCCTTGAAGCGGCCCGATCTCCGCGAAGGCCTTCTGGCGTACATGCGCAAGGTGCCGAAATGAAAGCGTTTTTCGTGATGGCCGCGCTGCTTGCCTACATCCCGTCGCCGGCCTCTCTGCTCAAGCGCGCCGCCGGGCGGACGATGAGCCTCGGCAAGACCCGCGAGGTCACGCTGTCGGGGACTCTGTCGGTTCGCGCTGAAGCGACCCGTCCGGCGCAGCTCGTGCTGCGCTTCCCGCTCTCGTGCAAGCTCGAGGGCGACGGAGGGCTGTCGCTCTCGGTCCACGGAACACCCGATCGCCCCGCCGGAACCGCCGAGGGCACCACCGGTCCCGCCCTGCAACTGCTGCAGCTCGCCTGTCCGTTTCTGACCTATCGCGGCCTCCCGCCCGACGCCGCCGAGGGCGCGTTGCGCGCGGCGGTCGTGGCCTCGGGCGCTGACATGACCGCGGCCTCCGCGTTGGGCCGATTCGGCGACCGCTTCGTCTACGTCCTCGGCGCGGGTGCGCGCGATCTGACCCGGCCTCAGCTCTGGATCTACAAGGACAACAACGCGCCGGCCCGGCTGCTCGCCCAGGGCGGCGCGGACCTGCGGCTGCTCGAGTACGGCAGCCCCGCCGCGGCCGACTACTTTCCGCGGGTGATGGAGCTCTGGCTGTCCGGGCAACCGGGGGCCAGGTTCGAGGTGCTGGAGACGAAGGGCGCCAAGGGCGCGGGCGAGGAAGAGGAAGACGATTCCAGGGAGTGATCAAGAAGCCGATCACGCGCTGCGCGCCCTCTACGCCGTCGCGCTGAACGTCCCTGCCGGCGATGGCGTCTTCACGTATCGAATCCCGGGCGCCGTCGAGCCGGGGCGGCGCGTGCTGGTGCCGCTCGGGCGGCGGATGGAGACCGGCGTCGTCCTCGGGCCGGGCGCCGAGCAGCCGCAGGTGCGCGACGCGGTCCGCCTGCTCGACGAGGCGCCGCTCTTGACCGCGGAGGTGATCGCCCTCGTCAAGTGGGCGGCGGCGCACTATCTCGCGCCGCTCGGTCCCGCGGTGAAGGCGACGCTGCCCCCGGGGCTCGACGTGCGCGACGCGCTCGTGCCGCGGTTGACGCCTGCCGGCCGCGGCGCGCTCGAGCAGGGGCAGCTCGATCTCCCCGGGCAGGAAGTGTCGCTGCGACGCGCCCTGCGGAAGGCGGCGAGCGGGGCGCGGATGTCGAAAGCGCAGCTCGCGTCGCTGTCCCGGCAGGGCCTGGTCGAGCTGGTTCGCGCGGAAGCGCCGGCGCGGGTCGGCGCGCAGCTCCTCGAAGTCGCGCAGGCCGTCGAGGGCGCTTCGATCGATGCGCTGAAACGCGCGCCGCGGCAGTCCGAGCTGCTGGCCTGGCTCCTCGCGCGTGGCCAAGTCCCTGTTCCGGTTGAGGAATTACTCGTCGCCTTTCCGGGGGCGCGGCCGCAGCTCAAGGCCCTCGTCGCGCGCAAGCTGGCCGTGGTTTCGAAGGTCGCGGCCGGACCGGCGGTGCTGCCGGAAGCGCCGTGGGGGTCGCAGCGCCACGATCCGACGCCCGCGCAGTCCGAGGCGCTCGAGACGCTCAAAAGGGCCCTCGACGCGCGCGCCTTCGCTCCGTTCCTGCTCCATGGCGTGACCGGGAGCGGGAAGACCTGGGTGTACCTGGAGGCGATCGCGCACGCGCGCTCCCTCGGGCTGTCCGCCGTCGCCCTGGTGCCCGAGATCGCGCTCACGCCCCAGCTCGCCGGCCGCTTCCGGGCGCGATTCGGCGACGACGTGGCCGTCCTCCACTCGGGGCTGACCGAGCGCGAGCGGGTCGCCGAGTGGCAGCGGGTCCGCGACGGCCGGGCCGGCATCGTGGTCGGCGCGCGCAGCGCGGTGTGGGCGCCGGTCGAAAAGCTCGGCATCCTCGTCGTCGACGAGGAGCACGAGCCCTCGTACAAGCAGGACGACCGGCTCCGTTACCAGGCGCGCGACGTCGCGCTGGTCCGCGCGCAGAAGGCCGGCGCGGTCGCGGTCCTCGGGAGCGCGACGCCCTCGCTCGAGTCGCTGCGGCGAGCCGAGGAAGGAAAGCTGCGCACGCTGCGCCTGCCGGAGCGCGTCGACGATCGGCCGCTGCCCGCGCTGACGCTGGTCAAACGACGGGTCTCGGAGCTGATCACGCCGCAGCTCGCCACCGCCCTGCGCGAGACGCTCGCCAAGGGCGAGCAGGCCATCCTCTTTCTCAACCGCCGCGGGCACACGAGGACGCTGATCTGTTCCGCCTGCGGCTCGGCGGTCGGCTGCCCCAACTGCTCGGTCGCGCTGGTCCTCCACCGCGCAGCCCGCGAGCGCCTCGAGTGCCACCTCTGCGGGCACGACGAGCCGCCGCGCGCGAGGTGCGCGGCCTGTGGCGGGACGCAGCTGGTCGCTTTCGGCGGCGGCACCGAGAAGGTCGAGGAAGAGCTCGACGCGCTCGTCCCATCCGCCCGCGCCGCCCGCCTCGACCGGGATGCCGCCGGTGGCCCCGGGCAGGCCGCTGCCGTGCTGGCCGCTTTCGCCCGCCGCGACCTCGATCTGCTGGTCGGCACCCAGATGGTCGCGAAAGGACATGACTTCCCCGGCGTGACCCTGGTCGGCGTGCTGGACGCGGATGGACCTCTGCACCTGCCCGACTTCCGCGCCGCGGAGCGATGCGTACAACTGCTCACCCAGGTCGCCGGCCGCGCCGGCCGCGGCTCGACGCCGGGGCGCGTCCTCGTCCAGGCCTTCCGGCCGGAGGCCGTCTCCTTGGACTACGTCGCCTTCGCACGCGACGAGATGGCCGTGCGCGAGAGGCTCCATTTCCCTCCGTTCGCCCGGATGATGGCGCTGCGCCTGCAGGGAAACGCCGAACCGCGCGTCAAGGGTGCAGCCGAGCGCCTCGCCACTCTCGCGCAGCGCCTGATCGAGAAGGGCGAAGCCGCCACCGTCCTCGGCCCGGCGCCGGCGCCGATCGCGAAGGCGCGCGGCAAGCACCGCTGGCAGCTGCTGCTCCGCGCCGCCGACCACGCGCCGCTCCACCGCATCGGCCGCGCGCTCCAGGCCGCCCATCGCGTTTCCGGCGTCGAATTGGCGGTCGACGTCGACCCCGGCGCGCTGCTCTAGAGTTCTGGCAGCACGCGTCAAACATGAATATACTGGCGATTCCAATGGCCTTGCGCGAAATCCTCGTCTGGCCCGATCCCCGCCTGAAACAGAAGGCCAAGCCCGTCGGCGAGGTCACCGCCGAGATCCGCAAGCTGTGCGATGACCTGGCCGAGACGATGTACGAGGCGAACGGCGTCGGCCTCGCCGCGCCACAAGTAGGCGTGCTGTTCAACCTGATCTCGATGGACGTGGAGCAGAAGGCGGCCGAGGGCGAAGCGCCGAAGAAGAAGGGCGAAGGCCTGTTCTGGCTGATCGACCCGGTGCTCAAGGTCGCCGAGGGCGAATTCACGTACACCGAGGGCTGCCTCTCGATCCCCGACGAGTACGAGGAAGTGACCCGCTTCGGCCACATCGTCGTCGAGTACACCGACCGCGACGGCAAGCGGAAGCAGAGGGAAGCCGCCAGCACCCTCCTCTCGGTCTGCGTCCAGCACGAGATGGACCACCTGCAGGGCAAGCTGTTCGTCGACCATCTCTCCGCGCTCAAGCGTGAGCTGATCCGGCGCCGGATGAAGAAGCTCAAGACCCAGCGCGAAGCCGAGCGCAAGGGCGAAGCAACCGCGCTATAACGCCACGAATGCGCGCTCTCCTCCTCACGGCGCTTCTCGTCGCCGCGCCGGCGATGGCGGCCCCGCCCCGCGGAGCCCTGGACACCGTGTCGCGGCCCGACCGGTGGGCGGTCGGAGTGATGCTCGGCGATCCGACCGGCTTGACCTTGAAGCGTTACCTGGGCCGAAACGCGTTCGACGCATATCTCGGCTTCTGGGCGCCGGGCCTGCGATTCGGCGCCGACTACCTCTGGAATCTCGGGCGGTTGGCGCACAGCCCCAAGGTCGACCTCGACCTCTACGTCGGCGGCGGCGCGTTCGCCGGCGCACTCTCCGGTCCGTGCGGCCCGGGCTTCATCAGTTGCGGCGGGGGCGCGGCCTACGTCGGCGGGCGGATGCCGTTCGGCGCCGAGCTTTTGCTCAGGGAAGCGCCGGTCACGTTCGGCGCCGAGATCGCGCCCGGTCTCGCCGCGGGCAATTTCGGCGCCGGCTTCCTCCTCGACTTCCTGCTCATCGCCCGCGTCCTCTTGTAGCCGGCCATGACCCCCGAGTCCGAGCGCGCCTGCATCGCCCGGCTGCACGAGATGGATGCCGCGCTGGCGCGGATGGAAAAGGAGCTTCCGGCAGACGTCCGCTCCGTCGGAGCGGAAGCGCGCAAACGGGTGGCGTACTGGCTTTCCCGGCTCGCGGCGGGCGGCGTCGAGCTCGCGCAGTTCACCGAGGCGATGCGCGAGATCTCCGGGATGATGGATGCGCTCACCTCGCGGCTTTTGATGTCGCCGTGGGATGGGCGGAAACCAAGCGATCTCAAATCCTAGCCCAGTAGCCTAGGGTCATATTACGTGGAAGACAGGACCCGAGCGCACCACCGGCTCGACCGGATGTCCGCGCGGCGCCGGTTCGACGCGATCGAGTGCACCGTCTCGCACCTCTTGCGGCTGCCTCATCCCGCGCTGCAGGGACGCCGGTACGGCGAGGCGCTGCTCCGGGGCATCGCGGCGCGCGGGATCACGGGCTCGCACGTGCTCGAGATCGGCGGCGGCGCCGGTCACGTCGCGGAGGCGGCATGGCGCGGCGAGGCGGGTCCGTTCACGCAGGTGCGCTGGACCTCTCTCGACCTGTCGCCGTCGCTTCTCGCCGCGCAGCGGCGGCGCGTGCACGAGCCCTCGCAGCCGCGCGGCCCGCACCGGCGGTGGTCCGGCGTCCGGGCCGACGCGCTCGATCTTCCCTTCCGCAGCTTCACCGGCCTGGTGCTGGCGAACGAGGTGATCGCCGATCTCCCGCGCAGCATCGGACCGGTCCGCCTGGTCGGCGAGCTCGCGCGAGTGCTCACGCCCGGCAGCGCCGCCGTCCTCACCGAATTCGGCGGGGACTTCGAGCCCGCCCCGCTCGATCTCGGCGGACACGTCGAGTGGTCGATCGACTTCCGCGAGCTCCGCGCCTGCGCCGCCGCCTGCGGCCTCACAGTCACCGAGCTTCCCCTTCATGAGCTCCTCGGCGCCGACCTTTCGGTTCGATGTGCGAGCTACACGGACCTCTGGCGACTTCGGCGCCTCACCACCTGCGACGTCTTCGCGGCTCCCGCGGAAAACGTGCGGCGCCGATTCCCCCTGCTCTCACGGCTGCTTGCGCTGGAGCTGCCGGAGATCGGCTCGCCGCGTTGGCCGGATGCGACGGCGCCGGGCGGATTCGCCCAGCTTTTCCGCGCGCTGATCCTGCGCAAAACGTAAGAACAAAACGCACCGCCCGAGCCACCATTCGGCGGCCGGCGGTGTGGCCGAAGCGGTCGTTTTTTGGCTCTTGTAGAGAGCGTTGGGTACCGTACTTCGTGCCCTCTCGGAACGGAGCCGACATGTCCTTGCGCGTCCTCGCACTCGCCGCCGCCCTCTCGACCGCCGCCGCCGCGCAGGAGCAGCCGGCGCCCGAGCCGGGCGGAATCGGCGGCCAGAACGTGCCCAACGCGGGCAGCCTCGGTGCGCAAGCCTTCACCGATCCGTCGCAGCTCTTCAGCGGCAATTCCGGCATGTTTCTCGGCGCCGCGTTCAGCCGCATCGCCGGCGAAGGCAACTACATCCACACCATCATCAACACCGAGTTCAACCTCGGGCCGGTCGGGCTCGGGCTCTCGTTGCCGTTGAACCTGCTCGTCTATCCCGAGCCGGGGATCAACAAGGACGACATCGCGTACAGCGGCGTCC
>JAIVGS010000228.1 GCA_020201435.1 Myxococcales bacterium
GGCGTGCTGATCGGCGGCGGCCTCGCCCTGACGACGCTGCACACGGTCTCCGGCGGCAGCGACGTCGAAGTGCTGGTCCAGGGCAGCGGAGCCGTCGCCGCCAAAGTCGTCGGCGGCTTTCCCCAGATCGACATCGCGCTGCTGCGCCTCGCCGACGCCGACGGGCTGCCGTCCGCGATCTGCTGGTCCTCGCCAGCAACCGGCGCGTGGACTCGCGGTTCTGGGGCGGACCAATCTTCGACACCCAGCGACGGCTGGTGGCGATCGACCTCGCCGCGCTCGCGCTGCCCGGCGCGATCACGGCCTCGTCGCTGCGCACGCTCCTGCAGCAGGCCAGCGCGAAATAGATGTTGGCGTTCAAACTTTCGTTGACGACCCGGATTGCGATTCGGGCGGACCTGCGTTTCTTTCTCGCCCGTGGCGTTGCCCGCTCGTCGCGAGGGACATCCGGAGCCGTTGCACCAGCCAGGCGAGGACGAGCTTTCGCACCGGCTGGAAAAGATTTGGGAGAGCCCCCGCGGCCTGTGGGGCTGGCTCACCACCGTCGACCACAAGAAGATCGGCACGCGTTATCTCGCCACCGCGATGCTGTTCCTCGTGGTCGGCGGCGTCGAGGCGCTGGTGATCCGCATCCAGCTCGCGCTCCCCGAGGCGCACGTCATCTCGCCCGAGGCCTACAACCAGTTCTTCAGCATGCACGGCGCGACGATGATCCTCTGGTACGCCGCGCCCGTCCTCTCCGGCTTCGGCAACTACCTGGTGCCGCTGTTCATCGGCTCTCGGGACATGTCGTTCCCCCGCCTGAACGCGTTCAGCTACTGGACGTTCCTCCTCTCCGGATTGCTGTTGTACTCGAGCCTCTTCTTCGGGACCGCGCCCGACACCGGCTGGTTCTCCTACGTGCCGCTCGCCGGTCGAAGGTTCGATCCCGATCTCAACGTCGACTTCTACGCGGTCGCGCTGATCCTGTTCACCATCTCCAACACCGCCGGCGCGATCAACTTCGTCAGCACGATCCTCAAGCATCGCGCTCCCGGGATGACCGTCTCGCGCATGCCGCTGTTCCTCTACTCGACCGGCACCGCGTCGATGCTCTCGATCCTGGCGATGCCGGCGCTCGCCGTCGGCTGCGTCTTTCTCGAGCTCGATCGGCAGTGGGGCTTCCACTTCTTCGAGGTCAATCGCGGCGGCGACGCGATCCTCTGGCAGCACCTCTTCTGGTTCTTCGGCCATCCCTGGGTCTACATCGTCTTCCTGCCGGCCACGGGCATGATCTCGCTGCTGCTGCCGGTGTTCGCGCGCCGTCCGATCGTCGGTTACCCGTACGTCGCCGGCGCCACGGTGATGACCGGCATCGTCGGCATGGGCGTGTGGGTGCACCACATGTTCGCCATCGGCATGGGGCAGATGGCGATGAGCTTCTTCGCCGCCGCGAGCATGACCATCTCTCTGTTCTCGACGATCCAGATCTTCTGCTGGCTGGCGACCCTCTTCCTCGGCAAGCCGGTGCGAACCACCGCGCTGCTCTTCGCGCTCGGGTTCATCGCCACCTTCGTGATCGGCGGCCTCTCCGGCGTGGTGACCGCGGTGATCCCCTTCGACTGGCAGGTGCACGACACGTACTTCGTCGTCGCCCACCTCCACTACGTGCTGATCGGCGCCAACGTCTTCCCGGTCATCGCCGGCTTCTACTACTGGCTGCCGAAGATGACCGGCCGGCTCCTCTCCGAACGTCTCGGCAAGTGGAGCTTCTGGATCAGCTTCGTCGGCTTCAACGTCGGCTTCTTCCCGATGCACCTGTCGGGACTGCTCGGCATGCGCCGGCGCGTCTACACCTTCCTCGCCGGCGACGGGATCTCGTCGTTCAACCTGCTCACCACCATCGGCGCGTTCGTGCTCGCAGCCGGCATCCTGATCAGCGTGATCAACTTCTTCTGGTCGCTGAAGAAAGGGAGACCGGCCGGCCCGAATCCGTGGCACGCCGACACCCTCGAGTGGGCGACCTCGTCGCCGCCGAGGGCCCACGCGTTCACCCGGCAGCCGACGGTGAATTCGCTGCATCCGTTGTGGGACGAGCACGGGACCTGGGCCGAGCCGCTCGATCACGGTCGCCAGACGCTGTCGACGACGAAGATCGACGCCGAGCCGGAATCGATCTCGACCGGCGAGCCGGAGACGATCCTGCCGCTGCTGCTGGCGCTGGGTCTGACCGCCATCCTCTGCGCGCTGCTGGCGAAGTCCCTCCCGCTCGCCGCCGTCTTCACCGTCGTCAGCCTCGCGCTCGCCGGCATCTGGATGTGGCCGGTGCTGCCCGAGCACGGCGAGCCGGAGAGCTTCGGCTCGCTGAAGATCGACGAGACCCGGGGTACGCTCGGGATGAAGCTCTTCATCGCCAGCGAAGCGATCCTCTTCGTCTGTCTCTTCTTCGCATACTTCTATCTCGGCCATCGGAACATGGAGTGGCCGACGGAGCCGCCCAAGCTCGCCAAGGCGCTGATCATGCTCGCGATGCTCCTGGCCAGCAGCGTGGTCCTGCATTTCGCCGAGAAGCGCAAGGACAGGATTCTGCTCGCCGGCACGATCGTGCTCGCTTTCGCGTTCCTCGCCGTGCAGGTGAGCGAGTATCGCGAGCACCTCCAGACGCTGAAGCCGTGGGACAGCGCGTATGGAAGCACCTTCTACACGCTGACGAGCTTCCACGCGGCGCACCTGATCATCGGTCTGTCGATGCTGATCTTCGCGCTCATCCTGCCGCGGCTCGAGCCGCGCGAGCACACTCCGCACAAGCCGCTGCACAACTCGACGATCTACTGGCACTTCGTCGACGTGATCTGGGTCTGCATCGTCGGCCTGCTCTACGTCCTTCCCCGCTTCAAATGACAGAGGAAGCGAAAAAGAGCCTCTGGATCGCGGTGTCGGTGCCGCCGCTGGTGTGGGGCGCCCAGGGGACGCTCGGGTGGTTCGTGGCCTCGCATGCCTGTCCGGGGACCTCGCAGCCGTGGTCGCTGGCCACCGCGCGCTGGATCGTGGCGCTGGGGACGATCGCCGCGCTCGCGGTCAGCGTCGCCGCGCTCAACGTCGCGCTGCGCCGCTACCGCGACGAGCAGGCCGAGAAGATCCACTACCTCTCGATGATCGGTCTGCTCGTCGGAGCGACGCTCACGCTCGGGCTGGTGTTCGCCGGGCTGCCCGCGCTGATGATCGGCGCCTGCGGGGAGATGCGATGAGATTCGTGGTCGCAGCGCTGCTCGTGTGCGGGTGCCGCGGCAGCTTCGGCGAGCCGCCGTACGCCGTGGTCCCGATCGGCGGCGATCCCGATCGCGGCGCGGAGTTGATCCGCGCGAACCGCTGCGGCGCGTGCCACACCATCCCGAACGTCCGCGGCGCGCACGGGGTGGTCGGGCCGCCGCTGACGCAGTTTGCCCTGCGCACGTTCATCGGCGGCGAGTTGCCGAATACGCCACAGAACCTGATCCGGTGGATCGTCGACCCGCGACAGATCGAGCACGCCACCGCGATGCCGAAGCTCGGGTTGACCGAGGCCGAGGCGCGCGACGTGGCGGCGTTTCTCTACACCTTGAGGTGACGCGAAATGCGCAAGCTCGCAGTCCTGATCCTGCTGGTCGCGTGCAAGAAGGAAGCGCCGTCGAATCTCTCTCCGCAGCGCGAGGGGGCGGTGACCGCGGTCGAAGGGCAGAAGCCCGAGGTGCGGCTGATCGCTCCGCTGGCCAACGGCGACTGGACGCTGCCGGCCGGCGACTACGCCCACGTCCGGTACAGCCCGCTCGCGCAGATCACCACCCAGAACGCGCCGAACCTGCGCATGGTGACGGCGCTCTCCACCGGCATCGCCCGCGGACACGAGGGCGGACCGCTCGTCGTCGGCGACACGCTCTACGCGGTGACGCCGTTTCCGAACAACCTGATCGCCGTCGATCTCACCAAGCCGGGCGGCCAGCTCAAGTTCCTCTACGAGCCCCATCCCGATCCTCGCGCCGTCGGAATCGCCTGCTGCGACGTCGTCAACCGCGGCGCCTCGTATGCGCAGGGGAAGATCGTCTACAACCTCCTCGACGCCGAGACCGTCGCGGTCGACGCGCAGACCGGCCGCGAGTTGTGGCGGACCAGGGTCGGCAACATCGACAAGGGCGAGACCACGACCATGGCCGCGCTGGTGGTGCACGACAAGGTGCTGGTCGGATCGAGCGGCGGCGAGCTCGGCGTGCGCGGCTGGATCGCGGCCCTCGACCTCGCCACCGGCCGGGAGGTGTGGCGCGCGTACAACACCGGACCCGACAAGGACGTGCTGATCGGCGGCTCGTTCAAGCCGTTCTATCCGAAGGACCAGGGCAAGGATCTCGGCGCGACGACGTGGCCCGCCGACCAGTGGAAGCTCGGCGGCGCGAACGTGTGGGGCTGGATCTCGTACGACCCCGAATCGAATCTGATCTTCTACGGGACCGGAAATCCCGGCGTCTGGAACGCCGACCTCCGGCCCGGAGACAACAAGTGGTCCTGCTCGATCATCGCCCGCAATCCCGACACCGGCGAGGCGCGCTGGGCCTACCAGATCTCGAAGCACGACCATTGGGACTACGACGAGATCATGGAGAACGTCCTGCTCGACATGCAGTTCGGCGGGCGGATGAGAAAGCTCCTGATCCATCCCGCCCGCGACGGCTTCATGCTGGTGCTCGACCGCGAGACCGGTGAGCTGCTCTCGGCCGACAAGTTCGTCGAGTCGACCAACTGGGCGCGCGGATTCGATCTCAAGACCGGCGAAGCCGACGAGGACGAGCGCAAGCACACCGGCTTCGGAAAGATCGTCGAGCACATCTGTCCGTCCTCCACCGGAGCAAAGGAATTCGTACCGTCGGCGTTTTCACCGCGCACCGGGCTCCTCTACATCCCGGCGCACAACACCTGCATGAGCTACGAAGGGATCGAGGCGAACTACATCGCCGGGACGCCGTATCTCGGCGCCGACGTGAAGATGTACGTCGGCCCGGGCGGATACCAGGGCGAGCTGATCGCGTGGGACGTCGCCGGGCGGAAGAAAGTCTGGGGCATCAAGGAAGAGAAGCTGCCGGTCTACAGCGGCGTCCTCGCGACCGGCGGCGACGTGGTCTTCTACGGGACGATGGACGGCTGGTTCCGCGCGGTCGACGCGCGCAACGGGACGGTGCTGTGGCAGATCCACGTCGGCTCGGGGATCGTCGGCAATCCGATCACCTACCTCGGTCCTGACAAGAAACAGTACGTCGCCGTCTATTCCGGCGTCGGCGGATGGATGGGGGCGGTCGCCGATCCGAACATCTCCGCCGACGATCCGTACGCGGCGCTCGGCGTCGTCGGAGCAATGGCCGAGATCAAGCGGATGACCGCGCAGGGGGGCGCGCTGTACGTGTTCGGGGTGCAGCCATGAGAATCAGCCACCGGCTGCCGGCCGCCGGCTACCGGCTGTTGCTCTTCGCGACGATCGCTTGCGCCAAGCCCCCCACCGCCGCCCCCGAGGGTGAGCGCGCGGTGGTGCGACAACCGGTGGGGCCGGTGCCCGGGGTCGGGGAGTTGCCCTCCGCTCCCAATCCGCTCGGGAACAACCGCGACGTGCTGCAGGAAGGGCGCCGCCTCTTCGTCCAGTACAACTGCTCCGGGTGCCACGGCGGCCGAGCCGGCGGCGGGATGGCGCCGAGCCTGCGCGATCGGATCTGGATCTACGGCAGCTCGCCCGATCACGTCTTCAACTCGATCGCCGAAGGCCGCGCGCACGGCATGCCCGCCTGGGGAACCAGACTGACCGACCGCCAGATCTGGGCGCTGACCGCCTACGTCCAGTCGCTGCGGACCAAGGACGAGCCGGAGGCGCCGAAGCCATGAGGCGCTGGTCGCTGCTGCTCGCGCTCGCAGCGTGCTCGACCGAGCGTTCGGCGTTGCATCCGTCGGGGCCCGCGGCGCGGTTGCTCGCCGATCTCGGCTGGCCGATCCTGGTCTTCTTCACCGTCACGTCGGTCGCGATGTGGGCGCTGGTCGCGTGGGTCGCGACGCGCAGGACCGGCACGCTGCTCGAGCACGACGGGCCCGACGCGAAGGGCGGGCAGAAATGGGTCGTCTACGGCGGCTTCGTCGTGCCGGGCGTCGCGTTCTCGGCGATCTTCGTCGCGACGCTGCGGACGATGTCGGCGTTTCCGATGGACCACCACCAGCATCACGGAGCCGACATCCGCGTGGTCGGGCATCAATGGTGGTGGGAAGTGCAGTACGTCAGGGGATCGCTCAACGACTTCGTCGCGACGGCGAACGAGATCCACGTTCCGGCCGGACAGCAGATCGACGTCGAGCTGGTCTCGGCCGACGTGATCCATTCGCTGTGGGCGCCGCGGCTGCACGGCAAGGTCGATCTGATCCCGGGGATGGACAACTTCATCCGCCTGCAGGCGGATCGGCCGGGCGTGTACGAAGGCGGCTGCGCCGAATTCTGCGGGCTGGAGCACGCGGTGATGCGCTTCAAAGTCATCGCCGACGAGCCCGCGAAGTTCGAGCAGTGGCTGGCGCACCAGCGGGAGCCGGCGCCCGAGCCTTCGAGCGCCGAGGCGCGGCGAGGCAAGGAGCTGTTCGAGCACGGCGCGTGCGCGCTGTGCCACACGGTGCGCGGGACGGTCGCGCGGGCGACGGTCGGGCCGGACCTGACGCACCTCGCCGGCCGCTCGACGATCGCGGCTTACCTGCCGCGCGACGTCGCCGACCTGCACGCCTGGATCGTCAACGCGCCGTCGCTCAAGCCCGGCACGCAGATGCCGGCGCTGACGCACTTCACCGGCGAGGAGCTGCACGACCTCGTCGACTACCTGCAGACCCTGAAATGAAAGGACCGCCATGACGCTCTTGCTGATCGCACTGCTGCTGGCGCAAGCGCGAACGACCGAAGGGGTCGCGAAGGAGAAACAGGAGACGCCGGGCGCGAACCGGGGCGGCGGCTGCGGCGATCTTCCCTCGGAGGACGAGCTCCGCAAGCTGCTCAAGGCGGCGCCCGAACAAGGCGAGGCCGGCGGGCTCGCCTCGGGCAAGTACGAGTGGGCGGCGATCGTCGATCGATCGGGCGAGGTGTGCGCGGTGGTCGTATCGTCCGATGATCCGACCGCGGCCTGGCCCGGCAGCCAGGCGATCGCGATCGCCAAGGCGTACACCGCGAACGCGTTCAGTACCGACCTGGTGCCGATGTCGACCGCGCGGCTCTACACGATGAGCCTGCCGAATCACTCGCTCTGGAGCGCGGCCAACGGCAACCCGTTCAATCCCGACTGCCTGGCGAAGCCGGAGGATCACGGCAGGCAGAAGGGCAAGGTGTGCGGCGGGACCATCGCGTTCGGCGGCGGCGTCCCGCTCTACCGCGGCAAGACGCGCGTCGGCGGCCTCGGGGCCAGCGGCGACACGCCGTGCGCGGACCACGAGATCGCCAAGCGAATCCGCGACAAGGCCGGCCTCAATCCTCCGGGCGGCGCGTTCGCCGACGACATCCAGTACAGCAAGGCCGACGGCGTCTCGGTCTACTCCCACCCGCTCTGCCTCCACACCTGGCGGAACGGCAAGAAGATCGGCGAGGAAGCGCCGGCGAAAGGGTACTGACGATGGGCTTGCTGCTCGCGCTCGTGCTCCGCGTCTGCGCCGATCCGAACAACATGCCTTTCTCGAATCGCGCTGGAGAAGGCATCGAGAATGCGCTCGCGCGGATCGTCGCCGGCGAGCTGCACGCGAAGCTGGAGTACTACTGGGCGCCGATCCGCCGCGGCTACGTGCGCAACACCCTGAATGCGGACAAGTGCGACGCGATGATGGAGGTGCCCGCCGAATTCGCGCGCACCGCCGCGACCCGGCCCTGGTACACCTCCAGCTACGTCTTCGTCACCCGGCCGGGGACGAGCGTCGGTTCGTTCGACGATCCGGCGCTGCGCAAGCTGCGCATCGGCGTGCAGGTGATCGGCAACGACTACTCCAACACGCCGCCCGCCCACGCGCTCGGCGTGCGCGGCATCGTCGGCAACGTGGTCGGGTTTCCGGTGTACGGCGATCAGGGCAAGCCCGATCCGGAGGCGGCGATCATCGACGCGGTCGCCCGTTCGGACATCGACGTGGCCGTGGCCTGGGGGCCGCTCGCCGGCTGGTTCGCTGCGCGCGCCGGACTGCAGGTCGTTCCCGTCTCGCCCGACAGGCAGGGGCCGTTCCGTTTCAGCTTCCCGATGGCGATCGGCGTCAAGCGCGGAAACGAGCAACTGCGCAGGGCGCTCGACGCCGCGATCGAGCGGAAACGTCCGGAGATCGACGCGCTGCTGGCGCGGTACCACGTGCCGTCGCATCGGGTGTACGTCAGCGACGAAGGGTCGGACGACGTCAGCGTCCTCGAGAACGACGTCGTGGTCGCGAGGATTCCGGTCGGGAAACGGCCGCGCGGCCTCAAGCTCGCGCCGGACGGAAAGCTCTACGTCGCGGTGAGCGGCTCGCCGCGCGCCGGACCCGGCGTGCGCGACGAGGACCTGCCGCCGCCCGACCGCGGGCAGGACGGAATCGCCGTCGTCGACCTCGGCCATGCCAACGCCGTGACGCGGCTGCCGGGCGGTCCCGATCCGGAGAGCTTCGACCTGAGCCGCGACGGCAGGCTCCTCTTCGTCTCCAACGAGGACGCCTCCGCGCTTTCCGTGGTCGAGATCGCGACCGCTCGCGTGCTGGCGTCGGTGAAGGTCGGCGCGCAGCCGGAAGGCGTCACCGTCAGTCCCGACGGCAAGCTCGTCTACGTCACCTCCGAGGAAGACGGCGAGATCGACGTCGTCGACGCGTCGCGGTTCACGCTGCTGGCGAGGCCCCAGGTCGCGCCTCGGCCGCGCGCAGTCGCGTTCACGCCCGACGGCGCGCGCGCGTTCGTCACCGCCGAGCAGGGCGCCGCAGTCGACGTGATCGATGCGCGCAGGCACCAGCGGGTCGGCCGAATCGCGGTCGCCGGCAAGCCGATGGGGCTGGCCATGTCGCGGGACGGATCGCGAGTGTGGGTGTCCACCGGACGCGGCGGCTCGGTCGCAGTGATCGACGCCGCAACGGACCGCGTCCTGCGCACGTTCGAGAAGGTGGGGGCGCGGCCATGGGGTCTCGGCCTCAGTCCGCAAGGCGACAGGCTCTACAGCGCGAACGGGCCCTCCGACGACGTTTCGGTGATCGATGCAGAGAGCGGGCGCATCCTCCAGCGCGTCCCGGTGGGAAAGTCGCCATGGGGCATCGCTGTCTCGCGTTACTAGCCCTGCTCGGCGCGGCGGCGCGCGCCGACGATCTCGGCGAGACCATCGTCGTCACCGCGACGCGTGCGCCGGTTTCCGCGGCGGACGCGCCGGCGCCGGTGGCGATCGTGCGCGACCTTGCGCAGTCGAAGGCCGTCGACGAAGCCCTGCGGGACCAGCCGTCGTTCGCCACCTTCCGGCGCAGCTCCAGCCTGGTCGCAGATCCGAGCTCGCAGGGAGTGAACCTGCGCGGGGTCGGTCCCAGCGGCGTCTCGCGGGCGCTGGTGCTGGAAGACGGCGTTCCCGTCAACGACGGATTCGGCGGATGGATCTACTGGGGCGCCATCCCGCGGCTCTCCGTCGAACGCATCGAGGTCGCGCCCGGGGCGTCGTCGGCGCTGTACGGTTCCTCGGCGCTGGGCGGCGTCGTGCAGCTGATTTCGCGGCCGATCGAGGATCGCGCCGAGCTCGAGCTGCAGGGCGGCAGCTTCGGAACTGCCCTCGGAGCGGTCAGCGTCGCGCGAAAAGGGGCGGTCGGCGCGGCGCTCGATCTCGAGGGCCTGACGACGGGCGGATACACGATCGTCGCCTCTCCCGGCGCGATCGACCGCGACGCATCGAGCCGCCACTTCGCGGGCCGTCTCCGCCTCGAAGCCGGCGCATTCTCGCTCCGCGCCGGCGCTTTCGCCGAGGATCAGGGCGGCGGAACGCAATTCACCACCGCGTCCGCCCGGGAGGGCGACGTCGCGTTCGGCTATTCCGCGAACGGCCTCGACGCGCGCCTGTTCACCCGCTGGGCCCGGTTCGATCAGCAGCGCGCGCGCATCGCGCCCGGTCGCGCCAGCGAGCAGCTCGCGTCCACCCAGAGCGCTCCCGCGGACGAGCAGGGCGCATCGGTTCAATGGCGCCGCGAGTCGCTGACGCTCGGCGCCGATCTCCGCCGCGTGTTCGGGCGGTCGATCGAAAATGCCTCGGGCGCCGAACGAATCTCGAGCGGGGAGCAGCGCGCGGGCGGCATCTTCGCCGAGGAAGTGTTGCGATTCGGCGCGCTGCAGCTGCAGGCCGCAGTGCGCGCGGACGGCTGGCACAACCTCGGAAGCGGCAGCGACGCGGAGCTCAGCCCGCGTCTCGCCGCGCGCGTCAAGGCGGCGCCGTGGCTCGCGCTGCGGGCGGCCGGCTATCGATCGTTTCGCGCGCCGACCCTGAACGAGCTCTACCGTCCGTTCCAGGTCGGGCAGGTCCGCACCGACGCGAATCCGAATCTCGGGCCCGAGACGCTGCTCGGCGCCGAGGCGGGCGTCGACCTCGGCGACCTCGTGCAGGCGACGGCATTCGTCTCCCGCCTCGAGCACCCGATCGTCAACGCGACGATCGGGCCGAATCACCAGATGCGGGAGAACCTCGGTGCGGCGCGCATCGCGGGGATCGAGCTCCGCGCCTCGCGTACCGTCGAGCCGTTCAGGCTGCACGCCGCCTGGACCTGGGCGCAGTCGCGCGTGTTCGGCAGCGACACCGAGCTGCCGCAGGACCCGCGTCACCGCCTCGCCGGCGGAGTCGCGGTTTCCGGTTTCGTCGACGCCGACCTCGAGGTGCGCTGGACGTCGGATCAGTTCGAGGACGATCTCAACCAGCTCCGGCTGCCTGGCTTCGCGGTGGTCGACGTTTCACTCGAACGCCGCTTCGGCGATCGCTGGAGCGTCTTCGCCGCCGCGGAGAACCTGCTCGACCGCCGCTACCTCGTCGGCCTGCAGGGCGGCGTCGCCACGATCGGCCAGCCGCTCTGCGTGCGCGCCGGCGTTCGCGTGCATGCGTTCTGACAGCGGCCTGAGCATCTTTTGCGCATGCGCACGATCGCCGCCCTCGCCGGTCTCGCAGTCGGGTATGCCCTCGCCGGACAGCGCCGCCGTCGCGAAGGGCGCCGGGCCGTGCTTTCGAAGACGGTGGGCCCGCACCTCGCCGCCGCGATCCACCGCAGGAAAGTGCAGCAGGTCGCGCGCCAGCTCAGGGAGCACAAGAGCGGCCGCCCGATCTCGCTGCGCAAGAGAGCGGTGGCGCACCAGGTGCCCAAGGCCGGCGACCTGCGGCGGCGCGACGAGAAGGTCGACATCAGCGATCTGAACGCCATCCTGCACGTCGATCCCTTGAAACAGGTCTGCGTCGCCGAGCCGGGCGTGACGTTCGTCGATCTGGTCGCGGCGACGCTCCGCTACGGGCTCGTGCCGCTGGTGGTTCCCGAGCTGAAGACGATCACCATCGGCGGCGCCGTCTCCGGCTGCTCGATCGAGTCGATGTCGTACAAGGTCGGCGGCTTCCACGATACGTGTGTCGAGTACGAGGTGATCGACGCCAAAGGTCGCGTGATCACCTGCGGGCCCGACGACCTGCTGTTCCAGATGATCCACGGCTCTTTCGGCACGCTGGGGATCCTCTCGAAGCTGACGTTCCGGCTGACGCCGGCGAAGCGCTTCGTCCGCGTGAAGTACGAGCACTACCGCACGCTCGAGGAGTACCGCGCCGCGATCGTCGATCACTACCAGCGGCAGGACGTCGACTTCATGGACGGCATCATCCACTCGCCGCGCCACTACGTGCTCAGCGTCGCCGATTTCGTCGACGAGGCGCCGTACGCGAATCGCTACGACTGGGTGAAGGTCTACTACCAGAGCACCGCGCGCCGGGCCGAGGATTACCTGGAGACCCCCGACTACTTCTTCCGCTACGACCGGGGCGTCACCAACGTCCATCCGAAGTCGGCGATCGGCAGGCTCCTGCTGGCGAAGTTCCTCGGCTCGTCACAGGCGCTGCGCGCGGCCGAGAAGCTCAACTGGCTGCTGAAGAAGGAGCAGCCGACGATCATCCTCGACGTCTTCCTGCCGATCTCGAAGATGCCCGAGTTCCTCGAATGGTATGGCCGCGAGTTCCGCCATTTCCCGCTCTGGTGCGTGCCGTACCGGCGGCCGCGCGACTACGAATGGGTGGCGCCGGACGTCTTCTCGCGGTCGCCCGACGCGCTGTGGGTGGACCTCGCCATCTACGGCATGAAGCAGCGCGGCGATCGCAACTACCACAAGCTGATGGAGCAGAAGCTGCGCGAGCTGGGCGGAATCAAGACGTTGATCTCGCACAACTATTACACGCCGGACGAGTTCTGGCAGACGTGGAACCGGGAGAATTACTTCGAGGTCAAAGCGTTGACCGACCCGGACAACGTCTTTCGCGATCTGTACACCAAGACCTGCAAGGCCGCGATGGGGGTCGGTTCGGCGTAGAATGCCGGCATGGACCTCACCGGGACCGTCGCCGCCGCCGGCCTGGCCATCGGCGTCGCCCTGCAGGGCTCGGCCGGCAAGGACATCGCCGCTTGAGACATGTATGGAACCTGACGACCACGACGACTCTCCAGAGGAAGCGCTGCAGGGCCCGCTGCTGACCGAACCGATCAGCTCCTTGAACCTCGGCCCGGCGATCACGGTCCCGATCGACGCGACGCTGCAGCACACCGTCGAAGTGATGCAGCACCGTCATCTCGGCTGCGTCCTCGTCGTCGATCGAGACGGCATTCTGAAGGGCATCTTCACCGAGCGCGACCTCCTGACGAGGGTCGCCGGACGCAAGCTCGACTGGACCTCGATCACCGTCGGCGAGTTCATGACCGCCGACCCCGAATCGCTGCAGCGCGGAGACGGCATCGCCTGGGCGCTGAATCTCATGTCCATCGGCGGATACCGTCACGTGCCGCTGATCGACGACGACGGCCGTCCGACGGGCGTGGTCTCGGTCAAGGACATCATCGAGTTCATCGTCGATCTCTTCCCCGACGAGATCCTCAACCTCCCACCCGACCCGCGGAAGAAGCCCGGCTCCGACGACGTCGGCGGAGGCGCCGACTGACGGGCAGGCAGGCGCTCGACGCGTGAAGCAGCGGCTCTCCGTGCGCACCTTCGCCCGCGGGGGGCCAGATGCCGAAAAACACGAAAGACGTTCGCGAGATGAACCGCGTCAGCCGGCTGGAATTCGAGCGCTCGGAGGCAGAGCGCCTGGAGCGCGAGCGGATCGACTTCGAGCACCGTGCGCGGATGTTGCGTACGAATCTCTACAACACCGTTCCGCCCCGCGATCCCGGGCGCGGCTGGGTCGACGCGACCCGCAAGTAACGCGCCGCGCTGTCGCAAGGCGGACGAATCGCCGCTCGAAAAGGTGGCGCAATTCGCGTACCGTGCGCAATGCACAAGGGGATGAACTGCGGCGGCCTCTGCGTCGCCGGGGAGCTGAACGATGGCAAGCGGGATCGTGAAGTGGTTCAACGACGCGAAGGGCTTTGGCTTCATCACGCCGGACGCGGGCGGCAAGGACGTGTTCGTGCACCACACGGCAATCCAGGCGGAAGGTTTCCGCAGCCTGGCCGAGGGTCAAAAGGTCGAGTTCGACGTGCAGCAGGGTCCCAAGGGCCCGCAAGCCGCGAACGTGCGCAAGATCGGTTAGCCGAAGCCGCCGAAAGGCGGCCCGGCGTCCATCGATCCTGATCCACCAGACCGGCCGCTACGGCGCGAGCAGCTGCGCGCAGCGGCCCGGCGTCGCATTTCCCGAGATCGTTCCGTTGCGCGGAATGCACTGATCCGGCGGCAGCGCGGCCCCATTCTCGACGTGATCGACGAGCAGGTCGAAAGCCTTCTGCGCGTGCGGCTGGATCAGCTGCAGTTGCGGGAACTGATCCACGTAGGTCTCGATGTGGTTCCCGTTCTGCACCTCGTACAGCCGGTACTGCGCGGAGCGCTGGTCGTCGTTTCCCTTGCGCGAGGCGGCGACCTTGTCGGCATACGCGCGAGCGTGGTGCTTGATCGGCAACAGCGCGTCCATCGTGCCGGCCACGGTGATCAGCGGCACCTTGATCTTCCCGGTGGTGGCGAAGGCGTTGAGGTTCTGCTCGACGTCGGAGACCTGGGTCCGCGCGAAGTAGTCGTAGTTGGCGGCGCCCGCGCCGTAGGTGTCGTAGGTCGGGTCGAGGCGCTTCTGCCACTGGCACTGCGTCACTTCCCAGAACTGCCCCCAGTAGTTGGCGTACAACGAGGCGCCGGCGGCGTTGTGGATGTCGGGCGGATATCCGGCGGCCTCGATCGCCGCGGGGTTGGAGGGGAAGTTCCGGAGCGCCGCCGGCAGGTCGCTCAGGATGTTGAACGTGTCGCCGTCGACGAAGGTGCCTTCCCAGTCGACGCCGCCGTCGAAGAGATCGGGAGCTTCCTCGACCGCGCGGCGCACCTGGTAGCCGCCGTTCGAGGTCCCGACCGCGAAGGTGTGCCGCGGGAAGTGGTCGTAGGCGCCCTTCACGCCTTCGCGCGCCGTTCGCGCCGCCTGCACCATCCGCGACTGCCATTCGGTGAACGGCTTCGCCGGGTCGTTGTCGTAGAAGTGGACCCACACCGGCGAGAGAGGGTTCAGGCGGCAGGCGAGCGGATCGCTCGCGGGCGCGGCGACGCTGACCCCGACCAGGAAGAGGTTGAGGATGCCCTTGTTCTGCGAGGCGTAGGCGAACCCCTTCTGCAGGACGTAATCGCTCCAAGCCCAGTCGCCGTTGAACTCGCTGCGCGTGCCGGATGCGCCGGCGACGACGAGATCGCCGTTCCAGGTATCCGGGAGCCGGAGCAGGAAGCGCGCTTCGCCGGTCGCGTCGTCGGCATAGCGCGCATCGAGCTGGATGCCAGGCACCGGCCCGGCGATCGCGGTGTGGACCGTCGGCGAGATCACGCCGCGGTCGGTGATCGGGGTGAACGCGAGCGCCGGCAACGTCAGGATCGCGTTGTTGGCGGGCGTGGTCGCGAACGGACCGGTCGCGGGATTGGCCGTGGTCAGGTCGGGACTGTGGAAACAGTTCACGTCGGCGAGTTGCCCGCCGATGCGGGCGAGCACGTCGCCGCAGGTGACGGCCTGGGCCGGCGCGGCGAGAGCGAGCGAGGAGAGCAAACCAGCCATGATGACGGTGCGCATGAAATCTCCCCCACGGAGGGTCTGGCGAGCGAGGGCTGCATCCTTACAGGTGCAGCGGCGGACGACGCAAGGAGTTTTGCGCCGCACCGCGGCAGAACGGCGCTGACAATCCCGTGACATCCGAATGACTACCTTCGCTTCCGTATGATGCAAGGAACGTCCGCCCGACCCCCGTACGGTCAGTCGATCAACTGGACCAACACCCTCTTCTTCGCGATCACTCCGCTGATCGCGATCGCGGGAACCTGGCTCTACGCGAGCGCGAACGGCGTCGCCGCTGGCGACCTGATCGGCTTCGCGATCATGATGTTGCTCAGCTCGATCGCGGTGATCCCTGGCTACCACCGCTACTTCGCGCACCGGACGTACGCGGCGAGCCGCGCGCTCGAGGCCTTCTACCTGGTGCTGGCGCCGATGTCGTTCCATCCCAGCGCGCTGGTCTGGGCGAGCGAGCACCGCGATCACCACAAGTTCGTCGACACGCCGAAGGACCCGTACAACATCCGCGGCGGCTTCTGGTGGGCGCACATGGGCTGGATCGTCCACGGGCAGACCCGCGCGCAGTTCGACAACGTCCCCGACCTGCTGCGCGATCCTCTCGTGCGCTGGCAGCACCGGCACTGGAAGGCGCTCGCCTTCGCGGGCTCGTTCGGCCTGCCGGCGCTGATCGGCCTCGCCTTCGGCCGGCCCCTCGGCGGACTGCTCTGGGGCGGCATCCTGCGCCTGGTCATCTTCGACCACTGTACGTTCCTGATCAATTCCGCCGCGCACATCTACGGGAAGCAGCCTTACAAGGACGACGAGACGGCGCGCGACAGCTGGTGGCTCGACTTCTTCACTTTCGGCGA
>JAIVGS010000052.1 GCA_020201435.1 Myxococcales bacterium
GTATTGCAGCGTCAGGACGAGGAAACCGATCGCCGATGCGAGCGCCATCGCCAGGCGCAGATACGCCTTCCAGACGCGGGCGGCCCGCGCCTTCCAAAGCTCGAGTCCCTGTTTGCGGGGCGAAAGACGGGCCAGCTGCTTGCGGGTGTAGGTCATGTGAAACGCCTCGTCTTCGAGGACCCGCTCGAACACAGCGCGGGTCGCGGGGTCGCCGTCGAGCACGTCGCCGTACAGCGTGAATCGGCCCGCCGCAGCCTTCTCCGACAGATGCAGGAACGCGAGAAGGGTTCCCTCGCGCTGCACCGAAATGTCGAGATCGTCGAGCCCACGTTCCCCCGGCGCGATCCAGTTCGCGTCGAGGCCCGCGGCGCGGCGCGGCATGCCCGACAACAGCGCCCGCCCGCGCGTGCGGAAGAGATCGGCGTGGCGCGACTCGTCCTGCGCGTGCCGCAGAAAGAGCCTGCGCAACAGCGGATCGCCGGTCAATTCGGCGGCGCGCGAGAGATCGCGGCCGCCGTCGGCTTCGGTCTCGGCGAACCGGAGCAGCTTTCGCGCGCGGCGGTGCGCGTCGAGCCAGATCCAGCGGTGCACCGGCTTCAGCAACCGGTCGATGGCGGACGGCTCGATGCGCACGGCCGGGATCGCTATCACGTGGCCTGCTACGCTGTCGCGGTGCTCGGCGCCACTGTCCGAATCCTGCTCCTGGCCCTCGCCGGAACCCTTCTGGCTGCGGCGATGCTCGCCGATCACGCCTGGTGGATGCAGCACGTGGTGTTGAGCTCGCTGTACCTTCCGCCGCCGGCGGGAGCGCAGACGGCGGTGCGGATCGTGGTCGCGCTCGTCGGCGTTGCGATCGCCGGCTGCGCGCTGTTGATGCGCAGAGCCGATCCGGCCGCGATCGGACGCGTGCTGCTCGCCATCGTCCTCGCCCTGTGCGTCGCCGAAGTCGGTCTGCGGATCGCGGCGCGTCCTGAAGGCTGGCCCGGCCATCCACGCCTCGAATGGGTGCTCGGCGTCCCCGACGCACGGTTCGGGTGGAGGTTCGTGCCGAAGCGCACCGTCCGATTCGCGATGCCCGGTGGAGCGCCGGCGGTCACGTATTCGATCGACGCCAACGGCGATCGCGCGCCGTCGGCCGAAACCCTCGAGGATCCCCGCGCGCCGACGCTGGTGGTCACCGGCGAGTCGATCGCCGCCGGTCATGGGCTGGAGTGGAAGGACACCTTCGCGGCGCAGGCCGGCGAGCGGCTGCACGCGCAGGTGGTGAACGTTGCCGAAGGCGGATACGGAAACGATCAGGCGCTGCTCCGGGCGAGGGAGGCGCTCGCGCGATTGCAGCGTCCGATCGCGCTGATCAGCACGGTCCTGCCGGTGCAGCTGCATCGCAACGTCGACGATTCGCGGATCCACTTCGTCTTGCGGGACGGCGCGCTCGTTGCAGTGCCGGGCCTGTCGCCGCGGTCACGGCTGCGCGAGCTGCTCGCCGACGAGCTGTGGGTCACCTGGCGGATCGAGAACAGCCTCGCGGTGACGCGCGCGATCCTCGAGGCGACGGCGGCAGAAGCGCGCGCGCATGGCGCAAGGCCCCTGTTCGTCGTGCCGACGTTCGATCGCGCGCATCCGGAAGCCGGTATGATCAGGCGGATGCTCGGTGGCCTTCCGTACGTGGTGGTCGATCTCGATCCCGCGCGCATCATGCCGTGGGACGGACATCCGGATCGGGCCGGCGCCAGGCAGATCGCCGACGCCGTCGTCGAAGCGCTTCAGTAAGTCAGCTCGCCCTGCGCGCGAACCGCGGTCATCGCCGCGAGGTTGACGACGTCCTGGACCGACGCGCCCTGCTGCAGCACGTTGACGGGCAGCGCCATTCCCATCAGCACCGGCCCGATCACCTCGGCGCCGCCGAGACGCCAGAGCAGCTTGTAGCCGATGTTCCCGCTGTTCAGGTCGGGAAAGATCAATACGTTGGCGTCGCCGGTGAGCCGCGCGAAGGGGAATTCCGCTTCGCGGACGCTGCGCACCACCGCCGGATCGACCTGCATCTCGCCCTCGACCTCGAGATCGGGACGCCGGGCGCGAACCAGCTGCACCGCCTTGCGGACTTTCGACGGCGAGCCGGCGCGATCGGTGCCGAAGTTGGAATACGAGAGCATCGCGATCCGCGGCGTGAGCTCGAAGGCACGCGCCAGCTCGGCGGTCGAGATCGCGATGTCGGCCAGCTCTTCCGCGGTGGGGTCGGCGTTCACCGTGCAGTCGGCGAAGAGCTTGAGGCTCTCCTTGAACGCGACGATGTAGGTGCCCGACGCGCGCCGTCCTTCCTGCGTCCGCACGATCTCCAGCGACGGACGGATCGCTTCCGGATAGGTGCGCGTCAACCCGGTCACCAGCCCGTCGACGAGGCCGTCCCTGAGCATCATCGCCGCGTACGTGTTGCGCTGCCGCACGCGATAGAGCGCCTCCGCCCACGACACGCCCGAACGCTGCCGCAGCTCGTACAGCTTCTTTGCGTACGCCTCGAACCGATCGCTGGTCAGCGGATCGACGATCTCGAGATCGTCGATCGCCGACAGGTGCGCCTCTTCCGCCTGCTGCACGATCTCGTCGCGCTTGCCGAGCAGCACCGGCTGGCAGATCCGCTCTTCGGCGAGCTGTTGGGCGGCGCGCAGGATGCGCGGGTGATTTCCCTCGGGGAAAGCGATGCGCGTCATGCGGCGCCGCGCGCGTCCGACGATCACCGTCATCACTTCGTAGGTGCGGCCCTGACGGCGCCGGAGCGAATCGACGTACTTGTCGCGATCGAGCGCGATCCGCGCGACGCCGGAATCGACCGCTGCCTTCGCCACCGCCGGCGCGACGATGGTCAGCACCCGCGGATCGAACGGCTTGGGGATGATGTAGTCGCGGCCGAAGTGAAATGCCTGTCCGCCGTACGCCGCGCTCACGCTCTCCGGGACGTCCTGCCGCGCCAGCGCCGCGAGGGCGTGCGACGCCGCCAGCTTCATCTCGTCGTTGATCGCCTTCGCCCGCACGTCGAGCGCGCCGCGGAAGATGCCGGGAAAACCGAGCACGTTGTTGACCTGGTTCGGGTAGTCGCTGCGCCCGGTCGCCATGATCACGTCGCCGCGCACCGCCAGCGCTTCTTCCGGCAGGATCTCCGGCACCGGATTGGCGAGCGCGAAGAGGATCGGGTGCGGCGCCATCGAGGCGACCATCTCCTTGCTGATCACGCCGCGGGCGGAGAGTCCGACCATCACGTCGGCGCCGTTGGCGACCTCGGCCAGCGTCCGCGGCTGCGACCCCTGCGCGAAAACTCCCTTCCACTCGTCCATGTCCTCCTTGCGGCCCTGGTGGACGAGGCCGTACTTGTCGCACATCCAGATGTGCGAGCGAGGCACGCCGAGCTTGACGTACTGCTCAGCGCACGCGACCGCGGCCGCGCCGGCCCCGACGAAGACGACCTTGACGTCGGCGATCTTCTTCGAGACCAGCTCGAGCGCGTTGAGGAGCGCGGCGCCGGTGATGATCGCGGTGCCGTGCTGATCGTCGTGAAAGACCGGAATCTCCATCTCCGAACGCAGTCGCCGCTCGATGACGAAGCACTCCGGGCTCTTCACGTCCTCGAGGTTGACGGCGCCGAACGTCGGCTCGAGCGCCTTGACGACCTTGCAGAACGCGTCGACGTCCTTCTCGTTGACCTCGATGTCGAAGACGTCGATGTCGGCGAACTTCTTGAAGAGGACCCCTTTGCCCTCCATCACCGGCTTGGACGCGTACGCTCCGATGTCCCCGAGGCCGAGGACCGCGGTGCCGTTGGAGATCACCGCGACGAGGTTTCCGCGGGTCGTGTACTTGTAGGAGAGATCCCGCTTGTCTGCGATCTCCAGGCAAGGCTCGGCGACGCCGGGGCTGTAGGCGAGCGAGAGATCGCGCGCGGTCGCGCACGGCTTGGTGGGGACCACCTCGATCTTTCCCTTTCGGCCCGACGAATGATAATCGAGCGCGTCCTGCTTCGAGGTCTTCGACTCGAACGTGGTCGCCATGGGGCCGCGTCTTACTTCACTTTGGCGACGCGCGCGATGTGGCGTTTGTTCACCAGCGCCACCCTCTCCTTCTCGTCGAGCCGGAGGAACGGCTGCGCATCGTTCAGGAAATCGAGCAACCGGGTGCGCCCCGGCGGAAGCACGACGGTCACCGTGCCGCGCAGGGTGGTGCCGTCGACGAGCGCGATCTCGACCTCGTGCTGCTCGCCGGCCGGCGCTTCCTCGCCGAGCTCCCACTCCCGCGCGACGCGCGCGGCGGCGATGCCGTGGCGATTGAGGAAGGTCATCGTGTCGCTCAGGACGTCGAGCGCGGGCACGAAATCTTCACTGGCGTTGAACAGATCGGAGAGCCGCTCCGGCCCGTTGTGGCGTGAGGCGAACTCGGAGAGAAACACCGTCACCTGCCGCGCGGCGCCGCCCGGCAGCAGGACCTCGACCTGCGCGCGCCGCTTGGGGACCCTCAGCTGGTCGCTCATCTTCCCCTCCGTGAGGCGCCATGGTACGCGCTCGCCATGGCCCTGCGCGAGATCGTCCCCGGCATCTTCACCTGGCCGTGGTTCTCGGAGCGACACGGCTACGATTTCAATGGCTACCTGATCCGCCATCCGGACGGCAACGTCGCGATCGATCCCGTCGACGGGGACGTCGACCAGCCGGTCAAGCGGATCGTGCTGACCAACCGGAATCACTTCCGCGCGGCGGCGAAATTGCGCGCGGCGACCGGCGCCCGCGTCTGCGTGCATCCGGCCGATGCCGGGTTCGTCGGCAAGAACGGCGTCGAGGTCGACGAGGATCTGAAGCACGGCGATCGGATCGCCGACTTCGCCGTCGTCGACGCGCACGGCAAATCTCCCGGCGAGATCGCCCTCTGGAACGAGCAGCGCAAATTGCTGATCGTCGGCGACGCCTGCGTCGGCAAGCCGCCGGGCTCGTTCGCTCTGCTCCCACCGAAGGTGATCGACGATCTGCCCGCGCTGCAGCAGTCGCTGCGGCGGCTGGCCGATCTCGAGCCTTCGGCCGTGCTCGTCGGCGACGGAGCGCCGGTGCTGGCGAACGCCGCGGCCGCGCTGCGCGCGCTGGTGCGGAGCTTTCCGACATGAGCGGCGATCTCGATCGCCTCCTCGAGACGATGTTCCAGGCGCATCCCTGGCACGGCGTCGATCCCGGCGATCCGGCGGGCGTGGTGCAGGTCTACATCGAGATCGCGCCCACCGACACGGTCAAGTACGAGCTCGACAAGCGCAGCGGGCACCTTCGCGTCGATCGGCCGCAGCGCTATTCGAGCCAGCCCCCTACGCTGTACGGATTCGTCCCGCAGACGTACTGCGGGAAGCGGGTCGGCGAGCGGTGCTCGGAACGAATCGGCGTGCCGAACGTGAAGGGCGACGGCGACCCGATGGACATCTGCATCCTCACCGAGAAGACGATGTCGCACGCGAACTTCTTCCTCCGTGCGCGGCCGATCGGCGGACTGAGGATGGTCGACGGCGACGAGGCCGACGACAAGATCGTCGCCGTGCTCGAACGCGACATGGCGTACGGCGATCTGCGCGACATCGCCGACGCGCCGGCCGGCGTGGTCGAGCGGCTGCGGCATTACTTCCTCACCTACAAGCAGATGCCCGGCGAGCCGGCGCGCACGGTGCGGATCGCGGAGGTCTACGATCGGGTCGAGGCGGTGGAGATGATCCGCCGCAGCCTGGAGGACTATCGCGAGTCGTTCGGCCCGCCGGAACAACGCGCCGCGCTGCTCGCGCGCCTGCTCGGACAGCGCGCGCCTTGAGGCTCACGCTCACCCGGCAGATCCTGATCGGGCTGCTCCTCGGCATCGTCGCCGGCTGGCTGGCGGGTCCCCGGTACGCGCCGTACTTCCGTCCGTTCAGCCAGATCTTCCTGCGGCTGGTGAAGATGCTGATCGCGCCGCTGATCTTCTCGACGCTGGTGGCGGGCATCGCCGGCGGCGGACACGTGAAGGTCGTCGGACGCATGGCGGTGAAGGCGTTGGTCTACTTCGAAATCGTCACCACCATCGCGATCGCCATCGGGCTCGCGGCGGTGAATCTCACGAAGCCTGGCGTCGGCGTCGTGTTGCCGCCGCAGACGGTGAAGACGCTCGCGCCGCCACAGACCTGGCAGGAATTTCTGCTCCATGTCTTTCCGGAATCGATCGTCAGGGCGATGGCCGACGGCGACGTGCTGCAGATCGTGGTCTTCAGCCTCCTCTTCGCGCTCGCCTTGAACCTGCTCGGCGAAAAGGGACGACCGGTCGTGCAGCTCTGCGAATCGGTCGCCGAGACCATGTTCCGGTTCACCGACATCGTCATGCGCTACGCGCCGATCGGCGTCGGCTGCGCCATGGCGTACACGGTGGCGCACGGCGGCCTCGGCGTGCTCTGGAACCTCGGCAAGCTCGTCGCCACGCTCTACCTGGCGCTGGCGGTCCTGATCGCCGCGGTCTTCCTTCCGATCGGGATCGCGTTCCGCGTTCCGCTGCGCAAGTTCGTCCAGGCCGTCCGCGAGCCGGCCGCGATCGCCTTCAGCACCACCTCCAGCGAGGCCGCGCTGCCGCGCGCGATGGAGTCGATGGAGCGGCTTGGCGTCCCGCGGCGCATCGTCGCGCTGATCCTGCCGCTCGGATACAGCTTCAACCTCGACGGGTCCTCGCTCTACATCTCGCTCGCCGCGATCTTCGTCGCGCAGGCGGCCGGCGTGGAGATGAGCTTCGGCCAGCAGTTCGGCATGCTCTTGATGCTGATGCTGGCCACCAAGGGGATCGCCGGCGTGCCGCGGGCGTCGCTGGTCGTGCTCTCCGGCGCGCTGATGCAATACGGCCTGCCGCTCGAGGGCGTGGCGGTCCTGCTCGGCGTCGACGAGATCATGGACATGGCGCGCACGGCGACCAACCTGATCGGCAACTGCCTCGCCACCGTCGTGATCGCGCGGTGGGAAGGCGAGTTCACCGATACTTGAGGCCGGTGCCGGTGTTGAAGACGACCACCGTTTCGCCCGACCTGATCCACCCGTTCGCGCGCAGCCGGCAAGTCGCCGCCCACGCCGCGCCGCCCTCGGGGCAGACGTCGACGCCGGTCTTGCGCGAGAGCTCCTGCGCGGCGGGAACGATCTCGCGCTCGGCGACGGCGATCGCGGTTCCGTGCGTTTCGCGCAGCGCGGTCAGACAGATGAAGCCGCCGATCGGCGAGGGGACGCGAAGGCCGTACGCTTCGGTCGCCGGCGCAGGCCAGGGCTCGGTCTTCGCGGCGTTTTCCTCGAAACCCTTCACCACCGGAGCGCAGCCCTCGGCCTGGACGCTGACCAGCCGCGGCCGCTGCTTCCCGATCCAGCCCAGCCTCTCCATTTCGTCGAACGCTTTCCACATCCCGACCAGGCCGGTGCCGCCGCCGGTCGGATAGACGATCACGTCGGGCAGCTTTCCGTCGAGCTGCTCGTGGAGCTCGTACGCCATGGTCTTCTTCCCTTCGACGCGGTAGGGCTCCTTCAACGTCGAGACGTCGAACGCATCGCGCGGGCCATTGGCCTTCAGCCACTTGCCCGCGTCGGCGATGCTGCCGGGCACGAGGTGCACCTGCGCGCCATATTGGCGGCATTCCTCGACGAACGCGCGCGGCGTGTCCTCCGGCATCGCGACCGTGACCGGCAGCGCGGCGGCGGCGCCGTATGCCGCGAGAGCGCCTGCCGCATTGCCGGCCGATGGCGCGAGCAACGCCTTGGCGCCGAGCGCCCGCGCCATCGACACCGCCAGCGACATTCCGCGGGCTTTGAACGAGCCGGTCGGATTGCGCGCCTCGTCCTTGATCAAAATCCCGTCGCCGGCCGGCAACAGCGGGGTGAATCCTTCGGCGAGCGAGACGGCATGCCGCGGTTCGATCGGGAGCACCGCGGCGTACCGCCACAGCGTCGGCGGCCCCGACGGGCGAAACGGGCGGAGATCGTACTCGACCCGCAGCGGCATGCCGCACGCCGTGCACACCGTCTGCAGCCGGCGATGATCGTGCGGCGTTCCACACGCGAAGCACGTCAATCGTTTGACCAGTGGATTCAGGATTTTCTGCTTGTATCATCCGGACGAGTCCGGCCCAAGATGAGCAAAGTGCCCTATCCGCCGATCGAGCCGCAGTCGATCATCGCGCGCTTTCCCGAGCCGCGCGCCGGGGAAGACGTGGTCGCGGTCAGCCGATCGATGACGCCCGCGCTGGTGCTCGAGGCCTACCGGCTCGGCATCTTCCCGTGGCCGGTGCGGCAGGGCCTCGTCCCGTGGGCCTCTCCCGATCCGCGCGCGATCTTTCCCCTTCAGACAGGCAAGCCGTGGCCGCGCACCGTGGCGCGGTCGTTCAAGCGGCACTTTCGCGTCACCTTCAATCAGGCGTTCGCGCAGGTGATGCGCGCGTGCGGCGAGCGGCCGGGCGAAGGGACCTGGATCACACCCGACATCCTCGCCACCTACGACGAGCTGCACGATCTCGGCTGGGCGCACAGCGTCGAAGTGTGGGACGAGGGTCGCCTCGCGGGCGGACTGTATGGAATCGCGATGGGCACCTTGTTCGCCGGCGAGTCGATGTTCCACCGCGAGACCGGCGCGTCGAAAGTCGCCTTCGCCTCGTGCGCGGAGCGGCTGCGCGAGCGCGGCTTCGAGCTCTTCGACGTCCAGGTGTTGACCGAACATCTCAAGATGCTCGGCTGCATCGAGATCCCGCGCGCCGAATATCGGGCACGCGCCGCGCAGGCCATTGCCAAGCCGGCGCGCTTCGATTGATAAAGATCGCATGCGGTTCGGGATCGACTTCGGCACCACGCACACCGTCGTCGCGCTCGTCGATCGCGGCAACTACCCGATCGTTTCGTTCGAGCACGCCGACGTGATCCCCTCGATCGTCTCGGTCGATTCGTCGGGCGCGCTGCGCTTCGGGCACACCGAGCACGGCTGGCCGGTGCTGCGGTCGTTCAAGCGCCTGCTCGACGCCGCGCGGCCGGACACGGCCGTCGAGCTGGCGGGCAAGTCGTACGCGCTCGCCGATCTGCTCGCCCGATTCCTCGGCCACGTGCGCGAGGAGATCGCCTCGCACTCGAACGCCGGCCTGCGCAAGGGCGAGGCGATCGAGGTCGCGGTCAGCGTGCCGGCGAACGCGTCGACCGCGCAGCGGCTGATGACGATGGATGCGTATCGCCGCGCGGGCTTCGAGGTGAAGGCGGTGCTCAACGAGCCGAGCGCGGCGGGGTTCGAATACGCGCACCGGTTCCGCGAGACGGTGACCAGCAAGCGCGAGTACGTGCTGGTGTACGACCTCGGCGGCGGCACCTTCGATGCGTCGCTGATCCACATGGAAGGGCGCAACAACGAGGTGATCACCAGCTCGGGCGTGTCGCGGCTGGGCGGCGACGATTTCGACGAGACCATCGCGCGGCTCGTCCTGGCGCGGCACGGCGGCGAGGTGACCCGCGCGTTGCTCGACGACGTCCGCACGCAGAAGGAAGCGATCTCGCCGAACACGCGGCGATTCGCGGTCGACGTCGCCGAGAAGCACGTCGTGCTGCCGATCGAGGACGTCTACGAAGCCTGCTCGCGGCTCGTCGAGCAGACGCTGCAGGCGATGGAGCCGGCGATGCGCGACCCGCGGCGCGGCGACGATCCGGTCCCATGGAACGAGCTCGCCGGCATCTACGTCGTCGGCGGAGCGTCGTCGTTCCCGCCCGTGTACCGGCGCTTGCGCGAGCGATTCGGCGCGCACCGGGTGCGGCGCTCGCCGCATCCCTTCGGGTCGTGCGCCATCGGGCTCGCCATCCATCTCGACGAGGCCGCGGGATACAAGCTGTCGGAGCGGTTGTCGCGTCACTTCGGCGTCTTTCGCGAAGAGCGCGCCGGCGAGCGGATTTCGTTCGACGTCCTGGTGCCCAAGGACACCGCCCTCCCGGCGGAGGTCTCGCGGCGCTACCGCGCGGCGCACAACGTCGGGCATTATCGGTTCGTGGAGTGCGGGCGAATCGAGCACGGAAGGCCGGAAGGCAATCTCGCCGCGTGGGACGAGTTCCTGTTTCCCTTCGATCCCACGCTTCGCAGCGCCGATCTGTCGAACGTCGCGGTCAAGCGCCTCGGCGAGGGGCCGGAGGTGGAAGAGGTGTACCGCTGCGGCGCGGATGGGACCGTCGAGGCTTCGCTGCGCGTCCTCGACGACGGATTCGAGCGGACGGTGAGGCTGGGCCGGCGATGACGACGCGGCGCGAGTTGATCCTCTCGATGGCGACGCTGTGGCTCGCGCGCGTGGCCTCGGCGGTGGAAGCGCTGCGTCTGCCGGTGCGCCTGAAGCGTCTCGACGAGCTGAGCCGCGCGTTGTCACGCCACGAGATCGCGCAGGTCGACTGGCAGGACGGGGTCGAGTCGCTCGCCCGAGGCATCGATCTCGTCGAACTCTGCAAGGCAGCCGACTTCGAGCGCGTCGCTGCCCGCCTGCCGCTGCTCACGAAAGGAACCAACGCGGAGGCGATCCAGCTGCTGCCCGGGCAGCGCTTCACTCCGAAGATCTTCGCGATGGGCAGGGGCCGCGCGATCATTCCGCACGGGCACGTCAACATGGTCTCGCATCACCTGGTCCTGCAGGGGGCGCTTCACGGGCGTCACTGGGAACGGCTGGGCGATTCCGACGAGGCGCTGATCCTGCGTCCGACGATCGATCGGACGTTCAAGCCGGGCGACAGCTCGTCGATCTCCGATCAGCGCGACAACGTGCACTGGTTCGTCGCGACCAGCGAAAGGGCGTACACGCTCGACTGCATCGTCGACAACCTCGATCCCTCGCGCGGTTATCGCTTCCACATCGATTTCATCGATCCCGACCGCGCGCGGGCGCAGCCCGACGGCACGGTGCGCGCGCCGCGTCTCGGCCTGGACGAAGCGCTGCGCCGCTACGGCTAGACCTACTGCACGTTGATGTCGTCGAAGTCGGTGTAGGTCGCGTCGCCGGCGTAGTTGTCGTCGTGGTTCCTGAGCGTCAGCGTCGCCGAGTGTCCGGCCATCGAGCTCACGCTCGCGCTCGCCTGCACCCAAGTGTTGTTGTTGGTGCAGGTGTTCGGCAGCACCGTGACGGTGGTGCCGGTGGCGTTGTCCTTGAGCGTCGCCGCGGCCCAGTCGTAGGTGATCGTGTCGGGACAGATCACGCGATACCAGAGCGTGAGCGTGCTCGCGCCCGCCGGCATGGTGAACGTCTGCGCCAGCGTGCTGTCGGTCGACGGGCTCGAGCTGCCGAGGGTGCACGCGTACGTTCCGGTGTGTGGATATTTCGTCGCCGCGGCGACGCCGCTCGCCGTCCAGCCCGAGAGCGTACCGCTCTCGAATCCGGGGTTGACGACCGGGTTGGTGACGCCGCCGCCGCCGGTGGCGATCGTGACGTCGTCGTAGAGCGTGTACGTCGGATCGCCGGAGTAGTTGTCGTCGTGGTTCGAAAGCGTGAGCGTGACGCTGTGGCCGCCGGCGACCGACGCCGTCGCCTGCTGCCAGCTGCCGTTGTTGGTGCAGGTCTTCGCCAGCATCGTCGTCGTCGCGCCCGAGGTGTTGTCCTTGAGCGTCGCGGTCGCCCAGTCGTACGTCACGGTGTCGGGGCAGACGAGCCGATACCAGAAGGACAATCCGGTCGCGTTCGACGGGAGGGTGAACGTCTGCGCGATCGAGCTGTCGGTCGTCGGCGACGTGCTCCCGACCATCGCCGACTGCGTGCCGCCGTGCGCGGTGGCGCTCACCGAGGTGGTGCCGCTCGCCGTCCAGCCGGTGAGCCCCGACTCGAATCCGCCGTTGGTCAGGCTTCCGCCGCCGCCGCCGCTGCTCGAGCAGTTCGTGCCCCAGCAGATGCTCAGCACCGAGTGGAGCTCGATGCCGTTCGGAGCGACGCCGGTCTGGCCGTGCAGCAGATCGAAGAACCCGACACCGGTGACGGTGACCTGGGCGTTGACCGTCTGGAACGAGGTCGTCACCGCGTATTTCGCGTCGAACGCGTTGCGGGACGCCGTGACCTGCGAGCTCCACGAGCTGCCGGTGAGGCAACCGGGATAAGGAATCTCGGCGATCATCGTGTTGCCCGCCCCGTCCTGCAGCACGAGGTGGTAATCGCTGTCGGTCTCCATCTTGAACTCGACCAGCGTGACGTTGGCGAGCCGGTACGCCTGGATCTCCGGCGAGCCCGCGTACGTGAAGCGCGGGCTGTTCTGCCCCAGGCCCGACGGCACGGCGATCCCGCGCAGCGCCGCGATGGTGGTGTCCTGCGCCGTCATGTTGACCTGACCTACGGCCGAATCGCTGCCGGTCTTGACCGCCCAGCGCTCGACGCCGCAGGAGCCGCTGCTCAGCTCCTCCTCGTCTTCCTCGAAATCGGACCGGCCGAGACAGCTGGTGAGAAGAAGCGCGACGCACAACAGCCAGCGACCTGCGACGTTCATGCTGCCTCCCAGGGGGTGGAGACAACGACGACGTGCGGCGCGCGATGACTACCAGCGAAGGATCGGATGCGCTTCGGACTCAGGTCGGAATGGTGTACGACTTCCATTTCCGGCGCTTCGCTTCGTCGAGAAGTTGACGCACGCCCTCGACGGTGGCGCGGCGGTCGTAGCCGGACGGCGAGCCGGTTCCCGAGTCGTGCAGATCGAGCACCGCGTCCATGCCGAGCGCGATGCACTGCTCGATGTGCGCGATCATCTTCTTCGCCAGCGCGTCGCCGTCCCCGGGCCTGAGGGTCCAGTCGTCGAAGTCGCTCGTCCAGTGCAGGTGGGCGCGGCCGATGCTGGCCAGCACCGGCAGGCGCGGATCCAGCGAGACGGCGTTGATGTTTCCCGACGGCGACGGCAGCGTCTGCTCGATCAGCCGGACCCCGTAGGGAAGCCGGAATGGCACCGGCCCGTCGGGCAGACCGGCCTCGCCGCGGAGCGCGCGGACGACCGCCTCGCCCTTGCGCAGATCGGACGCGAGCTCGTGCCAGCGATCGGGGCGGAAATGCGAATAGGTGTGATTGCCGAGCACATGGCCTTCGCGCGCTGCCCGCAGCGCGAGGGAGCGCGCTTTCGCGGGATCGCCGCACCAGGGCGCCTCCTCGACGTTGCGGCCAAGGAGGAAAAACGTCGCCCGCACGCCCGCTTTCTGCAGGACGTCGAGCAGATCGGACGTGACCGGACCGGGCCCGTCGTCGAAGGTGAGCGCGAACATGGCGCGCATATTACAGTGCTGCGCGGTGAAGAAGCTGCGCATGGTGCAATTGCCGGTTCCGCCGCCGGCGGCGCTGGCCGCCACCGGGAACGTACCTCTCGCCGCCGGATGTCTCGCGGTCTCGGCGCGCGTGCACCGGCTGCCGGTCGAGATCGAGGTCGTCGAGCCCGAAGCGACCGACGCGCTCGGCGACACGCTGCTCGCCGACCGCATCGCGCGCGACGAGCCCGAGCTGCTCGGCTTTTCGCTCTATCTCTGGAATTGCGAGCGCAGCCTGCACCTCGCGCGCGAAGTGAAGCGGCGGTCGCCTCGGACGC
This sequence comes from Myxococcales bacterium, assembly GCA_020201435.1. GTDB lineage: Bacteria > Myxococcota > Myxococcia > Myxococcales > 40CM-4-68-19 > 40CM-4-68-19. Next base: position 13,557 of record JAIVGS010000052.1, read on the forward strand.
GGGTGCTGATCGGCGGTCCCGAAGTGGGGCCGGACAATCCGTTCGTGCTCGAACAATCGGGATTCGACCTCGCCGTCACCGGCGAGGCCGAAGAGACGTTCGCGCGGCTGGTCGGGGCGTTGATCGACGGGAAGGACGTCCACGGTCTGCCCGGGGTCGCGGTCCGGAGGCCGCTCGGGCTGACCGCGTTCGGCGCCTCGACGGCGGCCGGGTTTCCGCTCAGCGCGTATCCATCGCCGTATCTCGAGGACCTGGTCGCGGTCGACCCGGCGCGATCGACGTACGTCGAGACCGTTCGCGGCTGCCGATCGCACTGCACCTTCTGCTTCTACCCGCGCTCCTCGAGCGTGCTGCGAACGCTCGACGTCGGAAGCAGCGCGGCGTTGATCGGGAAGCTGCGAGAGAAGGGCGCCCGCGAGATCGTCTTCCTCGATCCGACCTTCAACCACCGGCCTGGATTCGAAGAGCTCCTCGGGGCGCTGCAAAGGGAAAACGCGGACCAGACGCTGACCCTGTTCGCCGAGGTCCGCGCCGAGGGTCTCACCGCGCACCATGCGCGGATGCTGAAGAGGGCGGGATTCGATCGGCTCGAGATCGGGCTGCAATCGGTCAACCGCGAGACGCTCAAGCGCGTCCGCCGCGGCGGCTCGCCGGAGAAAGTGGCCGAGGCTGCCCGCATGCTGCACGGCGAAGGGATCGAGCTGCTCGTCGACCTGATCGTCGGCCTGCCCGGCGACACACCCGACGACGTGCTGCGGGGGATCGATTTCCTCGATGCCAACGGCCTCGCCGCCGAGGCGCAGGTGTTTCCGCTCTCGCTGTTGCCGGGGACGGCGATGCGGGCGACGGCCGAAACCGACGGCGTGGTCTTCGACCCCGCGCCGCCCTACCGCGTGCAACGGACCGCGACCTTCTCGCCGGAGCAGCTGGTCGAAACGCTGTGGCAGGCCGAAGAGCGGCTGGGCCGGCGCCTCGACGAGTGGCCGCGCGCGAACCTGATCGACGGCGGGCTCGACGGATTCGCGCCCGAGCAGAAGCCGGGCGCGCAGCACGTCGCCCTCTGGTTCGCCGGCCGGCGCGACCTGTTCGGCGAGCGGAATCGAATCCTGAATTCGATCGACGCGCGGATCGCGATCGATCCCTACGCGACGCTCGACGTCGTCCTCGCGCCCCAGGCCGATCCGTTCCCGCTCGATCTGATCGATCTGATCCGCTCCCGCCTCGACGCCGCGCCGCAGAGCTACGTCTCGAGAGCGCTGAAGCATCGCGGCGAGGATCTGCAGCGGCGGATCGCGGTGGTGCTGCGAAACGACCAGGATGCCGATTGGGTCGACGCCGTCAGGACCCACGCCCAGGTTTTCAGGGAGCAGACCGCCGCGCAGGCGCTCCACGATGCCGAGCGCCTCGGCGCGGACCTTCCGGCGGCGCGCATCGTCGGGCCCGCGGATGAACGGGCGATCACCGATCTCGCGGCACGCGCCGGCGCCGATTTCGTCGCGTTCGCGGACCGAGCGCTGGAAGCTTCGTGGCAGCAACGCATCCTGGGGTTCGGCGATGCCCGCTGACGACGCCCTGCGCGAATTGCTCGGCCACATCCCGTTCTTCGCGGGGCTCTGGGATCGCGGGCTGGAGTGGGTCGCGCGCACACTGGTCGAGCGCTCGGCGGCGAAGGACACCGACGTCTTCAAGGAGGGCGATCCCGGCTGCGCGCTGTTCGTGGTCAAGAGTGGCGAACTGGCCGCGTTGAGCAGCGAGCGTCAGATCATGCGTTTTCGCGCCGGCGATTTCTTCGGCGAGACCACGTTGCTCGAGATGCAGCCGCGGCCGTTCACCGCGCGCGTGCTCGAGGACGCGATCCTCTACGAGCTCACCAACAAGGATTTATACCGGCTCTACAAAGAGGACGTGAAAGCGTACGTTCTGGTCCTGCAGAACATCAACCGCGAGCTGTGCCGCCGCCTGCGCCGCGCCTACTTGAGCACCGACGAGAGCCGCTGACGGTCGGTGGGCGTGATGCGCAGGAACTTCACGCCGACGTCGTGGCGCGCCGGCGATCCTTCCGGCAGATCGTCGACCCACACCACCTCGACGGTGCAGACCAGCTCGCTCGAGTCCGGCAGGAAGAGCTCCAGCTCGAGCCGATCGCCTGCGGCGGGCGCCTCGTCGGCGAAGATGCGGATGCCGCCGAGGCTGATGTCGGTCGCCTGCCGCCGCTTGAACAGCGGCTTGCCGACCGGCCTGCAGAAAACCGGCGCGTTGACGCGGGGGAACTCGCGGCGATCCATCGACCCGGATCGTAGCTCACGCGCCCCCCCGCGTCGATCTACGAACCGTTGCCGTCTTCGAAATCGGGATCTTCGGGCTCGCTGCTCGACGAAGTCTGCACCACCGGAGCGGGCGGCGGCGGCTTCGGCGGTTCGGCCCTGGACGGCGGCTGCATTTCCGCGAGCTGGGACGGCGTGAGCTGCGCGTGGGCCACCGGCATCGACCTGGGGC
>JAIVGS010000229.1 GCA_020201435.1 Myxococcales bacterium
CTCCACGGAGACCCGGGACCGATCCAGCTCTCGGTCTCGGGGCTGCCGGCGCACGTGACCGGGGCGTTCTCGCCGCTCACGAACGCGACCTCGACGCTGACGCTCGAGGCACAGGGCGCGGCCGCGGCGGTCGACCTGAAATTCACCGTCGTCGCCGCGGGTCCGACCGCCACGCACTCGGCGGCAGGCCTCTTCAACGTCGTTCCCTCGGGCGGCTGCGCGACGTCGGGAGACGGCCTGGTCCTCGCGGTCGCCGCGCTCGCCGTGATCGCCGCGCGAAAACGCCGCTAGATGGACTCGCCCGCGCTGCGCTGCGAGAAGCTGGTCAAACGCTACGGCACGCTCGCCGCCGTGGACGGGCTCGATCTCGAAGTCCGCCGCGGCGAATGTTTCGGCCTGCTCGGTCCCAACGGCGCCGGCAAGACGACGACGGTCGAGATCCTCGAGGGCCTGAACGAGCCGACCGCGGGCAGCGTCGAGGTGCTCGGCCTGCGCTGGGACGAGGACGAGCGGGGATTGCGCCAGCGGCTCGGCATCTCGCTCCAGGAGACGCACCTGCCCGACAAGCTCACCGTCGAGGAAAACCTGAAGTTGTTCCGCTCGTTCTACGCGCAGGGGCGGCCGATCGACGAGGTCCTCGATCTGGTCGAGCTCCAGGACAAGCGCAAGACCTGGACGGAAAAACTTTCCGGCGGGCAGAAGCAGCGTCTCGCGGTCGCGTGCGCGCTGGTCAGCGATCCGGAGGTGCTCTTCCTCGACGAGCCGACGACCGGCCTCGATCCGCAGTCGCGCCGGCAGCTGTGGGACGTAGTGCTCGGCTTCAAGTCGCGCGGCCGCACGGTGCTCTTGACGACGCACTACATGGACGAAGCCGAAAGGCTGTGCGATCGCGTCGCGGTCGTCGACAAGGGAAAAGTGATCGCGCTGGGCACGCCGGCGGAATTGATCGCCGGCCTGGGCGGGCAGCAGGTCGTCGAGCTCGCGACCCGGACGCCCGTGGTTCCCGAGCAGCTCGCCGATCTGCCCGCGGTGCGCGGCGCGCGGCGAAGCGCGGATGGCGTCGCGCTCACGGTCGAGCAGCTGCACGTCGCCCTGCCGGCGATCCTCGATCGCGTCGAGCCGCTCGGATTGACGCGTCTCTCCACGCACAACGCCACGCTCGAGGACGTCTTCGTCCATCTCACCGGAAGGCACCTGCGCGAATGACCGCTCCTCCTCAGCCCGGCGCGCCCACGAGCGCGATGGCGCAGATGACGCTGGCGCGGCTGCGGCTCTTCTTCCGCGAGCCGGGCGCGGTGTTCTGGACGTTTGGTTTTCCGCTCCTGCTCTCGATCGCGCTCGGCGTCGCCTTTCGCAACCGTCCGCCGGAGCCGGTCGCGATCGCCGCCGAATCGCCGGAGCTCCTGCAGGCGCTCGGCCGCGATCCGGGGATCAAAGCGCAGCTTCTCGACGACCCCTCGGCTCGCGCCGCGCTGCGCACCGGGAAGGTCGATCTGGTCGTGCTGTTCGGCCCGCCGATCGCGTATCTGTTCGATCCGACGCGCGCCGAGAGCCGGCTCGCCCGCGCCCTCGCCGACGCCGCGCTGCATCCCCACGGTCCGCCGGCGACGGTCGATCTGCCGGTGACCGAGCCCGGCTCGCGCTACATCGACTTCCTCATCCCCGGCCTGATCGGCATGAACATCATGTCGAGCGGCATGTGGGGCATCGGCTACGTCGTCGTCGAGATGCGGACTCGCAAGCTCCTCAAGCGCCTGGTCGCGACGCCGATGTCGCGCGCGCAATTCCTCTGGTCGTTCGTGCTGATGCGCGCGCTGTTCCTCTTCATCGAGCTGCCGATCCTGCTCGGCTTCGGCTGGTTCGCCTTCAAGGTCGGCATCGCGGGATCGCTGCCGCTGCTGGTGGGCGTCTCGTTCCTCGGCGCGATGTCGTTCGCCGGCGTCGGGCTGCTGGTCGCGTCGCGCGCGCAGAACACGCAGACCGTCGCCGGCCTGATCAACCTGGTGATGCTGCCGATGTTCATCGCCTCGGGCGTATTCTTCTCGACCGCCCGTTTCCCCGATTCGGTTCAGCCGGTTTTGAAAGCGCTCCCGCTCACCGCGCTGAACGATTCCCTGCGCGCGATCATGATCGACGGCGCCGGCCTCCGCGCGATCGCCGGCCCGCTGGCCCTGCTCGCCGCGATCGCGGTCGTCACGTTCGCCGCGGCGCTGAAGCTGTTTCGCTGGCGCTAACGGAAAAGGACTTGCCAGGCGATCAGGATGATGCCGATCCACGCCAAAGTGAAGGACAGCGTGCGCGCGTATGGGATGCCGAACCTGTACGCGAGGTAATGCGCGAGCCGGCCCCAGAAGTAGAGCGCCGCGCCGGTCGCCGTCACGCCGTTGCTGATCCCCGCGAACTGGGCGACCGCGACGAGCGCGGTGAACACGGCGAGGTTTTCCGTCGCGTTCGCGTGCGCGCGTCTGGCGCGCTGTGCCCATTCGGCTTCCGCGGGAGGCGCGTCCATCCGCGGAGTGGCGAGGGCCGCGGGAAGTCCGATGCGCCCGAGCCGATTGAGCACGTATGGAACCCAGAACAGCGCCGTCATCGTCGCGGTCAGCGCGAGCCAGAACAGTTCAGGTTTCACGAGACCCCCGGGGGACTTCTACAGCTCGACCTTGCGATCGGTGTGGTCGCGGCCGTCGTAGCGCATCAGGACGCCCTTGCCGTCGACGCGGGTGACGATGCCGACCGGACGCCGCCACATCGCCTGCAGGTTGACGAGCGTGTCCTTGGCGTAGTCGATGCGCAGGTCGACGCCGTCGTGGCGGTGCGCGAGCAGGAGCTCGCCGCGGTTTTCGAAGTTGCCGTCGACGACCTCGATGATCGGCTGGCCGAAGTTCGTCAGCTGCTGCAGCAGCTTCTTCTTCACCTTCTGGAACTCGCGGTCGAGGATCTCCCAGCGGTTCGCCTTCTCGTTGAAGCCGTAGACGAACAGCTTCTGCTCGGCGGCGAAATCGGCGGTGAGGAACTCGTCGATGAAGGTGACGTCGTTGTAGTGCTTGCGCACCTCGAAGATCTTCTGCCGGCCGAGGCCGAGCTTGCGGTCCCACGCGCGCCGCGCGCGCAGGTCGTCGCACTCGTCGTATTCCTTGCCGAAGCGGCCCTTGTTCCAGCGGTCCTCGATGTGCCGCCACAGCTCGATTCCGAGCTTGTACGGGTTGATCGCGCCGGGACGCGTTCCCATCGTGCCGGAGTGATGGTCTGCGTAGTCGATGATCTCGGCGTCTTTCAGAGCCCGCGTGGTCATGATCGTCGAGTGCCAGTAGCTGGCCCAGCCTTCATTAGCGATCTTCGTCTGCGCCTGCGGAGCGAAGTAGTACGCCTCCTCGCGGACGACGCTGAGCACGTCCGCTTCCCAGCGCTCGAGCGGAGCGTTCTCGATCAGGAACAGCAGCACGTCGCGTTCCGGCTTCTCCGGAAATTTCTTCTTCGCGTCCCGCGCGTCCTCGAGCTTCTTCCGCTCGGCGTCGAGGAACTCCTTGGGGTTGATGAAGTGCGACATGTACTCGCGGTCGGTCCGGAAACCGCGTACCTCGATCGGCTTCTCCGTCTCTTCCTCGCGCGACTTGGGCGGAAAGTGCGGCGCGTGCTGGTTGATCAGGTTCTCCAGCGAGAAGCAGCGGTCGATGAAGGCCTCCACCGGCTCGATGCCCACCCGATCGATGATGCGCCGCAGCCGGGTGGCGTGATTCGCCATCTCGTCCATCATCTTGCGGTTGGTGTGCTGGAACGAGAAGTTGTTCTTGAAGAAGTCGACGTGTCCGTAGACGTGGGCCATCACCAGCTTCTGGTCCACGTCCATGTTGCTCTCGAGCAGGTATGCGTACGACGGGTTGTTGTTGATCACCATTTCGTAGATCTTCGACAACCCGTACTCGTAGCCTTTCGAGAGCTGCTCGTACTCCATCCCGAACCGCCAGTGCGGATAGCGGTTGGGAAAGCCGCCGTACGCGGCGACCATGTTGATCTCGTCGTAGCCGAGGACCTCGAAGATCGTCTCGTAGAAGTCGAGGCCGAACTCGCGCGCGTACCCTTCGATCTCGCGCTGGATGTCGCGCAGGTGCGGCGGAAGGCGCGTGTCCTTGTTCTCATTCATGTCGGGATTGGACGCACGAGGCGCATGCGTCGCGAGCCTCTCGATGTGAACATGTCAGGAGCCCTTCCCGAGGAAGTCCTTGATCGAGTTGTAGATCGCGTCCTTGTTGGCGATCTCGGACAGCGCGACGTTCTCGACGCCGTCGAACGACTCGCGCAGGTCCTTGATGAACTGCCCGCTCCCGTACGGGCTCTCGACCTGCCCGTAGGCGAACTGGTTCACTTTAGGCAGCACTTCACCTTTCAACAAAGTGATGCAGGTGCGCGTGTCGTCCGCGCTCCAGTTGTCTCCGTCGGAGAAGTGGAACGGATAGATGTTCCACGACCCCGAGTCGTAGTCGGCGTCCATGATCTCCTTGCAGAGCTTGTAGGCGGACGAGATCATCGTGCCGCCCGACTCGCGAGTATGGAAGAACGTCTCGCGATCGACCTCGCGCGCCACCGCGTCGTGGATGATGTAGCGCGTCTCCAGGCCCTTGTAGTTCGCGCGCAACCACGTATCGATCCAGAAGCTCTCGATGCGGACGATCTCCTTCTGCTCGTCCCCCATCGAGCCCGAGACGTCCATCATGTAGATCACGACCGCATTCGACTGCGGCAATTCCGTCAGCCGCCAGCTCCGATAGCGCTTGTCCTCGCGCACCGGCACCACGATCGGCACCCGCGGGTTGTACGTTCCGGTCGCGATGCTGCGCTTCAGCGCCTGCTTGTAGGTGCGCTTGAAATGGCGCAGCGACTCGGGACCGGTGGTGTGCACGCCGGTGTACTTCACTTTCGGCGTGGTCAGGTTCTTCTTGCCCTTGCTCTGGATTCGGGGCAGCGCGAGCTCCTCGCCGAGGATGTCGGCGAGCTCGTCCAGAGACAGATCGACTTCGAGGGAGTGCTGCCCCTCGCCCTGCCCGGCCTTGCCCTTGCCGTCGCCTTCGACGGCGCCCGGCGCGAGCACCGTCCCCGGCGCGCCGTCGCCCTGGCCCACGCCGCCCTGCTCTTTGTGGCCATACCGGAAGTGGGGGATGTCGATCGAAGGCACCGGGATCGTGATCAGATCCTTTCCCTTCTTCCCGATCATCTCCCCCTTCTGGATGTACTTGCGCAGGTTCTCCTTGATCCGGCCCCGGATGATCTCCCGGAACCGGCTGTGGTCCTGCTTGATCTTCAGCGGCATGACGCCACTCTAATCCTTTGCATCCCCTCTCGCGAAGATGCTCGCGACGAAATTCAGCACGTCGGTGGAGCAGATCTCGCAGTACCCGTAGGACTTGATCATGCGGTCCTTGACGATGTCGATCTTCTCCTGCGTGTCCTTGTCGACCACGCTGGAGACGAGGTTCTTGAGCTTGATCGAGTCCTTCTGGTCCTCGAAGAGCTTCAGCTCCAGCGCCTTGTGCAGCCGCTCGTTGGTCCGGTAGTTGAAGGTCTTGCCCTCGATCGCCAGCGCGCCGATGTAGTTCATGATCTCGCGGCGGAAGTCGTCCTTGCGGGACTCGGGAATGTCGATCTTCTCCTCGATGGCGCGCATCAAGCGCTCGTCCGGCTCCTCGTACTGACCGGTGTACTTGTTGCGCACCTTCTCGCGCTGCGTGTACGCCTTGATGTTGTCGATGTAGTTGCCGCACAGCTTCGCGATCGCGTCCTCATCGGCCGAGATCGCGCGCTGCACTTCGTTCTTGACCACATCCTCGTACTCGCCCTTCACGACGCTCAAGAGCTCGCGGAACCGCTTGCGCTGGTCCTCGGACGAGATCAGCGAGTGGTGCCGCAGCCCACCCTCGAGCTCGTTGAGCACCATGAACGGGTTGACGCAGCCTTCGCCCTTGTCGCTCACCAGCGCGTTGGAGATCTTGTCCTGCACGTACCGCGGGCTGATGCCCTCCATGCCTTCGCGGTTGGCCTCCTTGCGCAGCTCCTTGATGTTGTCTTCGGTGAAGCCCGGCAGCGTCTTGCCGTTGTACAGCTTGAGCTTCTGGAGCAGCGTCAGGTTGTGCTTCTTGGGCTCCTCGAGCCGGGTGAGCACGCCCCACATCGCCGCCATCTCGAGCGTGTGCGGCGCGATGTGCTTCCCGCGGATCTTGTGCGCGTTGTAATCCTTCTCGTAGATCTTCACTTCCTCGTTGAGCTTGGTGATGTACGGGATGTCGATCTTCACCGTGCGATCCCGCAGCGCCTCCATGAACTCGTTGTTCTGCAGCTTCTTGTATTCGGGCTCGTTGGTGTGCCCGATGATCACTTCGTCGATGTCGGTCTGCGGGAACTTCTTCGGCTTGATCCGGTGCTCCTGCGACGCGCCCAACAGATCGTAGAGGAACGCGACGTCGAGCTTGAGGACCTCGACGAATTCGATGATCCCGCGATTCGCGATGTTGAACTCGCCGTCGAAATTGAACGCGCGCGGATCGCTGTCACTCCCGTATTCGGCGATCTTTCGATAGTTCACGTCGCCGGTCAGCTCGGTCGAATCCTGGTTCTTCTCGTCCTTCGGCTGGAACGTCCCGACGCCGACGCGATCTTTTTCGGAGAGCAACAGCCGCCGCACGCGCACGTGCGACATCACCTTCGCGAAGTCGCCCTTGTACTCCGCCATCAGCTCCTTGAAGATCAGCCGTGACGCCGGGCAGAGATCGCCGCCGACCGGAATCTTGAAACCCGCTTCCGGCGGGCAGAGATCGGCGAACACCTTCTCGCGCCACTCCTCGGGGATCAGCAGCAGCGGGTCCTCGTTCATCGGCGTCGGGAAGCGCTCCTGGTGCGGGGCGCCTTCCGGACCCTTCTTGTCCAGCACCCACGCGAACGTGTAGAGCGCGCCTTCCGGGGTGCGCGAGTATTCCTCGAGGCCCTTCTTGAGCAAACGCACGATCGTCGACTTCGACGACCCGACCGGCCCGTGCAGCAGGATGACGCGCTTCTCGGTGCCGTATCCCTGCGCCGCGCTCTTGAAGACGTTGACCAGCTTCATCAGCGGCACGTCGAGCCCGTAGACCGCGTCCCGCCCGCCGTTCGGCTCGTCGTGGAAGAAATGATAGCGAATCAGGCGCTTCTTGTTGTCGATGTACTCGGTCTTCCCGTGCGAGAGGATCATGTCGTAGATGCGCTGGAAGGCCGTCCGGGTGATGCGCGGGTTCTCCCGCACCATCTTCAGGTAGTCCTCCAACGAACCTTCCCAGTGCAGCTCCTTGAAGGTCGACTTGTCCTGAAGAGCGGCAATGCGGGAGACGAGGGTCGCGTCTCCGGACTCGCGGAAAGTCTGCATGTACTCTTCCCCTCTGGCGCTCAAGGCGCCGTCACCTACCGAACGTAGCGCCGCAGGATCGGCAAAAGCAATTCCTTGTCCGAAACGCCTGCGTTGCGGCCCACATTCCGGTTGGCAGCGGAGGGCGGCCGTGCCAGTGTTCGCCCGCCCTTCCGAGTGCATAAGGGGTGCGCCCGGCATGCACAAGTACATCCTCACGCCCGGGTGAAGCGGGTCCTGGCCATTGCCGTGGCGGTCCGGCTCCTGCCGCTGTTCTTCGGCTTCGAGCATTACGGCGATGCGCCGGTCCGGATCGAGATCGCGGAGCGGTGGGCGCAACACCCACATCTGTGGCACGGGTTCGTCGAGACCTACCAATACGGCCCACTGCATCTCTCGCTGATCGGCGTGCTGATCCGGCTGCTGGACGATCGGGTGGCCGCCGCCCGGCTGCTCTCGTTTGCGTGCGGTCTCTTGTGCGTCTGGCTGCTGTACGTGCTGGCGGAGCGCGAGCGCGGCCCGCAGGCGGCGTTCGTGGCGGCGCTCGGCCTCTCGCTTTCGCCGCTGCACATCCAGGCCTCCACGACCGGCGGATCAGAGGCGGTCTTTCTCGCCCTGCTCCTCGGCGCGGTTCTCTGCACGCTCGACGATCGGATCGTCGCCGCCGCGGTGCTGCTCGGCGCCGCGGGGTTGGTCCGGTATGACGGCTGGATGTACCTGCCGCTGTTCGGCGCGCTCTCGTACGTGCGAAAGCGCGACGGGTTGCGCGCCGCGGCGCTCGCCGTCCTCGCCTCGGCGCCGGCCTTTTTCTGGCTGTTCGTCAATGCCCGGTACGCCGGAGACGCGCTCGCGCCGATCCGCTGGATCGACAAGGACCATCGCGCGCTCGCCGGGATGGCGCTGCAGTGGTTCGGACAGGTGCGCTGGCGATCGTACGGCGTAGTCTACTGGCCGCTCGCGGTCTGCTGCGTCGCGTCGCCACTGCTCGGCGCGTTCGCGCTCTGGGGCGCCGCGCGGACGCTGGTGCGAAAGCTGCCTGGCTGGGACATCGTCGCGCTCGCGTGGCTGCCCGCCGCGTATCTGACGTTCCGAACCGCGGTGCTGGCCGATTTCCGTCCGATGGCCCGCTTCGCGATGGTCGCCGCCGCGCTCTCGCTGATCTTCGCCGACGACGTGCTGCGCGCCCGGTGGCTCCGGCGAACCGCGTACGCCGTCTTGATCGCGACGCCGCTTTTGCTCGCGGCTTTTTCCTGGCGCCGCGACGGCGCGCTCGCCGAGTGGGCGCGGCCGCTTTCGCCGATCGGCTCGCTGCCGCCCGGCATCGCGGATGCATCGCGTTACGTGAAGGAACATGTGCGGCCCGACGACGTGATCCTGCTCGACACCGTCTGGGACTATCTCGACATCCCGCTCGCGTTCGCGGCGAATCTTCCCGAAGAGCAGTGGATCCGCAAAGGCTGGCGCGACGACTTCGACGCCCGCCTCGCGCGCCGGACGCCGACGATGGCGGTGCTGATCTACCAGGGCGAGCTCGGCGATTACACGAAGGACACGTTCGACTTCCGCGGGCTGCACTTCTGTCTCGCGCAGCGTTTCGTGTACGCGACCGTGTATCGGCGCTGCCCCTAGCCGTGCTTGTGCCGGAAGTACTGCACCTGGAACTTCTGTACGTTCGCGTTGTGGCATTTCAGATCGGGACAGAACACCGTCGTCCCGTCGTTGCGCGAGACGAAATAGAGATCGCGGCACGCCATCGGATGCAGCGCCGCGTCGAGCGCCGCCGCACCCGGATTCGCGATCGGCCCCGGCGGCAGTCCCTTGATCACGTACGTGTTGTACGGATGCTGCAGCGACAGATCGCTCTTGTGGATGTTGCCATCCCATTTGAAGTCATTGGACAGCAAGAGCGCGTAGATCACGGTCGGATCGGTCTGCAGCGGCATGTGCCGCTTCATCCGGTTGTGGAACACGCACGACACGTGCGCGCGCTCGTGCGACTGGCCGGTTTCCTTCTCGACGATCGACGCGAGCGTCACCGCCTGCTGCTCGTCGAGCTTGATCTCGGGCAGCCGCTGCTTCTGCGCGTTCTGCCACGCGCGCTGGAACCGCGCGACCATCGTCTGCACGATCCCCGCGCAGCCGACGCTTCGCGGCAGCGAGTACGTGTCCGGGAACAGATACCCCTCGAGCGACGGCCCCGGAACACCGAAGCGCTTCGGCGACGCCGGATCGCGCGCGGTGGCAAGAAATTCCTGCCTCGAGCAGAGACCCGTCTGGCCGATGATCGCCGACGCTTCGTCGACGCGCAGGCCCTCGGGAATGGTGAACTTGTAGAGCTTCACCTCGCCGCGGATCAGCTTGCCGAGCACTTCGTCGGGGAGCAGCGGCCCGTCGAATTCGTACTCGCCCGCCTTCGCCTGCTTGCCGCGTCGGAACCAGTGCAGGTGGGTGTAGAACCGTCGCTCGTCCGACACGACGCGCGCGTCGGCGAGGAGCTTCGCCAGCACGTGCGGACCGCTCCCCGCCGGAACCACGACGGTGCGCGCGCCCTCTCCGAACGGCGTCGCCGCGAAGTTGCGCTCGTCGGCGAGCCGCCACGCCGCGAAGCCGATGCCACCGAGGATGACCAGCGCGACGATCCAGAGAATGGCGCGTCCCATCGGACGGATGCTAGCCGAGATTTTGTTCCAACGCCGCCAACTCTTCCTGCTTGTGCTCCCAGCGAGCGTAGAGCTCGTCGAGCTTCTTCCCCGCCTCCTGGTAGGTCCTGACGATCGGCGTCGATCGCGCCGGATCGGCGAACAGCGCCGCCTCCGCGAGCTGCATCTCCGCGTCCTTTTTCGTTTTCTCGAGCTCGGCGATGCGTTGTTCCAGGTCCGCGATCGCGCGCCTCGTCGGACCCAGCACTTTCTCTCGCTGCTCCCTCTCCAGGGCACGCTCGCGCCGCGCGACGACGCCCTGGGATCCGGCCACCGGCTTCCGGCTGCCGGCCACCGGCAGCACGTCGGTCGCGTGACGCGCGGACCAGTCGTCGAGATCGCCCGGCTGCGCGTCGATCGTGCCGTCCTTCACTTCCCAGACCTGCGTCGCGAGCCCGTTGACGAAGCTGCGGTTGTGCGAGACGAAGAGCAGCGTTCCTTGGTACCGCGTGAGCGCATCGATCAGCGCCTCGGAGCTGTCGAGATCGAGGTGGTTGGTCGGCTCGTCCATCAAGAGAAAATTCGACGGCACCACCAGCAGCCGCGCCAGCGCGACCCGCGCCCGCTCGCCGCCGGAGAGCACGCCGATGCGCTTGTCGACCTCGTCGCCGGAGAAGAGAAACGACCCGAGCACGCCGCGGACCCAGCTCTGCGGCTCGGTGGGCACCAGGGAATGGACTTCCTGCAGGATGGTCCGGCCGGGATTCAGCCGTTCGGTGTGGTGCTGCGCGAAGTACCCGACGACGACATTGTGGCCGAGCGTGACGCGCCCTTCGTCGGGCTCGATCTCCTGCGCGAGCAGCTTGAGCAGCGTGGTCTTTCCGGCGCCGTTCAAACCGATCACCGCGATCCGATCGCCGCGCAGGATCTGCGCGGAAAGCCCGCGATAGACGGTTTTGTCCCCGTACGATTTCGAGATGCCCTCGAGGCGGCCGACCTCGCGCCCCGACCTCGGCGCCTCGGGGAATCGAAACCGCACCGTCGCGCGCTCTTCGCGCACCTGGACGACTTCCTCTTTCTCGAGCAGCTTGATCCGGCTCTGCACCTGCCGCGCTTTCGTCGCCTTGGCGCGAAACCGCTCGATGAACGCCTGCATCTGCGCGCGCCGCCGCTGCTGCTTCTCCGCCAGCGCCTGGAGGTTTTCCTCTTCGGCCGCGCGCAACTCGAGATACTTCTCGTAATTCCCCGCGTACGTCCGCAATCCTTCGACCTCGAACGAGAGCACGCGATCGATCTGCCGATCGAGAAATTCGCGATCATGCGAGACGAGCAAGAGCGCCTTGCGCGAGCGGCGCAGGAACGCGTCGAACCACTCCAGCGTCGGCACGTCGAGGTGGTTGGTCGGCTCGTCGAGCAAGAGCAGCTCCGGATCCTGCAGCAGCAACGCCGCGAGCGCCGCGCGCATCTTCCATCCGCCTGACAACTCAGCCGCGGGCCGCGTCAAAGCCGAGGGCGAAAAGCCGAGGCCGCCGAGGATCTCCTCCGCGCGATGCCGGCCGTACAGCTCCTCGTGATGCGCGAGCTCCTCGTGCAGCTCGGCGAGCTCGCCGCCGAGCTCGATCTGCTCCTCTTCCGAAGACGCCTGCGCGAGCGCCGCGTCCACCGACGCGAGCCGCGACTCGAGCCATGTCCGTCCCGGCACGCTCGCCAGCACACCGTCGATCAGCGATCCCGGCGGCAGCTCCGACAGCTCCTGCGGCAGGTACGCGGCCCGAGCGCGCCGCACCAGCTGCACCGAACCCGAATCCGGCTCGATCTTCCCGGCGACGATCTTCATCAGCGTGGACTTGCCGCTCCCGTTCGGACCGATCAGTCCGACGCGATCGTGATGGTCGAGCGCGAAGCTGGCATCGTCGAGGATGATCTTCGGGCCGTATCGAAGACACAGCGCGCGCGCGTGGACGAGCGACATCTAGAGGAGCAGCCTGCGCAGACGATCGAGCGCTTCTTCGGTCTTCTGCACGTACGGATTTTTCGCACCGGCGCGCTGCGCAGTCGAGAGCGTCTGCTCGTAGATCCTGATCGCCTTCTCGACCAGCGTCTTCACTTTCGCGTGCAGCTGCTGCCGGTAGAGCGAGCTCTGCTGCTCGTCGAGCCCCCGCGGCAGGGGCGCGTTCACCATCTGTTGATAGAGATCCTCGTACATCTCGCCGATGCGAAAGCCGGCCGCGGTCGCCCACTCGCCGTCGCCGCGGCGGATGCAGCGCAGGTAGTGACCCTGCGCGGAGAGAAGGAACTGCGCCTTTCGTTCGAGCGCATCGCCGAGCTGCTTCTCGTCCATCGACCCGGGATCGAGCGCTTCGGCGCGGAACGATCCGCGAAATGCCTCGCCGAGCCAGAACTCGGCCTGCGCGGGCAGGGCCGGATCGACCGGCTCCTCGTTGTCCTTCTCGTAGATCTCGAGCGCCGCGCGCAGCAACAATTCGCCGTCGGCTCGCGCCCCGTTCTCGATCCTGCAGACGGCCTCCTGCATCATCGCACTCGCCTTTTGCAGGCTGGGCAGGCCGGGCCGCGACGCGAGCTCGTGCAGGCGCTTCCCGGCGTCGTCGAGCCTGCCCAGCTTGTATTCCATCAGGGCCGCGTGAGACTGCGCCTCCGGATCGTTTTTCAACTTGATATACGAACCGTACCGCGCAAGTGCCTCGTCGAACCTCCCCAGCCGCTCGTACGCGAGCGCCGCATCCCAGATCGACGCCGGCTGCGGTTGCGAGATGCGATCGAAGCACGCCGCCGCCTTGGCGAAATCACCCGCCTGAAATGCGCGCGTCCCGACGTCGAACAAGGTCGCGTCGTCCATCTCGCCGAGCGCAACCTGCTCCGGCGGCCCCGCGGTGATCACTGTCGGCTCGGTGATCTCGATCCTGCGAGGCTGCGGACCGTGCGCACAGGCGAGGAGCAGAAGCACCCCCAGCCGGTAGCCGGCAGCCGGTGGCCGGTTCATCCCACGACCGTCACCACGAGCTTCCGATTCCGCGGCCCGTCGAACTCGCAGAAGTAGATCGCCTGCCAGGTCCCGAGCGCGAGCTTCCCCGCCTGCACCGGAATCGTCTCGGAAAACCCGACGATCGCGGCCTTCGCGTGGGCGTGCGCGTTGCCTTCCTCGTGCTTGTAGTACTTCTCGTTTCGGGGCACGGCGCGCTCGAGCGCGTTGAGGATGTCGGTCTGCACGTCCGGGTCGGTGTTCTCGTTGATCGTGATCGCGCCGGTGGTGTGGCCGCAGAAGATCGAGCAGAGCCCGAACTGCACGTTCGAAGCGGCCACGATCGCGCGGACGCGCTTGGTGACGTCGATCATCTCCGCCTTCTTCGAGGTCGGCAGCTCGATGGTCGCGGTATGGAACATCTAGTCGCCTCCGTTCTCGCCGAGGTAACCGTCGATCTGCCACAGCCCCGCCAGATCGTGAACGTCCTTCCGCAGGCGGGGCACACTGAACAACGGAACGCCGTGCAGGGTCGTCCGCAGCCGCTCGACCTGTCGCCGATCGAGATCGGCGAGGGCCGCCTGATCGGTGAGCGTCTGGGACAGCCGCTCCGAGAGCAGCGGCGCGCCCGCGTCCTTGATCTGCGCCAGCTGCAGCGCCTCCTGCAGCGCAGAGAGCGTGTCGGGCCCGCCGTGACGCCGCGGATCGCGCTGCACGCGGTTGACGATCACCGCCGCGGTCTGGATCGCGTCGTCGGCCAGCGCCTTGTGGAAGAAGAGCGCCTCCTCGATGGTCAGCGGATTTGGGCTCGTCACCAGCACGAACGCCGCGTCGCGCGAAGTGAGCAGCGCCTTGACGCGGGTCGCACGGGCCTTGAACCCCTCGTACATCCCTTCGAACGCCATCATGAATCCGGCCAGATCGCGAAGGAAGTCGGAACCGGTGAACCGCGACAGCGTCCGCAGCACGAGGCCCGACGGCGCCGCCAACAGTTTGAGCCCGAACTTTCCCGCTTTCATCATCGGCCCGAGCACGATCTTCATCGCGTTGTTGTCGAGCACGTCGAGGATGCGCGCCGCGGCGTGCAGGAAGTCGAGCGCGTTCGTGGTCGGCGGCGTGTCGAGGATCACCACGTCGAAGCGGCGGCTGGTGTGCACCTCGTACACCTTCTCCATCGCCATGTACTCGAGGCTGCCCGCCATCGCCGTCGAGAGCGTCTGGTAGAGCTTGTTGGCGAGGATCGCCTCCGCCTGCTGCGCAGTCCGCGCCTGCATCCGCACCAGCTCGTCCCAGGTGTGCTTCAGGTCGAGCATCATCGCCCACATCTCGCCGCGCGGCGTCAGGCCTGCGCGCGAGAACATCTCGGGATCGATCCGCGTCTCCTCGTTCCCGAGCTCGCGCAGCCCGAGGCTGTTGGCGAGCCGGCGAGCCGGATCGATGGTGAGCACCAGCACTTTTTTGCCGTCCATCGCCTCGCGCAGCGCGATCGCCGCGGCGGTGGTCGTCTTGCCCACTCCCCCGGATCCGACGCAGCAGATGATCTTGCGGCCGCGGAGGACCTCGATCAGGGGCTTCACAGCGCGCTCTCGATCGCCCGCGCCACCTTGTCGATCGCCTGGGCGCCGAACTGGCGCTCGAAGAAAAAGGGCACCGGCAGGATCGGCCGCTGCACCGCCTCACGCAGGACGCCGCCGTAGTGCGCGGAGAGCGCGGCGCGCGATTCGTGGTTGTCGGCCGCTTCGCCGGCGGCCATCAGCATCGGGCCGCCGCGCGTGACCTGGGCCAGCTCCTGCGGCGAAAAGCGGGAGGCGAACCAGGCGTTGAGGAACAGCGGTCCCGGCGGAAACCCGTGCTTGCGCAGCGCCGCGTCGAGCTCGATCGCTTCGTTCGCCGGCATCTCCTCGGGAAGCGTGACGACGCAGACGCTGCACTGCGCAGGGTCGGCGAGCAGCGACTGCATCCCGTGCATGTCGCGGGCGAGCGGACCCTCGTTGACGAGGCGCAGGAAGACTTCCGGCACGGTGAGGAAGGTGAGCCCGTGTCCGGTCGCGGGGGCATCGAGGATCACCAGGTCCCAGCGCAGCCGCCCGCGCTCGCTGTCGTGCGCGGCGTGCCACCATACTTTTCCGAGCATGACGATCTCGGAAAGCGACGGCGCCGCGGCGAGAAAGTAGCGCGCCGCCGGGTTCTCGAAGGCAATTTTATATATAGTTTCATACTTGATCGTCATCAGCGCGTACTCGCGCATCGCTTCGCGCGGCCGCACGTGGACGCTGTAGAGATTGGGCAGCAGCTCGCGGATCTTCGTCCCCGACGGCGGCTTCCCGAAGAAATCCGCGACGCGCTCGCGGGCGACGACCTCGCAGACCAGGACCTTCTTGCCGCGGCGCGCCGCAGCCAGCCCGAGCGCTGCGGAGACGGTGCTCTTTCCGGTGCCACCCTTGCCCGTGACGACCACCAGGCGCTTGGACAAGAGGGCCGGTTCGGTCATGGGCCGCGGGAATCTAGTCGCCTTGACACAAAGCGGCAAGCAACTACAGTGCCGCGAATGCTGCGCGAGAACCCCATGTTCAAGAAGATGATCGCCACCGGCGAGGAGCGGATGAGCAAGATCGCCTCGCAACTTCTATCCAACGAAAGATTCATGGGCGCGCTGCAGAAAGCGGTCACCGCCGGCATGGAAGCGAAGGGCACTCTCGAGCGCGCCGCGCAGACCGCGCTCTCGGCGATGAACATCCCCACCGCCAGCGACGTGAAGAAGCTGGAGAGCAAGATCGAGGAGCTGGAGAAGGTCTTCGAAGGATTGTCGTCGAAGATCGCGGAGCTGCAGAAGAAGGAAGGCGCGTCACCGACGCACTAGGCGCAGTATCGCTCCGCCACCTCGAGCAACTCGGGGACGCTCACCGGCTTTTTCAGGAACCCCTTGATCCCCGCCACGCGCGCCTTGTCTTCGGCGCGGGCGTCGGCCGTCAAGAGCACGAACACCACCGGCGCCCAGGCCCGTTCC
>JAIVGS010000053.1 GCA_020201435.1 Myxococcales bacterium
ACGCGTCCCAGCCGCCGTCGGGAAAGCGCCAGGTGTGCTCGACGAATCCCGCGGCCGCCGCGAGACACGCGACGGCGAAGAACCAGCGAAGCCACGGCGGGGTTGGGGACACCCTTTCAGACGCTGGTCGGTACGATCGAAGTCGCAGAGAGCATCCCCACAGAGCGATGCCGGCGAGGGTGAGGAGCGCGTCCTTGGCGGCACCGGAGTGGCCGGTGAGGAGGAGCGAGGCGGCGTGCGCGGTGGACCAGGCGCCGATGCCGATCGCGATGGCGAGAGAGAGGCCCAGGACCGTGTCGGCGCTGGAACGCCCGGGGAGCGCGGCGGCGACGGCGCCGGAGCCGAACAGGGCGATGGCGAGGATGGCGAGCGCGATCATCGCGGCCGCAGCACCGCGAGACCCGGCCCTGCTGCGGCAACCACGGCCAACCCGTTTTTCGCAGTAATTTCAGGTAGATGCGATGGATCGCCGAGGTTGGCGACGACCACCGCCGCCCGGGTGTCGTCGTACCGGAGGATCAGCGGCGCGAGCGCGTACTGGGCCTGTTCGAACATGCGCGTTCCCGCCGAGGCGGCGTCGACGCCCGAGGGCCCGGTCGCGGCCGGCTCGTCACTGACGTATCCGACTTCGCCCTCGCGCGGGAGCAACGTCTTGATCCGCTCGAAGCGCGGGTCGATTCGTTCGCGCCGGAAGTCGTTGCGAGGCTCGGAGACGAGATGAAGCCAGAGGCCGCGGCACATCCCGACAGCCGCGAGGACGGCGATCGCGGCGGCGAGGCGCTGCTCGGTCACGGCTCTGCGGCGCGGCGCGCGGGCAGCGGCTGCCGCCAGTGCGGCGGCATCACGCCGTAGCGGACTATGCAGTAGACGGCGCGGAAAGCGTCCTTGAGCCCGATCTTCTTGCCCTCGGCGATCGAGCGCGGCTTGTAGGAGATCGGCCGCTCGACCAGCCGGAGCGGCTCGCGGCGGTGCCGGTGGGCGAGCAGCGCGGTCACTTCCGGCTCGAACCCGAAGCGCTCCTCGCGCAGCGGCAGCTCCTTGACGATGCCGGCGCGCATGACCTTGTAGCAGGTCTCCATGTCGGTGATCCGGAAGCCGGTGAAGAGGTTGCTGGCGGTCGTCAACAGCCGGTTGGCGAGCGTGTGCCAGAATGGGAAACCCGCGTGACCTTTGAGGAATCGGCTCCCGTAGACGACGTCGGCCTCGCCGCTCGCGATCGGCTCGACCAACGACGGCAGCTCCATCGGCTCGTATTCGAGATCGGCGTCCTGGACGACCACGACGTCGCCCCGCGCCTCGACGAAGCCGCGGTGCAGCGCGGCGCCTTTTCCGCGGTTCACCGGCTGGTGGAAGATGCGGATCTCGGTGGCGCCGGAGCCGCCCACCGACTTCGGGTCCTTCTCGACGGCATCGAGTACGGCGCGGGTTCCGTCCCGCGAGGCGTCGTTGACGATCACCAGCTCCTTCTCGAGTGGAACGGCCGCGACGCGGCGTAGAACATCGAGGACGTGGCGCTCTTCGTTGTAGACGGGGATGACGATCGAGAGTTTCACGGCGGGCGCACGGTCGTCCGGAAGCCCCCTGAAGTCAAGTCGGTTGCTTTTGCGGGGGCGATCCGCTATTCAACCGGACCCTTTTTGCGAGAAGCAATCATGCGCGAAAACATCCATCCGGCTTACCCGACGGCGAAGGTCCACTGTGCATGTGGGGCGACGTGGGAGACCCGCTCGACCCACGGCGACCTGCACCTCGACATCTGCAGCAACTGCCACCCGTTCTTCACCGGAAAGCAGAAGCTGCTCGACACGCAGGGGCGGATCGATCGGTTCCGCAAGAAGTACGCGAATGCGCCGGCGACGCCGGTGAAGAAGAAGGCGGCGCCGGCGAAGGCGGAGAAGAAGGCGGCGCCGAAGAAGGAAAAGAAGGCGAAGGAGCCGGCCGCGAAGGCCTGAAAGCCCGTGCCAGTGCCCGTGCCCGTTTTCGGGGGCACGTGCGAGTGCCCGTGCCCGTTTTTCGGGGGCACGTGCGAGTGCCCGTGCCTGTTTTCGGGGGCACGTGCGAGTGCCCGTGGCCGTTTTCGAGCACCCGCACTCGCACCAGCACGTCCACCTGCACGAAAACGGGGACGGGCACCGGCACGGTTTTTTTAAGAAAAACGAAGGGCCGGCCCGTTGGACCGGCCCTTCTCCTTTCACGGGGCCCGAGGGGGGAGTTCGGGTCGCCCGGAACGGAAAAACTGCGGGGCGGTCGACAGGAGCGAGGGGGGGAGTCTCGCTTCGCGGCGGCCGCCGCCGCACCGCCCGCTACTTCTCGCGAGCGGCAACTCTCGTCAGACCCTCCTCGTCCTTGAGGACGAGCAGCCGGCCCTGATTCGCCAATAGCCCATCGCGCTTCATCTTGTTGATCAGCGTCGACACGAACGACCGCGAGGCGCCGACCAGATCCGCCAGGTCCTGCTGGGTGATGCCGTGCAGGCAGAGCTCGTTGCCGGGCGGGATCCGCTCGCCGTGGGCCGCCGCGAGCGACTGGAGCATCTCGGCGAGCCGCGCCGGCACGTCCTTGCGGGTCAGGCCGAGCACGCGCTGCCGCAGCTGGCGGACGCGCTCGTTCAGGGCGCGGATCACGTCGACCGCGAGCGCCGGCCGGGCCTCGAGCAACGCGCGGAAGTCGCGGCCCTCGATGCTCCACACTTCGCACTTGCCGGAGCTGACCGCGAGGTCCTCCATCAGCGCGCCCTCGGGCCGGAGCACTTCGCCGAAGAGGTCGCCCGGCTTGAGGATCGAGAGCACCGAACGGCTCTTGCCCTTGCCCTGGCGGAGCAGCCGCACGCGGCCCGAACGAAGCAGGTAGACCTTGTCGGCGGGCATGCCCGGCCGGTAGATGACCGCGCCGTGCCCGAACGTCTCGACCTTGAAATATCCGCGGAAGTCGACCACGTCGGCGGGCGGAAGGCTCGGCGACGCGAGAGGCTGGAACTGCTGCTGGTAACGCGGATCGCTCTGGGGACGCATGCTGTTGCTCCGGGGGAAGTTGTTGCCCGCCTGATAGAGCACCAGCCATGCCAAGGAGTGAGCACTGGAAAACTTGCCGTACTTTCAGGGAAGTGAATGGTAATACCCACTTCGGACGGGCCGGCGATTGAACGGATCGTTCAAGAGCGAGCGGTCGAAACGTCGAGTGGGATTCAACGAAACGTTCAGCTGTCGGTACGTATGAGTCCGTACTTATGGAGCTTTCTCTCTAGCGTCGGGCGGGAAATGCCGAGGATCTGACAGGTCTTCCCCTTGTGCCCGCCTGTCATGTTCCAAACACGTGAGATGTGGTCCCGCTCGACCTCGTCGAGGGTCAGGATGCGGTCGTCATCGCGGGGCGCCTCGATCGGCGGTAAAGCTGGCGGCCGGCTGGACGGCTTCTGCTCGAGCAGGTGCTCCTCGAGGAGCATGTCACCCTGCGAGAGGACGGCGGCGCGGGTGAGCACGTTCTCGAGCTCGCGAACGTTGCCCGGCCACGCTCTTTTCTGAAGCTTTTCGAGCACTTCGCGCGGCACCCGGCGCAGGTTCTTGTGCAGGCGCTGGTTGATCTTCATCAACAGGTGCTCGACCAGGATCGGGACGTCCTCGGGCCGATCGCGCAGCGGCGGCAGGCTCAGCGTCACGACCTTCAGGCGCTGGTAGAGGTCCTCGCGAAAGCGGCCTGCCTTCACTTCCTCGAACAGATCGCGGTTGGTCGCGGCGAGGATGCGCGCCTTGATCGGGATGCGCCGGACGCCGCCCACCCGCTCGACCTCGCGCTCCTGCAGCGCGCGCAGCAGCTTGGCCTGCAGGTTCTGCGAGAGCTCGCCGATCTCGTCGAGGAAGATGCTGCCGTCCTCGGCCAGCTCGAACTTGCCGAGCTTGGCCTGGACCGCGCCGGTGAAGGCGCCCTTCTCGTGGCCGAAGAGCTCGCTCTCGAGGAGGGTGTCGACGATGGCCGAGCAGTTGATGGCGATGAACGGCTTCTGCGGCGCGGAGTAGGAATGGATCACCCGCGCGATCAGCTCCTTGCCGGTGCCGCTCTCGCCCTGGATGAGGACCATGGTGCGCGAGGCGGCCACGCGGCCGACGTCCTTGAACAGCTGCTGCATCGGCGGCGAGGTGCCGACGATGTCGTCCATCTTGAAGGCGCGGTTGCCTTCGACGGAGAGGTAGTCGGTGCCCTTCGAGAGGCGGCGCACTTCGAGCGCTCGGTCGAGGGCGACGTCGAAGGCCTGGATGTCGATCGGCTTGTGGATGTAGTCGAACGCGCCCGCCTTCATGGCGAGGATGGTGGTCGCCATGTCGTGGTGGGCGGTGATCATCAGCACCGGCGCCTCGGCGGCCCGCTTCTTGAGCTCCGGGATCAGGTCGATCCCGCTCGCGTCGGGGAGGCGCATGTCGAGGACGATCGCGGCGGGAGTGGACTTCTCGGCGATGGCGAAACCCTCGGCGCCGGTGGCGGCCGAATCGACGCCGAAGCCGCGCTCCTCGAGATGCATCGAGAGCAGCTCCCGAATGCTACGGTCGTCGTCGACGATCAGGATCCGGTCCAAGCGGTCTCATCATAGACGGGGAAAATGAAAAGCTCACCACGGAGGCACGGAGGGCACGGAGTTTATTTGGGAAAAAACCTCCGTGACCTCCGTGCCTCCGTGGTGAGATTGTTTCTTAGGTGCCGAAGGTGACCGTGATCACGTTGCCGCCGCCCGGACGTTCGGCGATGCGGGCGGACCCGTGGTGTTCGCGCGCGATTCGGGCGACGACGGCGAGGCCGAGCCCGGAGCCGCGCGCCCGCTGCGGTGTGAACGGCACGAACGCGTTCTGGCGAAGCTCGGCGGGCAGCGTTCGGCCGGGGTCGGCCACGGTCAGCTCCCAGCCGTCGCCGGTCTCGCGGACCGCGACCTCGACCTCGCCGCCCTCGGCCTCCTCCGCTGCGACCGCCGCCTGCCGGCAGAGGATCTTCACCGCCGTCCGCACCCGGAGCGGGTCGAGCACCGCCCGCGCCATCCGCTCCGGCAGCTTGCGGGCGAACGTCACCCCGCGCTGCGACCATTCGACCTCGACGCCGGCGACGGCCTCCTCGACCGGCCCGCGCGGATCGCCCGGCACCAGCGAGAGCGACGGCGGCCGGGCGAATTCGAGCACCTCGTTCAGGAGCAGCTCGATGTTGAGCACCTCGCGCAGCGCGATGCTGGTCCGCTTGAGATCGTTCTGTGCCAGGGTCCCGTGGCGCTCCAAAGTCTGCAGCGCGATCTTGACCGCGCTCAGCGGGTTGCGGACCTCGTGCGCGACCAGCGACGCGAAGCGGGCGAGATCCTCCGCCCGCAGCGTCGCGTCAGCCTGCTCCTGCGAGGCGGCCAGATCGCGCACCACCGCGACCACGCCGCCGCCGACGCCGCGCATCTGCAGCTGCGCGGCGAAGGGTTTTCCGCCGCGCAGCATCGGCCGCTGTTCGGCGGCGGGAACGTTGGCGCACAGCACCGCCAGATCGCGCGCCGCCCGGGCCCCACCCGCGAACAGGCTCCCGGCCGGCACACCGACGAGCGCGCCCGCCTTGGCCTGCAGGACGGCCTCGGTGTCGCCTGTCGCGAAGACCACGATCGGCTCGGGCTCGCCCTCCCAGGCGACGATGCACGAGTCCTTCGCGGCGCCCACCGTCCTGGCGAGCTCTTCGCAAATCTGGGCGAGTTTTCGCTGCTTCAAGCGGGCTAAGAGTAACGTCGTGGTACACGCTCAAGCCACAGTCGCTAAGCCGCCTGCGGCGGCCGCGACTAGAATCGCCCCGCGAATGCGACTGCTCCCGGCCCGACGAACAACTGTGCGTTTTTGGTCGGAATTTCAGGGGCGGCCTCCTTGAAGCCTTCGTACTTGTGCGGGTCGTCGCCCGCAAACCAGAAGTAAGTGGCCGCCGCCAGCGCCGCGACCCCGACGCCGAGCCCGACCCTCGCCAGAAGGACCTGCGAGCTGCCGGTGTTGGCGAGGCTCTTCATCTTGTCGTAGTCGGACTGCGCCTGGGTCTGGAGGTAGGTCTGCCGGGCGGCCTCGAAGCTCGACTCGGTCGAGGCCGACTTCTGGTTGAAGTAGATCGCGGTCCCTGCGCCGGCGGCCGCGAGGCCGGTCGTGATCCACGCGGCGATGCGCATCTTCTTCGCCTTGCTCTCGTAGGCGTCGATGAAGTCGTTCGACGGGACCAGCGCGACGTTCTTCGCCAGCACCTGCTTGTTCGGGATCGCGATGTCCTCGCTGTACGCGACGAACCCGGCCTTCTCGACCTCGAGCAGGTGGGGGCCCCAGGTGAGCGTCAGCCGGCCCTTTACCGGGGTCGTGCCGCGGATCTGGCCGTCGATCTTCACCACCGCGCCCGTCTCGGCCACGCTCAGGACGAGGAAACCCTCGCGACCCTTGAGGATTTTGGAGACGAGCACCTTCGCGTTGCGGCTGATCGCGCCGATCAGCGCGTCGGCCTTGCCGGAGACATTTTCCGAGACACGGTTCTCGACGCTCGCCGTTCGGGTGTTGTTCAGGGTCAGCGAGAGGACCAGGGTGTCGCCGAGTTTCGCCAGTGATCCCGCGATGATGTACTCGACGCCCAGGGCGCCGCCGATCTCGGCGAGGCAGGCCTGGTCGGCCTCGCAGCCGAGGTTCTGCTTGTCCTTCTCGAAGGAGAGCATGTTCCGGATGTCTTCGCGGCTGATGACCTTGAAGACTTCCAGCTTGTTGAGCTCGCTGGCGATCAGGGTGCCGGCGCTCTGGACGAGGGCGGCGTCGACGCCGCGGGCCTGGAGGTCGAGGACGGCGATTTTCACTCGGCTGTCGCCGGCGGCGAAGGCCGGGGCCGCCGCGCCGAGGAGCGCGATGAGGACGATGGTGCGGAGCATTGGAGGATCCCCCCTCTTTTTGCAGCGTAACGCCGCGCGTGACATCGGGGCAAGGGTTCCCGGAACGGAAAGGGAAAGGGAAAAGGAACGGGCCTGAAGAGGGACGAGGGACTCGAGCAGGGCTAAGGGGTTGGTGGCGCTCCGGAATCCTTGTCCCTGAAGCCTCGCCCTGAACGTTCCCTTTCCCTTTCCGCTCCCTGTCCGCGGCCCGACGGGTGTCTTGACTCGCCCGTCTGGAGAGGGCGATGCTCGGATCCTCGACCGATGGGCCAAAGTCGTCCCGCCCTGTACGCTCTCTGGACGAACTGCGGGTCAAATCCTCCCCCACCCCGCCAAGGAGTCTTCGATGCGCCGCTTCCTCCGCAAGATCAAGTCACAGTCCGGCCAGGGCATGAGCGAGTACCTGATCATCGTCGCCCTGATCGCCATCGCGGCCATCGGCGTGGTCACGGTCTTCGGCCGCGACATCCGCGAGCTGTTCTCGGGGACCACCAACTCGCTCGCCGGCAACCAGACGACGAACACCGCGGTGAAGGCGAACGTCAAGGCCAGCAAGAGCCTCAAGACGTTCGGCAAGTACACGGCCGCGACGGGCGACTAGCCGCCTGCCTGCGTTCTGCGCAGCCTCCGGCCCGGCTTTCGAAGCCGGCCGCCGGGGGCTGTGTTATTTCTGGGAAGGCATGGCGCGGGACAAGCAGGACAAGGTCGGCAAGTCCGACGAGCACAACTCGCGCGGGATCGAGCTCGCCGACCGGGGATGGCTCGACGAGGCGATCCGCGAGTTCAAGAAGGCGATCGAGCTCGATCCGGACTCGGCGCACGCCCACGACAACCTGGCGACGGTCTATTCGGAGAAAAAGCTCTACGCGCAGGCGCTCGAGGAGTACCTCACGGCGTTGAAGCTCGAGCCCGAGAGCGCGACGGCGCACTACAACCTCGCTTGCTTTCTCGCCACCCACGCGCACGAGATGGCGATCGAGCAGTACAAGGAAGCGATCGCGCAGGATCCGGAGTATCCCGACGCGCACCTGAACCTGGGGATGACGTACGCCGACCTCGACCAGCGCGAGGAGGCCAAGGCCGAGTTCAAGGCGGCGATCGACCTCGACGCGGACGACCCGCTCGCGCGGCACGAGCTGGCGGCGATGCTGATGGACGAGGGCGACTACCGCGGCGCGATCACGCTCTTGAAGGAGGTCGTGCGCCTCGAGCCGGAGAACTACGAGGGTTGGCTCGATCTCGGCATCTCGTACGCGCAGAAGGGCTTCTACCAGGAAGCGGAACGCTGCTACGGCAAGGCGCGCGACCTGAACCCGGACGATGTGCTCCTGAACTACAACGTCGCCGCTTTGTACTCATTGTGGGACCGGCGCGCAGAAGCGCTCACCGCGCTGCGCAAGGCGCTGGAGAAGGATCCGGCGAAGGTGCGCGGGTGGCTGTCGGCGGATCCGATGTTCGACGGGCTCAAGGGAGCGCCGGAGTTCCAGCAGCTCCTCGCCGTGCAGTGATGCAATCGGCATTGCAGAAATGAAAGGTTTTTCGCAGGTGTGCCGCGGTGAATTCCCTCTGAAATCAAGGCTGCGGGCGCTGGCACGCGGACTGCACCACTCCCTGGTGAAGCGGCTCGCGGAGCTGGATCAAACGGTCCCCCCCGCCATCCGGCAGTGAGTTCGCTTCCAGTCCTTCCGCCCCCGAACATCCCGTTCGGGGGCTTTTTTTTGGTACGAACCCCGGCATGGCTACGGAAAAAATCGCGACCATCGCGGTGCACGCGGGGTCGCCCGAAGGGCCGAACGCGCCGATCACGACGCCGATCGTGCAGTCGACCACCTTCCGCTTCGAAAGCGCTCACGCCGTCCAGCAGTACGCGCGCGGCGACAGCGGGCTCTACATGTACAGCCGCGACGAGAACCCGACCGTCCGGGCGGCCGAGAGCGCGGTCGCGGCCCTCGATGGCGGCGATTCCTGCGTGCTGTTCGGCAGCGGGATGGGCGCGATGACGTCGGCGCTGATGGCGTTCACCTCCGCCGGCGACGAGGTGGTGGCCGCGACCGCGCTGTACGGCGGCACCTACAAGCTCTTGCGAGACGTGTTGAGCCGATTCGGCGTCAAGGCGCGGATGGCCGAGCCCGAGGCGCTGATCGACGAGGTCGCTCGCGGCGGCGCGCGGATCTGCGTCTTCGAGTCGCCCAACAACCCGACGCTGCGGGTGGCGGACATCGCGGCGGTGGCGAGGGCATGCAAGGCGGCGGGGACGATCTCGCTGATCGACTCGACGTTCGCACCGCCCCTGGTGCAGAGGCCGCTGACGATGGGCGTGGACCTGGTCATGCACTCGGGGACCAAGTTCCTGAACGGCCACAGCGATCACCTGGTGGGCGCGATCGTCGGCCGGCGCGAGCTGGTGGAGCCGATTCGCGCCTTGTCGCACAAGCTCGGCGCGGTGCTCGATCCGCAGGTGGCGTACGATCTCCTGCGCGGTCTGAAGACGTTCGCCGTGCGGATCGAGCGGCAGTGCGCGACGGCGCTGACGCTCGCGCGGTGGCTCGAAGAGCACACCGCCGTAACGCGCGTCTGGTACCCGGGCTTGCCGAGCCATCCCGATCACGCCCAGGCACAGCGCCAGATGAACGGTTTTGGCGGCATGGTGACGTTCACGGTCGGCACGCGCGAGAAGGCCTTTCGCTTCTGGGACCGTTTGAAATTGATCGCGCGCGCGGCGTCGCTGGGCGGCCCGGAGACCCTGACGTCGCTGCCGATCCTCTTCAGCCACACGGGATACAGCGCGGAGGAGCTGCGGCGCGCCGGGGTCGACGAAGGCATGGTGCGGATGAGCGTCGGCCTCGAGGATCCGCAGGATCTGATCGACGATCTGAGCCAGGCGTTGGGGTGAGTCGGCTTCCGGCATTCCAGCGGCGTTGCTCTCGTGCTGGACGCGCAGCCGGCTTGGTGTGCCTGTGGCGAAGGGCGCGCTGCTGCGGGCCGGAATCTGACCGGACTCGTCGACGGCTGGCCGTCGCGCGCTACGCCAGCGGGAGGACGCGGGCGTCTTTTCTCGCGGCGGCCACCGCATCGCGAAGCTTGTCGAAGAGCGCCTTGGCGTCTGCGACGGGGCCGACGTGGAGCTGCGGCTCGACCTGATCGTTGGAGTACAGCGTGATTCGGCCGACGCCGCGGAGGCGCTCGAGAGCGCCCTGCTCGAGGACGACGTCCTTCACCCGCCACAGCTCGATGCTCTCGTAGCGCTTGGCGAGGATGCCCATCTCGATCTCGATGCGCTGCGGCGAGAGCGTGTACCGGACGGCGCGGCGGCCGGCGAAGGTGGCGAGCAAAAAAACCGACCAGAGCAGGAAGGCGGCGGCGGCGAAGGCTGCCGCGTAGGCCGCGAGGCTGCGGCCGTAGCCGAGGACGGTGAAGGCGATGGCGACGATTGCGCACACTGCCGCACCCCACAGGCGCAGGCGGGCGTCGGCGCGGAAGGTTTCGGCGGAGGGGTCGGGCTGGACGACTCGAAGCTGCGGCGACATGTCGCGATCTTAATCGGCATCGAATGGGGACACCATGCGCGCTTGCGCATGGCGTTGGTGTCCCCGACATTGTTCCCGTGAATCCGCTTCCCCGCAGCTTCTACGACCGTAACGCGGTGAAAGTCGCGCCCGCGCTGCTCGGCTGCGTTCTGGCCCGGCGCGTCCGGGCCGGCTGGCTGCTGGGGCGGATCGTCGAGAGCGAGGCGTACGTCGGGGAGCACGATCTCGCCTGTCACGCGCGCGCCGGGCGGACGGCGCGGACGGAAGTGATGTACGGCGAGCCGGGGCATGCGTACGTCTACCTGATCTACGGAATTCACCAGATGTTGAACTGCGTCTGCGGGCCGGGGAGCGACGCGAACGCGGTGCTGATTCGCGCGGTCGAGCCGCTTCCGGACTCGGCGTCGTGGCTGCACGCGACCGCGCGCGGGCCGGGAAACGTGTGCAAGGCGTTCGGCGTGCAGATGCGGCACAACCGCGGCGATCTCTGCTCCGAATCTTCGGAGTTGATCATCCTGCCGCGCCGCCCGCCGAAGCCGCGGGTCGCGCGGGGACCGCGGATCGGCGTCGACTACGCCGGCGACTGGGCGCAGGAGCCGCTGCGCTTCTGGGACCAGCGCAGCGTCCACATTTCGCGAAAGGTCACTCCTCGAGCGCCTTGAGCGCGCCGGTCGCGCCTGCGTCGAGACGGGCGACTTCGGTGCGGCAGCTTTCGACGAGCTTCGCCACCGTGCTCGCGAACTGGAAATGGGCCAGCGCCGCGGCCGATTCGGCTTCGCGGCGGACGACGACGGCCTCGGTCAGCGCGGCGAGGCGCTCGGTGTCCTTCTCGTGCTGCAGGACGCCCTGGACGAGGTCGTCCGCGGCGTTCTCTCGATCGCGGAGCACGGCTTCCGCGAACGCGGCGACCTTGCGGTTGCGGCCGGTCGAAAACCGCTGGCCGAGGCGGACGAGACGTTCGAGCGACTCACGCTCGCCCTGCTGCGCCTGCGTCAGCGCGGTGGAGAGCGCTCCGGTCAGCTCCGCCTCGCGGCGATAGATCGCGAGCAGCTCGCGGTCGGCTTCCTCGTCGGCCTTCGCGATCTTCACCTCGCCCTTGTCGAGCGCGATGGCGATGCTGCGGCCCGCAAGCTGCCGATCGACCGCCGCGACATCGGCGAGCTGCGGCGCCACGCACGGATCGCGTTGCAGATGCAGTCGCAGCTCCGAAACGTAACGCGCGCGCAGGGTCGATTCGCGCGCCCACAGCCGCCAGACGACGAGTCCCGCCGCCGCCAGTCCAAAGAGCGCGGCGAGCGCGCGCCAGCGGTCGCGGCGATTGGGCCGCCGGACGTCGCCCTCGAGCGCGACGTGGATCCGCGTCGCGCCGATGCGGATCTCGTCGCCGTCGCGCAATCGGGCTTCGCCGATCCTCTCGTCGTTGAGCCAGGTGCCGTTCTGGCTGCGAAGGTCACGGACCACGAACCAGCCGTGTTCGGCGACGAACTCGCAGTGCTGGTGGCTGACGCCTTCGTCGGCGAGCGACAGGTCGTTGTCGCGGGCGCGTCCGACCCGGATTCGCGGATGGCGGAACGGATGCCGCGTGCGCGCGCCGTCGGGATCCTGGACCTCGAGGATCGCCGACCATATCGGGGTCACCGGGATCGAGGAGCAACCAGCTTTTCCGGAGGAAATCAAGCTTGCGGCTGCGGGCCGTTCATGCTGATCCTCGCGGCCGTGAAAATCCGCCGCCTGGAGATCTCCGGCTTCAAGTCGTTCGCCGATCGGGTCGTCTTTTCCTTCGACGAGGGCATCACCGGAGTGGTCGGTCCCAACGGCTGCGGGAAGTCGAACGTCGTCGACGCCATCCGCTGGGCGATGGGCGAGCAGAGCGCGAAGCACTTGCGCGGCCGGGCGATGGAGGACGTGATCTTCGCCGGCAGCGAGAGCCGCGCCGCGACCGGCATGGCGGAAGTGTCGTTGACGTTCCAGAACGACGGGCGGCTGGTGCCCCCGCAGTACGCGGGATTCGGCGAGATCACCGTCACCCGCCGGCTGTTCCGCGACGGCGAGAGCGAGTACGAGATCAACAAGACGCCGTGCCGGCTGCTCGACATCACCGAGCTGTTCCTCGGCACCGGCGTCGGGACGCGCGCGTACTCGATCATCGAGCAGGGGCGCATCGGGCTGATCGTCAGCGCGAAGCCGGAGGACCGGCGGACGATCCTCGAGGAGGCCGCCGGCGTCACCAAGTACAAGGCGCGGCGCAAGCAGGCCGAGCGCAAGCTCGAGGCGACCGAGCAGAACCTGTTGCGGCTTTCCGACGTGGTCGGGGAAGTGAAGCAGCGTCTTGCGTCACTCGAGCGCTCCGCTCGCAAAGCGGAGAGGTTTCGCGAGCTGCGCAGCGAGCTGCGGGATCTGGAGCTGCTCGCGGCGTGCCGGCAGTACCTGTCGCTGAAAGACGCGGAGAGCGCGCAGTCCCGCGAGCTGGCCGAGGCCGGCGAGGCCGAAAAGGTCGCCGACGCGCACGCGGCGCGGCTCGAAGCGGGTCTCTCGACCGAGCGGCTGCAGCTACTCGAGGACGAAAAGAAGGTGCAGGAGCTGGCCGAGCATTCGCACCGGATCGACAAGCAGCTTCGCCTGCACGAGCAGGAGATGGATTTCGCCCGGCGGGAGCGCGAGTCGATCGCGGCGCGGCAGGTGCAGCACGCGGAGGAGA
This sequence comes from Myxococcales bacterium, assembly GCA_020201435.1. Taxonomy (GTDB): domain Bacteria; phylum Myxococcota; class Myxococcia; order Myxococcales; family 40CM-4-68-19; genus 40CM-4-68-19. Next base: position 13,118 of record JAIVGS010000053.1, read on the forward strand.
TGGGCCTGCTCGGCGTGCGGCTGGAGCTGCTCGCGCGCGAGGAGGAAGGCCTGCGGGTCGAGCAGCAGCGCCTTCTCGATTCGTCGGCCGAGGACCAGGCGCGGCAGAGGCAGGCCGAGGACGCGCTGGAAAAGGCGCTGCGGGAGATCCACGACGCGCAGCACGCCGTCGAAGCCGAGCGGCACCAGGCGGTGAGCGTCCTGACGCGGCTCGCGAATCATCGGACGAATCTCGTCAACCTCGAGCGGCGGCGGACCGATCTCTCGGCGCGGCTGCAGAAGACGGATTCGGAGAAGGAGCAGCTCGAGGCGCGCGCGCAGGAGATCGCGCGGCAGCGCGACGAGCTGGCGGGGCAGCTCGTCGACACGCAGGAGAAGCGCCGCGCGCTGCACGGACAGAAGATCGCCACCGAAGAGGAGCTGGCGCGCGGGCGCGCGGAGCAGCGAGAGACCGAGGCGATGCTGATCAAGGCCCGCGAAGAGCTGGCCGATCGGCGCAGCCGGCTGACGTCGCTGCTCGAGCTGCAGAAGAATTTCGAGGGCTACGGCCGCGGCGTGAAGGCGGTGATGCTGCGCGAGGAAGAGGAGCGCCGGCGCGACGGCATCTACGGTCTGGTGGCGGACGTGCTCAAAGTCGAGCCGCGCCACGAGCGGTCGATCGAGGCGGTGCTCGGCGAGCGGCTGCAACTGATCCTCGTCGAGAGCCATGCCGCCGGTTTGAAAGCGGTCGACTACCTGCGCAAGGCGGCGGCGGGGCGGGCGTCGTTCGTCCCGCTGACCGAGATGGAGCAGCTCCCGCTCACGCCCGAGGGGGCGCAGCTCGCGCCGCCCGAGGGTACGTTGCGCGCGGTGGATGTGGTCGACTGCGCGCCCGAGCACGAGCGGCTGCGCAACTACCTGCTCGCCGACGTGTTCCTCTGCGATTCGCTCGCCACCGCGCTCGTGCTCTGGGCGCGCAATCCCGGCGAGCGGACGTTCGTCTCGGCGGACGGCGAGGTGGTCGACAAGGAAGGCATCGTCTCGGGCGGCGCGCTCGAAGGGGTCGGCGACGGGCTGCTGCAGAAGCGGCGCGAGGTTTCGGAGCTCGCCCAGACGGTGCAGGATCTGGAAGCGCGGCTGCACCTCTTGAACGACCAGGTCACGCAGCTCGCGGCGCGGGTGCAGACGGCGGACACGACCGTCAAGCGGCTGGTGCACGAGGAACGCGAGGAAGAGCTGTCGCAGCTGCGGCTGGAGCGCGACGTGGCGCGGCTGCAGGAAGATCTCTCGCGGATCGCGCAGCGCGATCAGGTGCTGCACCAGGAGCGGGAGCACCTCTCCGGCGCGCTCGGCGAAGTCACCCGCGAGGAGCGGTCGTCGCGCGACGCGGTCGCGGCCGGCGAGGGTGAGCAGAGCGAGCGCGAGGCGCGGCTGCGCGCGCTGCAGGCCGAGCTGCTGAAAGCGCGCGAGCGCGCCGAAGCGGTGCAGGCGGACGTGACCAGGGCGAAAGTGAGCGCGGCGGCGGTCGCCGAGCGGCGCGAGGGACTTGCGCGATCGCTGCAGCGCCTGCAGGAGCAGCGATCGGAAGTCGATTCGCGGCGCGAGAAATCGTCCGCCGAGATCGCGGCGGGAAAGGAGCGCGACGCCGCGCTGCTCGCGCGCCAGGAGATCGCGGCGTCCGAGTTGAAGCAGCTGCTGGCCGATTCCGAACGGCTGCGCGACGAGCTCGGACGGGCGCGGGCGCAGTACGACCAGGCGCAACTGCGGCTGCAGGGCGGCGACGAGGAGGTGCGCAAGGCGCGCGAGGAGGCGCGAGAGATCGGCGAAAGACGGGGACGCGCGGAGCTCGCGATCCAGGGGACGCGGCTCGAGATCGCCCACCTCGAGCAGACCATACGCGAGCGCAATCTGATGGAGCTCGCCGACGTCGCCGCCGCGCGCAGCGAGCCGGCGCTGCAGCTCGACGTCAAAGCGGCGGACGAGAAGATGCGCTCCTTGCGCGAGAAGATCGACGCGCTCGGCGAGGTCTCGCTGACTGCCATCGACGAGGCCCGCGAGGTCGGAGAGCGGCACGCGTTCCTCACCGCTCAGAAGAGCGATCTCGAGGAGAGCATCGCGAAGCTGCGCTCGGCGATCGGGCGCATCGACAAGGCGTCGAAACAGCGGTTCCGGGAGACGTTCGCGCTGGTCAACGATCGGTTCCAGCAGGTCTTCCCGCGGCTCTTCCGGGGCGGGATGGCCGAGCTGCAGCTGGTGGAGGATCCAGCGCAGCCGGGGGCCGAGCCGGGCGTCGAGATCGTCGCGCAGCCGCCGGGGAAAAAGCTGACCAGCGTGAATCTGTTGTCCGGCGGCGAGAAAGCGCTGACCGCGGTCAGCTTGATCTTCGCGATCTTCCTGATCAAGCCGACGCCGTTCTGCCTGCTCGACGAGGTCGACGCGCCCCTCGACGAGGCCAACGTCGGCCGCTACAACGAGATGGTGCGCGAGATGAGCCGCAGCTCGCAGTTCATCGTCATCACCCACAACAAGCGGACGATGGAAGTCGCCGACTCGCTCTACGGCGTGACGATGGAGGAGCCGGGCATCTCCAAGACGGTCTCGGTGAAGCTCTCGCCGCAGGGTGCGACGGCCGCCGCCTGACTTGCGGCTGGCGGCATGCGGCGGTATCTGTCGCGTCATGCGCACACTGGTCCTCGCCGCATCCCTTCTCGTGTCCACCGCCGCGCTCGCCGACGACACCAAGCCGCCGCAGATCAGCGACGTCAAGGCCAGCGTCAAGAGCGGCAAGGTCCAGGTCGAGGCCCGCATCACCGACGAGACCGGCGTGCTCTCGGCCATCGTCCACCAC
>JAIVGS010000230.1 GCA_020201435.1 Myxococcales bacterium
GATCCGTCGCCCTTCCGCTTGCGCAGCACGGCCTTCACGACCGCGGCGCCGAAGAGCGGGTTCTTCCGGCCGGCCTTTCGTGCGCCCGCGGTCACGCCCGAAGCTTGGCACGGCCTTCGCCGCTGCCGCTACCCGGCTTCACTTCGATTGTCTGTCCCTTGGCGGGGGGGGCGGGAAGGGCCCTCCGCAGGTACATCTGCTGGCCGATCGAGAGGACGTTGTTGGTGAAGATGTAGAGCGTGAGCCCGGAGGGCAGCGTCAGCATCAGCAGCGAAAAGAACCCGCTCATCACGTAACCCATCGTTTTCTGGCTCGGATTTGACATCGGCGTGGGCGTGAGGACCTGGGTGAGGATCATCGTGATGCCCATCGCGACCGGCAGCACGTAGTACGGGTCCTTGGCAGTCAGGTCGTCGAGCCAGCCGGGGATGAACGGCGCGTTGTAGAGCTCGACCGAGACCTGCAAGGTCGTATAGAGCGCGAACCAGATCGGCATCTGGATCAGCATCGGCAGGCAGGAGCCCATCGGGTTCACCCCGTGCTCCTTGAAGAGCTTCATCTGCTCGAGGTTCTGTCGCTGGGAGTCGCCGGCGTACTTCTTCTTGAGCTCGTCGAGCTGGGGCTGGATCCGCTGCATCTCCTGCATCGACTTCATCGACTTGTGCTGCAGCGGGAAGGTCAACAGCTTCATCGCGACCGTCAGCAGGATGATCGCGATGCCCCAGTTGTGCCCCGGCACGATGCGCTGGAAGAACTTCATGATCGTCAGCAGGAGCTCGGCGATCACCGACCAGAAGCCGAAATCGATCGAGTGCTTGAGCGCCTCTGCCACGGCGACGAGGTCGGGATCGTCCTTCGGGCCTCCGTACCCCTTGAACGAAAGCTGCGCGGCGGTCCCCTGCACCGGGACGACCAGCGAGGCGATCAACGACCCGGTCTTTTCGCCGTGGGTTTCGAGGCGGCAGGATGCGGAAACGCCCGCCGGGGGGAGCACCGCGGTCAGGAAATACTGCTCGTCGATGCCGGCGAACTGCGCGCCTTGGGCGTCGAACTCCGGATGCTTGGCGCCGATCGCCAGCCTCTCCGGCTTGGACTTGTTGGGCTCGAGGCAGATGGCCTGCGAGGGGGTGTTGGTGCGCGAGGAGAACATGCCGCCCGAGGGTTCCTGCGCATGGACGCCAGCCTGGACCCAGAGGTGCCCCGAAAGCGGCGTCGCCGAACGGACCTCCACGGCCAGGTTGATCCCGTAATTTGCCGGGTTCACCGAGAGGGTCTTCGTCAGCGTCACCCCGCCCCGCTCCGCCCGGAACGTGGCGCTGGTCGCGTCCTGCCGGACCAGCTCGTACGGCTCGTTCGCGGGGAGGATCTCGGCTCCGCCCGTCCCCTTCACGACGGTGGCGAACGGAAACGGCTCTCCGGCGTGCTCGCCGACCAGATCGAGGTGCGACTCGTCCTTGGCGCCCTTGTGCCGCGTCCACTTGTCGCCCAGGAGCTGGATGCTCTTGATCGCCGCGCCCTGGCTGGTGGCGACGATGCGGGCGCGGGGCGTCTCGAAAGTCACCTCGCGCAGGGGCGGCTCCGGCTTCGTTCCACGTGGAACATCCGCCGCCTTCGGTGCGACCGGGGCGGGTGTCGCCGGCGCAGCGGCGACCGGCGGCTCGACGGCAGGCTTCGGCGACTCCTGCGCCGCGCTGGTCTGCCCCGCCACCGGCTGGGCCGCCTTCTTCGGCGCGAACCAGGTGTAGTAGCCGAAGATGCATGCGAGCCAGATGGCGATGGCGAGGAACAGCCGCTGATTCATGTCCTTCATGCAAGCCTCTTCGCCGGCGGCACCGGATCGGGCCCACCGACGGCCCAGGGATGGCAGCGCAACAGGCGGCGCAGGGCGAGCCACGGGCCGATCACGGGCCCGTGGATGCGAACGGCCTGTTCCGCATATTGCGAGCAACTGGGGTAGTAGCGGCAGGCCGCCGGCAGCGCGGGCGACACAAATCTCCTGTAAATCCAAAGAAGTACGAGCAGCGGCAGAGAAAGGACGCGTGCGATCATCGCCCTGCCCCTTTAACCATCCGTTCGGCCGCGCGCCGCAGCCAGGCGCGGAAATCGGCCACCCGGACGTTCACGGACGACGCCCGCGCGACGATCACCAGGTCGACGGCCGGTAAGGTTGACAGCTCGTGTCGGACCGCCTCCCGCAACCTCCGCTTGACGAGATTGCGCACCGCCGCGCCCCCGACTTTCGAAGAGACCGTGAGCCCAACCCGGGCCAACCCCGGCCTCATTCCCGGCCGGGTCGGCTCCGCTTCCCGCAGGCTCCAGCTCGCAGCCAGCGGCCCTTCGGAAAACCCCTTGCCCTTGTGCTGGATGGCGAGGAACTCGGCGCGCCGGAGCAGCCGCGCACTCTTCGGAAAGCCGAGCTCCACGGCGACTACTTCTTTGGTGCGCTGACGACGAGCCGCTTGCGGCCCTTCGCCCGCCGGCGCTTGAGGACATTGCGGCCGGCCTTGGTGGCGTTGCGCTTGCGGAACCCGTGCTCCTTGTTCCGGCGGATCTTGCTGGGCTGGTACGTGCGCTTCACGACGTCGGCCTCCTCACGAAAAAGCGCGGCAATGAAGCACGCATGGTGTGCAGTGTCAACACGACCAACAACAAAAGCGCACCGCGAAGACGCGAAGGCGCGAAGTGGGTTGGGCCCGGCGACCAACGCCGCTCGCGCAACCAGCCCGGAACCCCTTCGCGCCTTCTCGGTGCGCACTTGCTTTTTAGTTCGACGTCAAACGATCTCGCGCGCCTGCGACAGAGTGGTGACAGAGAGGAAACTTCCACTCGCAACCTTTTGCGCCCGCGGCGACACGATCTGCCCTTGATCCGCGGACTTCACTGATCCCACTTGATCGGCTTTCGCACCCTTTGCTAGGGTCCGCCCCCGTTACGCAGTTGTCGTAAGACGGACATTCCGGAGAAGCGAACCCACGGCCACCGAGCCGCGTCGCGCGCTCGAACGCCTTGTTTTTTCTGCACTTTTACCCGGGGGACGTTCCGATGTCTGGCTCCTTGTCCACAGGTGTGAACAAGCCTGTGGACGGAAATCTCGTCGATCCCGCGGCGATCCAGTCCGAAAAAGCCGCCCAGGACCTCTGGACCCGCGCCATCGACCACCTGCGCGGACGCCTCTCGCGGCACACCTTCCAGACCTACTTCGAGCCGATCAAGCCGGTGAGCCTGGAGGGCGGCGAGCTCACCCTCGCCCACTCCAGCAAGTTCATGATCGACTGGGTCCGGGACAACCTGCTCGACGTGCTCCTGCAGGACCTCGAAGCGCAGTACGGCAGCAAGTGCACCGTCAAGTTCATCGTCCGCGAGCGGCCTGGCCCCGACGAGGCAGCCGAGGCGCCGCCGATCCCCGAGTCGCGGCCGCCGATCACCAATCCGCCGCCGAGCGACCCGCCGCCCTCGCGGCAGCTGCAGATCAACCCGAAGTACACTTTCGAGTCGTTCGTCGTCGGCCCCTCGAACCAGTTCGCGGTGGCGGCCTGCACCGCGGTCGCCAACGCGCCCGGCAAGGCGTACAACCCGCTCTTCCTCTATGGCGGCGTGGGGCTCGGCAAGACCCACCTGGTGCACGCGGTCGGAAACCACGCCCTCAAGCAGAACCCGAACTGCCACGTCGTCTACCTCTCGAGCGAAGCCTTCACCAACGACCTGATCCACGCGCTCGAGCAGCACCGGATGCCCGAGTTCCGCGCGCGCTACCGCGAGAAGTGCGACATCCTGCTCCTCGACGACATCCAGTTCCTCTCCAACAAGAAGCAGACGATGGAGGAGTTCTTCCACACCTTCAACGCGCTGCACGAGGGCGGAAAGCAGATCTTCGTCACCTCCGACAAGCTGCCGACCGAGATCGAGGGCTTCGAGGAGCGCCTGCGCAGCCGGTTCCAGTGGGGCCTGATCGCCGACATCCAGCCGCCGGAAGTCGAGACCCGGGTCGCGATTCTGAAAAAGAAGGCGACGACCGACCACATCGCCCTGCCCGACGACGTCGCCCTCTTCCTCGGCACGCACATCCGCAGCAACGTCCGCGAGCTCGAAGGCAGCCTGATTCGCCTGGCTGCGTTCGCCAGCCTGACCGGCGCGGCCTTGACCGTCGAGCTCGCCCAGGACGTCCTGAAAAACATCCTCGTCGTCCGCGGCGACAAGCCCGACGTGACCGCGATCATCAAGGTCGTCGCCGAGGCCATGCAGGTCAAGCCGCAGGACATCCTCGGCGACCGCCGCCAGCAGAACATCGCGCGCGCGCGCCAGGTGGCGATGTACCTGACCCGCAAGATCACGAGCCTTTCCTACCCGGTGATCGGCGAGAAGTTCGGCGGCAAGGACCACTCGACGGTGATCAACGCCGAACAGCGCATCGAGGAGTTGATGGGCGAAGACCCCGAGCTCTCGCGGATCGTCGAGTCGCTTCTGAGAAGACTCAACGGCTGAAGAAGCTGTGAACGGCGCTGTAGACAACCGGCTTGCCGCGCACTACACAGCCCGTGCACAAGCTGAACCTGCTACAGTCACAGGCCCACCACCGAGACCGAACCCACAGATCCACAGGCTCTACCAGTACGACGAGATCTTCTTTTCCTGATCAGAAAGGTATTCAGAGATGGAGCTGCAGATCGGGACCGACGAGTTCTCCCGCGCCCTCTACCGGGCCCAGGGCATCGTCGAGAAGAAGAGCACCATGCCGATCCTGGCGTCGGTGCTGCTGGAAGCGACCGAAGACCAGAAGCTGCGGGTGACTGCCTTCGACCTCGAGATCGGCGTGCAGACGACGCACCCGGCCGAGATCCGCAAGCCCGGCGCGGTCGCTTTGAAGCACAAGGAGCTCTACGACATCGTCCGCGCGCTGCCCGAGCGGAACCTGGTCCTGAAGCGGGAGGCCAACAACCGCGTCAAGCTGACCAGCGGGGCGGCCGAGTTCAACATCGTCGGACAGCCGGCCGAGGACTACCCGCCGTTCCCGCGCGCCGAGAAAGCGCAGATGGTCAAGGTCGACCCGACTTCGCTGTCGGAGATGATCGAGAAGACCCAGTTCGCCATCTCCGCCGACGAGACGCGCCACAACCTGAACGGCGTGTTTTTCGAAGGCGGAGAGGGCAGCGTGCGGATGGTGGCGACCGACGGCCACCGGTTGTCCCTCGCCCAGCGGCCGCTCGAAGGATTCAACCTGAAGCATGGGGTGATCGTGCCGCGCAAGGGTCTGCTCGAGCTGCGGCGGCTCCTGGACGAGAACTCCGGCGGCGACTGCGAGCTCGGCTTCACCGAGACGAGCGGGGTGTTCCGGCGCGGCGACGTGACGATGGTCATGCGACTCATCGACGGGACCTTCCCCGACTACATGCAGGTGATCCCGAAGGAAGCCGATCGCACGGTCACCGTCGACCGCCCGCGGTTGCTCGACACGCTCAAGCGCATGAGCCTGCTTTCGAGTGACCGCTCGACCAATGCCGTTCGCCTCGAGCTGAGCGAGAACTCGCTGCGCGTCACGTCGCAGAATCCGGACCTCGGCGACGCGCGCGAAGAAATTCCAGTGACGTACAAGGGCCAGCCGCTGCAGATCGGCTTCAACGCGCGCTACCTGATGGACGTCCTCCAGGTCCTCGACGCGCCGGAGATGAACGTCGAGCTGTGCGACGAGCTTTCGCCGGGCGTGCTCAAGCCGGCGGGCGATCCCGGCGTCGGCGCGCGCTACACGGCCGTGATCATGCCGATGCGCATCTGATGAAAAAAATCTTCGTGCCTTCGCGCCTTCGCGGTGCGCTGTTGCTTTTCGCTTTCGCTGCGGCTCCGATTCAAGCCCGGCCAGCGAGGAAGATTCCGCGCGACCCGCGCACGGTCGGCCTCGGCCGCAACTGCCGGCAGAACGCCGACTGCAACCATCACGGCCAGCGCTGCATCAAGGAAAGCGACGCCAACGGCAAGCCGAAAGACCAGGGATTTTGCGTGCTTCCGTGCGCGTCTTTCGAGCTCGGCACGACCAAGGTGGTTCCCGGCGCGCCGGTCGACACCAGCAAGAAAGCGAAGAAACCGCCGCCGCGATGCCCGCCAAAATACCAGTGCCGCAGCGCCGGCGCCGGCGTGCCGATCGACATGTGCGTGAAGGAGTGAAAGGCCTCGAGCTTCAGCCTCGAGGCTCCCGGCCAACTTCCTGCTCTCGGCCTGGAGCCTGTGGGCTGAAGTCTGTAGCCTCTCTTTCGTGCTTCTCCTCGACGTCCACACGCGCGCCTTTCGGAACCTGGCCGATCAGACCGTCGCGCTCTCGCCGCACACGACGGTTTTGTTCGGGCCGAACGGGCAGGGGAAGACGAACTTTCTCGAGGCCTGCTATCTGCTCTGCACGCTGCGGCCGCTGCGGGCGCAGAAGCTCGTCGAGCTCGTGCGACTCGGAACGAATGATTCCGCCCAGATCACCGGTCGATTCGATCTGCCAGGCGGTGTGCGCAACGTGGACGTCGAGGTCGGGCGCGAAGGTCGCCTCGCGCGCCTCGACGGGAAGCCGATCCGCGATCCGCAGGACCTCTTCGGCGGTCTCGCCACCGTCGCGTTCACTCCCGACGACCTCGCGGTCGTGAAAGAGGGTCCCGACGGCCGCCGGCGGCTGCTCGATCGCGCGGTTCTGAACCGGCATCCCTCGCATCTCTCCGATGCCCGCGACTACCTGCGCGCGTTGCGCTCACGAAACCATCTCCTGCGCCAGCGCGCCGCGCCGGACTTGCTCGCGTCGTTCGACGAGCCGCTCTCGATCGTCGGCGCCCGGATCCGGCAGCGGCGCGCGGAAGTGCTCTCCGAGATCACACCCCACGCCCGGCGCGCGTTCACCGAGGTCGCTCGCGGCGAAGCCGGGCTCGGGCTCGACCTGACCGCGGCCGACGCGAGCGAACAGGCGCTCCGACGGTCGCTCGAGGACCGTCTGCGCCGCGACACCGAACGCGGCTTCACCAGCGTCGGCCCTCACGCCGACGACGTCACGGTCCTGATCGGCGACAAGCCCGCGCGCCTGTACGCGAGCCAGGGCCAGTCCCGCGCGGTCGTGCTCGCGTTCAAGATCGGCGAGATCGAAAACCTCCGCGAGAAGCAGGGTCGCTCGCCGCTGCTTTTGCTCGATGACGTCTCCAGCGAGCTCGATCCGGAGCGGAACGGGTATTTGATGTCGTATCTCGCTGCCTTGGAAGGCCAGGTGGTGCTGACCACCACCGACCGCGATCTGGTCGCCAGAAGTGCGGCAGAAAACGCTCTCTTCCAGCGCGTTTCCGAAGGTCGGATCGCGCCTGAAAAGTAGCCTGTTTTCAGAGGGATACAGCCGCCGTTTCGCCTTGCTTCCGGGCGATCCCGCGTGATACTTCACGCACCGATCCGAGGTGCGATTTTGGAGATTTCGCAGGACAAGCAGCCCGCCCAGGGCGCGGCCGCGAGCGCCGAGTATTCGGCGGAAAGCATCAAGGTCCTCGAAGGCCTCGAAGCGGTCCGCAAGCGCCCGCACATGTACATCCGCGGCGTCGGCGCCGAGGGGCTGCACCACCTCGTCTACGAGGTGGTCGACAACTCGGTCGACGAGGCGCTCGCGGGGCACGCCAAGATCATCGAGATGACGATCCACGCCGACGGGTCATTGAGCGTCCAGGACGACGGCCGCGGCATTCCGGTGGGGCCGCACCCCACCGAGCCGATGGACACGCTCGACGTGGTGATGACCAAGCTCCACGCGGGCGGCAAGTTCGACCAGGGCAGCTACAAGGTCTCGGGCGGCCTCCACGGCGTCGGCGTCTCGTGCGTCAACGCCTTGAGCGAGTACCTGGAGGTCGAGGTCTACCGGAACGGCGAGATCTACAAGCAACGGTACCAGACCGGCATCCCGACCGGCCAGGTGCGCAAGCTGGGCAAGACCTCGCTGCGCGGGACCAAAGTCACGTTCAAGCCCGACTCGAGCGTGCTCGAGGCCACCGAGTTCAACTTCGACGTCCTCTCCAACCGCATGCGCGAGCTCGCGTTCTTGAACCCCGGCCTGCGCATCGTCATGCGCGACGAGCGGTCCGACAAGTCGCACGATTTCAAGTACGACGGCGGCATCCGCAGCTACGTCGAGCTCCTCAACACCAACAAGACCGTTCTCTTCGAGCCGCCGATCAACATCAAGGGCGAGCAGAACGGCTCCGAAGTCCACGTCGCGCTGCAGTGGAACGACGGCTTCGACGAGAAGGTCTTCTCGTTTGCCAACAACATCAACACCGTCGACGGCGGGCCGCACCTGATCGGCTTCAAGAGCGCGCTGACCCGGACGGTGGTGAAGTACGGCGAGGAGAGCGGCACCTGGAAGGAGATCAAGGAATCGCCCTCCGGCGAGGACATCCGCGAGGGCCTCACCGCGGTGATCTCGGTCAAGATCCCCGGCGCGCAGTTCGAGGGCAACCTGAAGGGCAAGCTCGTCAACACCGAGGCCAAGGGCACGGTCGAGCAGCTCGTCGGCGACAAGCTGACCGAGTACTGGGAGCAGAACCCGGCCATCGCCAAGCGCGTGATGGCGAAGGTGGCCGACGCCGCGCGCGCGCGGATCGCGGCGCGGAAAGCGCGCGAGACCGTGCGGCGCAAGGGAGCGCTCGACAGCGCGTCGCTCCCCGGCAAGCTCGCCGACTGCCAGGAGCGCGACCCCGAGAAGTGCGAGCTCTACATCGTCGAGGGCGATTCCGCAGGCGGCTCGGCCAAACAGGGCCGCGACCGCCGCACGCAGGCGATCCTTCCGCTGCGCGGGAAGATCCTCAACGTCGAGAAGGCCCGCTTCGACAAGATGCTCGCCTCGGCCGAGATCGCGACGATGATCACCGCGCTCGGCACCGGAATCCACGACGAGTTCGACATCGGCAAGCTGCGGTACCACAAGATCATTCTCATGACCGACGCCGACGTCGACGGCAGCCACATCCGGACCCTGCTTTTGACGTTCTTCTACCGGCAGATGCACGACGTGGTCGCGCGCAAGATGGCCGACGGCGACCAGAAGCACCACCTGTACATCGCGCAGCCGCCTCTCTACCGGGTGGCCAAAGGCAAGAAAGAGCTCTACCTCAAGGACGACGCCGCGCTCGACGCACACCTTTTGACCCTCGGCACCGAGGGCGCGATGGTTTCCGGGCAGGGCGGCGAGGAGATCTCGGGCGAAAAGCTGAAAGGCCTGCTCGACAAGGTGCTGCAGTACCGGCGGCTGCTCGACAAGATCGACAAGCGCCGCGACGGCCGCGTGCTGGATGCGCTGCTCGCCTCGACGCAGATCGACGCCCAGGCGCTGCGCGACCCGTCGTACCTCGCGATCCAGGCCATGGTCCTCAAGCAGGCGCTCGCGGCGGCGCAGCCGAACGAGACGCCGGTGCTCGACGTCCTCGACGATCCGGAGCACGGCTGCCAGAAAGTGACCGTGCGCCTGGGCCACAACGGGGCCACCCGCGAGACGGTCGTCGACCACGTGCTCCTGACCAGTCCGGACTTTGCCGAGCTCGCCCGGTTGCGGCGCGAGTTCGCCCCGCTCGGCGGCGCGCCGTACCAGCTCACCGTCAAGGGCGACGGCGCCGGCCTGAGCGCCTCGACCCCGATCGAGCTGGTCGAGATCATCAAGCGCGCGGCCTCGAAAGGCCTCGAAATCCAGCGCTACAAGGGTCTGGGCGAGATGAATCCCGAGCAGCTCTGGGCGACGACGATGGACCCCGAGCGCCGCACGCTGCTCGAAGTCCACGCCGACGACATGGCCGAGGCCGAGCTGATGTTCACGACGCTGATGGGCGACGCCGTCGAGCCGAGGCGGGAATTCATCGAGAAACACGCCCTCGATGCGACGAACCTGGATATCTGAGGAACCGCGTCGCCGACTCGATTGCGGCCGTCAACAGGGCCTCGCAGCGGGGGCCGAGCGTGCAGCGGCCTTCGGCGGCGCCACGGAAGTCTTCGTAGAGGACGAATCCGCCGTCCCACCGGACCAGGTTGGGCGCGACGCGCCGCGCGTCCGCACGCGGTTTCGAGCAGCGGGTGGCGGGGTACATCTCGTCGAGCACCTTCGCCGCCGAGGGGAAGTACGGACACGCGGAGATCACCTGGAAGAGCACGGTGGCGGGATACAGCTCGAGGTGCACACCGGCGACGCCGATCGCCACATTTCCATCGTCGCCGATGCTCGCCTTGCAGCGGCGGCCGTGCGGCGCGACCACGTACGGTAGCGTTCCCGATGCAGGCACGTACACCGCGAGATCGGGTCCGGCGATGCCGACCTCCATCGACGCCGGCAGCTTCGGGCGGTTGAAGCCGAGCGCCCCGGCCGACGTGGCGCAGACGATGACGGGCAAGGCGATGGCGATCATCGGCTCAAGCCTCGCATACCCGGGTAGATCGGTACCAGCGGGTCCCGGCCCGGCTGCGAATGCGTGCCGCCGTGCGCTTCCACGCGCGCCTTCAGCACGCCGTTCAGGCCGAGCGCCGTGAGCCACGCGGCGGTGCGGTCTTTCGAGATCGCCACGTAGATCGTACCGGGCAGATCGCCGGGCATGGCCGACAGCTGCGGACCGTCCGCGCCGGAAAGGACGCGGGCGTGGAGTGGGATGCTGCGGCCCAGCCGCCGATAGCCGGGCGGCGTCACCTGGGCCAGCGCCGAGTTCAGCTGGCCGGCGTCGGGCGTATACGAGCCGCGGTAGTCGCGGTCGAGCTCGGCCGCCGCGGCGCGGAGGCCATCGAGCAGGGCCGACGTCGGGTCGCGCGGCGGCCGCGGCTCGCCTCCCCACGACCGCACGCCGAAACAGATCGCCAGCAGCAGGAGGAAAGCCGCGTGCTGCGGCACTCGCGGCCGCCTTCCGAGCGCCGCGTCGGAGGCGAGCCACAGCGTCGCCACCGCAACCAGCGCCGCGCAGAGCAGGGCGATGCCGCCGAGCGGCACCTCCCACGGCAGCGCCGGCCCGAGCAGCCCCTGCCCGCGCAGCCAGAGCAGGGCAGGGCGCGCCACCAGCGCCTCGCCGAGTGCCGCCAGAAGCGCGTAAGCAGAGAGATACGCGAGCCGAACCACGCCCGCATGTTACGCTTTTGCGCATGCTGCTCGCGCTGCTCCTGCTCGCCCCTGCGCACGTCGTCGTGCCCGAGAAGGTGAAGGAGCAGCGCTCGGCCGAAAACATCGCGACCACGCCGATCCTCGGCGATGCCGCGCTGGCCGAAGCGCTCGGGCCACCCGATCTGAAGCCTGGATCGTGGGCCGAATACGCGATCAGGACCAGGGGAGAGAGCGACGCGCGGGTCCGCTTCTCGATCCTGCCGCCCGCCCTCGACAACGGCTGGTATTGGCTCGAGGAAGCCGGCGTGAACGGCGATGGCCTCGCGTCGGCAGTGAAGCTGCGGCTGCACGGCGATCCCTCCGACCCGCACAATTACGACCGCATGTACGTGTATGTCGCAGGTCAGGCGCCAATCGAGGTGCCGATCGACCAGCTTCCGCTGCCGGACCCGCCGAAAAAAGGCGCGGGGAAGGTGGTGAAGGGCCGGCCCGAGCGCATCGAGGTCCGCGCCGGGGTCTACGACAAGGCCGAGCCGCTGCGGCTGCGCGACGTGCGCGTCTGGCGTTCGCGACAGGTGCCGCTGTGGGGGCTCGTCAAGGCGGAATCGCCGCGACAGACGGTCGAGCTCATCGCCGCCGGCCGCACCGGCGCGCACTCCACGTTCCCCACCGGCTGGACCGACGACCAGTCTCAGGGAAAGGGCAGCGAGAGCATGAAGTAGTAGCTGCGGATCTGGATGTTGAGCATGTTCATCATGTCCGGGTGCGTCTTCATCAGCCACACGCCGCCGACGGCGAGGCCGCCGAGGAGCGTCGCGAGCAGCACGCCCTGTTCGACGAGCGCCTGGCCGGACTGGCCCGCGAGCCGCAATTTTCGCCAGCGCGCGATCACCGGACGCCCTCCTGCGTGCGGGTGACGAAGACGGCCGCACCCGATTTCTCCTCGAGCGCCTGCATCGCGACCGAGAGGATCTCGCCGCCGCGCGAGAACGTGATCAGGTCCTGCGACGCGTCCTGCCTGCGCTCGGTCCAGCCTTTCGCGGCGAGCTCGCGCCGGTAGAAATCGGCGACGGCCGCCGGCGCGAGCGGGCTCATGAACTGCGCGGTCTCGGCCTTGTTGCCCATGTCCTCGGAGGTGTAGCCGAGAAACCCGCGGTTCTCCTTCGGGACGGGAAAACCGGCCGCCTCCGCGGCTTTCATGAACCGCGGCGGACGCCGGGGGTTCGTCGCGCCGATCATCACCATCGTCTGCCCGTCGCCTTGCGGCATCGCGGTGACGAACCGCTGCCAGCCGTCCTTCGGGTCGAACGCCGAGACATGCACCTCGGACAGCACCGGCGTCAGACGGCGCGCGCGAAAGGCCTCGGCATAGAAGTGAACCACACGGGAAGGCTCGTCGCTGGTGAAGAAGATCGACATCTGCATCGGCTGGCCGTTGACGGTGAGCGCGTCGCCGACCGCGATCTCCCCCGCCTGCGGCTCCTTGCCGTAGGGCTGCTCGTCGCTGACCCGCGCCGGCCGGCCTTTCGCCGCCTGCGCCGACGAAAACGCCCCGCCCGCGTACGCGCCGGCGACGAGCACGGCGGCGGCCGCAGAGAGCGCCAAGAGCAGTCTGAGCACGCGCGCGATCATCGTTCGCAGGCCTGCTTGTAGCGTTTTCCGACGTCGGTCTCCTGCGGCTTCGTGCTGGCGAGGAAGTAGTGCCCCCGGCACTGCCAGCTCTTCACGTACTCGTTGTTCCTGGCGATGTTCGCCGCCACCGACTTGAGCTTGCGGCCTTCCGCGTTCTTCACCGTCCCGCCCGACTGGGTCCAATACTCGGTGTTGATCCGGTAGGGGATGGTGTAGCGCGAGCGGTCGACCTGGTCGCCCATGCTGTTGTTGTTGTCGATCTTGATCGCGGACGTGCCGCGCCCGGTCTCGTCGCCGAGCCGGTGCGTGGGGCAATTCACGGTGCTACCCTTGATCTCGCACCGGTTCGGCACCCACGACGGGTCGGAATTGTCGCGGTCGGGCGGCAGGATCGTGATCGGCCCCCGCTGCGGCCCGTCCATCCGCTCCGACGAGATCACGTCCGGCAGCCGCCCGCCGACGATGTACTCCGTGACCGGCCCGCGCATGATGGAGTTGTAGATGGTCCGGACGCTGCCGAAGAACGGCACGTTGTCGAGCCCGAAGAAGGCGATCTTGTCCACCTGCCGAGCGACCTGCTCTTCGACGACCGGGTAGGTCCTGGTCGGAGAAGTGTTCACATCGGTCGGCGCGCCGTCGAGCGTGTAGGCCTTCGGCTTCGGCCACGCCTTCCAGGTATCGAAGACGAGCCGCATCGGCCGCTGCGACGGCAGCGGCGCCTTGAAGGTCAGGTTGGTCATCGACGGCGGATGGTCGAGGTCGTTTCCGCCCTTGAGGCCCAGGAGGTCGCCGCCCTTCAGGATCGGCGACGCTTCTTCGTCGTGCCGCGCGCGCACCAGCGTGACGGTCGCGGTGGCCTCGCCGTTCAGGTTGAACTTCCAGAGCTTGAGATTCGCGTCGACGGCCGTCGCGAGCGCGTTCTGCACCAGCGTCAAAAGCCGGTCGAGAAAGCCGTTCCCCTGCGGCGGAATCTTGTTCCCGCCCAGCCCGCCGTGGTTGGTGGTGGTGTCGACGTTGGCCTTCCAGGCCATGTCGCGCGCCAGCGGGTACATGAGAAGGCCGGTGTAGGAGATGTTGATCCGTTTCGGCGAGCGCAGGTCGACGAAGCGCTGCTGCACCTCGGTGTTGATCTGCGCCGGCGGCTTGAAGACCGTCATCTCCCACAGCGAATACCGCAGCGCCTCGGCCGCCTTGAGCTTCAACACCATCACGTCGGTCAGCGCCGCCGACCAGTAGAGGATCAACACTAGGCAGGGGAAGATGATCGCCGCCTCGACCATCGCCGACCCGCGCTCGCCGTTTGAAAGGCGCTGCATCAGTGCATCACCAAATTCTTCAGGATCTGGACCTTGCCAAGGGCGAGCCGCTGCAGGACGTTCGACTCCATCACCGGCATCAGCCGCGCGCCCCACAGCGGGTTGAAGAAGTTCGGCTGCTCCCGCCATTCGCCCGGGCGATGGTAATAGACCTGCGCCGCCGAGAACGCGCTCAGCCCGCGGTGCGTGAGCTGCCGCGGCAGCCCGGGGATGGTCGGCCAGTCCTTGTCGGTGTAGCCCATGTCGACGGTGCCGGTGCCCGCGCCACGGCCATTCCAGGTGAAGCGGTGGCCGTAGTATTTCGCTGCGCCGGCTTCGCGGTCGTAGTCGATGCCTTGCTTGGCGAGGCCGACGAGCACGTCCGGCTGGTTGAAGTTCCCGTTCGGCCCGAACATCCCCAGGCGACTGTTCACATGGGCATTGGGCACGAAGTAGACGTAGGGCGAAATCGCGAACAATCTCTGCCCCTTGGGCAACATCGTCTTGACGCTGTTGGCAACCTTGTCGAGCGCCTTGCCGAGGCCGGGGATGGCCTTCTCGATCAGCTTGGGCGGCCGCCAGAGCACGTAGTACTGCTCGAGCCGTGGGCTGCTCGGGTTGCCGAGGAGATCGTCGACCGCGACCAGGTTGAAAATGTTCAACCTGCCCTTGAGGCACGCCGGGCAGATCCCGAGCTTCGCGAGACCCTGGAACCGCTGGCCGCTCCAGATCTGGCCGTACGTCTTCGAGCTGGCGGCGCTGCCGCCGGGCGGGAACGTGCCCAGCTCGGTTCGGCCGACGTTCCCGATACCCAGGCTGCCGATCCCGATGTTGATGCCGAAGAAGAAGTGACGCGCCGCCGGCGAGATCGTCAGGAACTTCTTCGACGGATAGTTGTCCCCGTATGCGACCCACGGCGTCCGGGCCGAGTTGGCGATCTCCACCATGTGCAGCCGCGCTTCCTGGATCTCGGGCTGGCTGTTGTTGAGCAGCAGCCTTCCCGTCTGGAGCGTCGCCTGCGGCACCGTCATCTGCCCGCGCGTCTGCGAGAAGACGACCGCGTTCATCGCCGGAATCATCTCCGGCCAGATCGGATGGTACGGATGGGCGGCCGAATCGCCCGAGTGCGCCTCCGGCGAGATCGATTTCCCCAGCCGCGCCCAGGTCGACAGCCACGCTCCTTCCTGCACCCCCCAGAGGAAGACGTTGTTGGCGGAGAGCGCGGGGATGAGGATGACGATCGCCCAGTCCATCACGGTGATCAGCGTCTGGAGGATCTGGTCGACCGCGGTTGCGACGGTGTTGATGACCGGGATGAACTTGAGCACGGTCAGGATCGGTTTGACGAACGTCCACATGAAGTGGAGCCAGGTCAGGTACGACGTCATCGCCATCGCCGACGCGTAGTGCACGACCATCGCGCGGTTGGTGTACGCGGTCAGGTTCATCACCCGCGCTTCGACGGCCGCTTCCGAGTAGGCCGCCGAGTCGGCCGCGGCCTGCAGCTGGACCTTGTCGTAGACCGCGCGCCCGAGGTTCACGGTGCAGAGCACGCAAAGCATCAAGATCAGGCCGAAGATCGCCGCCAAAACGAGCGTCTGGCCTTCCTCGCTGCGGCGCAGCTCGTGCCACTTCTGCAGCATCACGGGTGCGCCCACTTGAGGTAGGGGTTCGACTGCATCCGCATCGTGGACCAGGCCTCGACCGGCAGGTAGTACCGGTTGACGGCGCCGGCGGCGACGAGGGCCGCAAGACGGATTCCCTCGGGCGTGCCGTCGGCGACGGTGCGGCCCATCGCGGCGGCGCGCGAGACCGTCACCGCGTCTGGTCCGGTCTGCGACGCGGTTCGGGGCGACGTCCAGTCCGACCCCTGCCACAGCCGCAGGACGCCGGCGTGCGAAGCCATCCAGATGGTCTGGATC
>JAIVGS010000054.1 GCA_020201435.1 Myxococcales bacterium
GCCTGCGTGACGACCGCGCAGGAAGGCGAGCAGATGCGGCAGGATATCGCGGCGTTGCGGGTCGATTTGAAGAAGGAAGTCGACGCCGCCAACCTCGAGCGCCAGAAGCTCGCCGCGGAGCAGGCGCAGAAGTCGAAAGCGCTCCAGGAGGCGCTCGACGCGCTCAACCGGGCGGCGCGGAAGAGCGGGGCCGATCTCGCCGTCGACCTGGAGAAAGCGCAGAACGACGTCACCGCGCTGCGCGGGCAGATCGAAGTCCTGCAGCACCGCATCGATGCCTTGGAGAAGCTCACCCAGGAGCAGCAGAAGGCGCTCGACGCGGCCAACCAGGTCGTCGCCCAGCGGCAGAAGGAGCTCGAGAAGGCGGAGCACCCGACCGACCGGATGGGGATCTATTCGCTCGCGCGGCAGAAGGTCGACGCCGGCCAATTCCCTCGCGCGCGCGAGCTGCTGCAGGACTTTCTCACCCGGTTTCCCAAGGACGAGCTCGCGCCCAACGCCCAGTATTGGCTCGGCGAGACCTACTACGCGGAAAAGAAGTGGAACGACGCGATCGTCGAGTTCCAGAAAGTCCTCAAGGAATACAAGGGGTCCGACAAGGTGCCCGACGCGCTGCTCAAGATCGGCATGTCCTTCCAGGCGCAGGGCGACTGCGAGAACGCCAGGCTGTTCTACGAAGAGGTCGTCCAGGCGCACCACAACTCGCCGCTGGCGAAGACGGCGCGGGAGAAGTCGGCGGAGTGCAGGAAGGCGGGGAAGGGCCCGAAATAACGACAACGGTTGGCGACGAGGAGGCCGGGCTTGTCGCCAGTCGCGGGCCTGGAGAAGAAAACCGTTCGGGGCGTCGAAGGTCATCTCGCATGCACACGGTTCAGCCCCCTTCAGGGGGCTTGCTTTTTGCTAGACCCGGGCTTCAGCCCGGGTCGAGATCGAACCAGTCGTCGTCGTCCGCGGGGGGGTGGTACGGGGGGGCGGAGCCCCCCTGTACAGCCGGCGGCCCTGTGGGCCGCCGACGCGCCCCGAAATGAAAAACGATGAGATCTTCGGACGCTTTGAGCAACTTCTGGGCATCCTTCCCAGTCTGCGGTTTGGCCCGCTGCGCGTACGGTGTTCCATGATCTCTGTCCGCATTTTTCTGTCCGATTGACGCCGCGCGGAGCCCCACGGTACGCGTGGAGCGATGCTCCGGAAGCACGTTTTCATCGCGCTCGCGGTCGCGTTGGCCGCGTGCAAGAACGGCATTCCGCAGCCCCCGGCGGCGCTGCCGGACACGTGTTCGGGCGACTCCGAATGCGGCGCGAACTTCCGCTGCGACCGCGAGTTGCGACGCTGCGTGTGCACCAGCGACGCCGCTTGCCCGGGAAAATACTGCAATGCTTTCACCGGGTTGTGCGTCGACAGCGTGGGCGGCTGCAAGGCCGACGCGGATTGCGGCAGCGGCCAGTACTGCAACACGGCGCTGCGCACCTGCAAGCCGACCACGCCCTTTTGCCAGCCGTGCAAGAGCGACGCGGAGTGCGGCGGGGGGAGCGCGTGCGCCGCGCACCCGGACTTTCCCGGCGCCGGGACGTTCTGCGTCTCGGCGTGCAACGCCTCGGGCGCGTGCGCGAGCCCGCTCGTCTGCCGCCAGGCAAGCGGGAAGAGCCTCTGCTTCCCGTCGACCGCGTGCGGCGTCTCGAACGCGTGCGTCCCCGACACGCTCAAGCCGTGCTCCGGGGACGGCGAGTGCGCCGATCCCGCGCAGGGCTGCGACGTCTCGCTCAAGGCCTGCATCGCGCGGAGCCGCACCTGCCCGCCGGGCGACTCGTGCGACCCGCAGGCGCGGCTGTGCAGGCAGCAGTGCTTCAGCGACGACGACTGCCTCAAGATCGTCGAGCACGCCCCGGGCTATCGGTGCCGCGCCAACGCCTGCTTCCTCTTGACGCTCTGCTCCAGCGATTCCGACTGCACGAGCGGCCAGATCTGCGACGCGAATCCGGACGGATCGAAGAGCTGCCGCGCCGGCTGCGTCTCGAACACCGACTGCCCCCTCGGCGCGAGCTGCAACAACGACCCGACCCACCCGCGCTGCCAGCCGGGCTGCGCCCAGAACGCGGACTGCGCGCTCAACACGGTCTGCGCGTCGGGCACCTGCGTCTCGACCACCGCGAGCTGCAGCAGCCAGACGTGCCAGGACACTGCCGTCTGCGCGATCGGCGGCAGCTGCGTCAACAACTGCTGTGTCGAGGCCAACCTCGCGACGCTCTGCCCGCCCAACGGCATCTGCGGAACCTGCCCTGCGGCGGGCTGCGTCGACAACTGCGCGAACAGCTGCTTCACGCTCAGCCTCGGCCCCTGCACCACGCTCGCGCAGTGCTCCGCGTTCCCCGGCGCGGTCTGCAACCCGACGCTCGGACAATGCCAGGCGCTCGCGCACCTCTCGCCCTGCAACAGCGACGCGGACTGCGCGATGAAGGGCTTCAAGTGCCGCCAGAAGTCGTCGATCTTCGGCTGCGGCTCGGCGACGGGCGGTCTCTGTTTCCCCGACGAGCAGGCGGCGCAGGTGGCCTGCGAGCTCGGACATCCCTAAGGCATTGTAACTACGGTCAAATCCCGTTTCGGCGCGCACTGGCAGGCGAGCCGCTTGCGGTTCTTGAGCAGCTTGCGATGAAGGACGCGCTCCTTCCAGGTCGGCGGCGAGACCGCGGCGGCAGGGTCGGGCGCGCGCAGGAACACCGCGCAGGCCATTCCGCTGCAGAAGCCCTTCCCGTTGCACGGGCTGGCGGCGGCGAAACCCCGCTGGAGCACGATGCCCGCCTGCTTTGCCGCGTGCCAGATCGTCTGGCCCTCGGGGATCTCGACCGTCACCGACTCCATCTCGAACGAAACTTTGGGCATGCGTGGGCTTTACAGGCGCAGGCGGTAACCGCGCAACAGGCGCTCTTCGATTTTCTCCATCAGCCCGACGAGATCGCGGCGCTTGAACTTGTCCTGCGTGGCCTCCTGGAAGGCGAGGGCGCTGTCGACCAGGTAGCGGGTGATGAAGTGCGCGGTCTGCTCCTCGAGCTCGTTGGGCAGAAGGCGTTTGTACTCCGGGCTGCGGCAGAACGCGTCGATCAGCTCGTACTCGCGCAGCATCTCCTCGCGGGCCAGCTCGACGGCGACCCGGTAGGTCTCGAGCTCCGGCCGGCCGAGGCGAGACATGACCTTGGCGTAGCGGGCCTTGAGCGCGTCGTCGAGCCACTCCTCGATCGGCGGCGGGAAGTTGCGCAGGTCCTCGGCGAGCTGCTCGGCGACCTTGTCGAGCACGTACTCGCGGATGTCCTGCGGCTTTTGATCGAGGATGTGGTCCCAGCGACCCACGGCGGCCGACGATATCACGGCGCACCCGGCAGACCCGGCCGCGCGTAGACGACGATCTGGGGGACTTCGTCGAGGTAGAGGCCGGTCGCCGGCCGGTGGGTGCCGAAGGCGTTCCAGGTCTCCGGCTCGCGATCGCGGAACTCGCGGTGCCACTGGAGCGCGACGTAATCGGCATCGGCGGGTCCGCCGGCGTAGCGGATGTCGCCGCGGAGCATGCCGCTCAGGATGTACGCCCGATAACTCTCGACGTTCACCTCGTGAAAGTAGACTCGCGCGCCGGGCGGGCAGTGCGCGTTGAGCCACGGCAGGACGGCGGTGACGTTGTTCGACCAGTACTGGCGCTGCATGCCGAGCGTGGCCGCGCCGGGGACGTCGCCGGCCAGCTCGCCGTACGCGCTGGTGCCGTACGGATGCAGGTGGACGATCTGCCACGCGCCGGGGAGGAGGACGGCGGCGGCGGCGATCTGCACCGCGCGCCGGAAGCCCGCGAGATCGGCGGCTTTCACCAACAGACCGGCCGCTTCCGGCGTGAGCAGCGCGACGAACGCCAGCCAGTGCTTGATGCCGCCGAAGATCGGCGTGGTGCGGAGCATGAACGGCAGGACCGCCGCGCCGGCCAGCCCGAGCTCCAGGAGCCGCTGCGCGTCGAGGCGGCGGCGGGCGAAATCGACGAGCAGCGACAGGCCGGCCGCGGCGAGCAGCACGACCAGCGGGAGCGGCAGCGCGAGCGCGTCGACCACCAGCGGATACGCGATCGGAAACGGCGGTGCGCGCAGCACCGCGCCGAAGTACCACCACGCGTAGTGGACGTGATGGGTGTGAAAGGCGATCCAGTCTCCCAGATGGCGGAGCGGATCGTGCCAGAGCAACGGCCAGCAGGCGACCAGCACGATGGGAGAGAGCAGGATCCACGGCAGCGTCAGGAGCGCCCGACGACGTTCCCGGATCAGCAGGCCGTGTACGAGAAGCACCCCAGGGAGGACCCAGGCGTTGTGTTTCACTGCGAGTGAAATTCCGTACAAAATGCCAAACCAGACCGGTGGCCGATAGCCGGTAGCCGGTAGCCGGCGCAGCGCAGCCAGCCACGCCACGCCGACGCCCGCCCAGAGGGCGCAGATCGGGACGTCGAAGCAGGCGAGGTGGCCGTGGAAGAACGTCCGCTCCGCGCACCAGAAAAGGAGCGGCGCGAGGATTCCTGCCGCGCGCGACCGGGACAACCCGAGAACGCAGAGCCAGTACGAGAGAAGGCCCGCGAAGAAGAATGCCGGCAGCCGCCACGCCAGCGTGTCCGGCAGCCAGGGCGTGAAGGCGAGGTGCGAGAGCGCGAACAGCAGCTTGGTCAGGCCGGGGTGCTCGAAGTTGTACGACCAGTAGCGCTCGGTCTGCGCGATCGCCGCCGCCGGCGAATGGAAGAAGATCTTCAGCCACGCTTCGTAGCTCTGCGCGGCGGTGAAGTAGTACCCCTCGTCGCGCGTGAAGCCGACCGGCGCCTGGGTCAGGGCCATCGCGGCGGCGGTGAAGAAGCCGATCAGAACCGGCAGGCGCTTCATCGCGTGGTCCAGGCGGCGAGGCAGAAAGGACGGCCGGCGTCGGGCGAAGAGACGAAAAACTCGAAATCCCGGTCGGGTGCGCCGGGCGGGAGCGGGACGTCGGCTTTTCGCCAGCCGGTGCCGTCCCGCTCGGCGCGCGGCACGGCGAGCTCCACCAGCGGCGTGCCGTCGACCACGACGCGGACCTCGACCGGCGGCCGGCCGTTGTCATAGGCGCGCTCGCCGATCACTCCGGCGCGCACGTGCAGCGCGGTTCCGGCCGCGCCGCGGACGGCGAAATGGGCGCCGATCGGGACGCGGACGCAACGGCGCGCGACGTAGTCGACCTCGTGCTGCTCGGCCGAGGCGGTCAGGTCGGCGGCGATCGCCGGCGCGTGCAGGTCCCACGCCCGCAGCGCAAGCGCGCCGAAGCGTCGTTCGCCGGAAGCGGGCGTCGCCCCGCGGTTCGCCAGATCGGGCAGCGAAAAGAACGGCGTCCGGGGTAGTGAAAGCACCCACAACCGCCTGACCCCCGCGTAATCCGCGCCGATCGGGTCTTCCTCGGCGAGCACCGGCATCGTGTCGACGAAGGACCGCGCCCGCTCCGCCCAGACCGGCCAGATCTGGACCGCATCGCCCGGCTGCGTATTCGCCCGCAGCGCCGCCGCCGCTTCCGCCCAGTCGCCATCCGACGGCAACCGCGCCGAGAGTGTGAGGTCGAACGCGAGCGACCCGATACCGAGGACAACGATGAAGACGAACGGTAGCCGGTAGCCGGCAGCCGGTAGCCGGTTCAAGTCGATCCGAGCTTGATCTTCCGCTCGCTCTTCTCCCGGTCGAAGAGGCAGAGCGCGACTTCCGGATACTGCGTGAAGCCCGGCGACCACCCCGGGTGCATCGCGCAGCGCGGGTCGAAACAGTGGTGCAAGTCCCAGAGGTGCCCGACGTAGTGCGCGGCGCGCTTGGCGAGTCCGACGTCGAGCGGGAGCGAGCCCTTCTCGCCGAGGCCGTGGGCAGTCACCACCGCCTTGCCCCCGCCGTATTGGGCATATCCGTCGACCGGGCCGCGACCCATCGGCCCCTCGGGCTCGATCAGCGGCTCATTGATCAAGTAGATGATTTTGTCGTCGGCGTAGAGCGCGACGTCGTCGTCCATCTCCTCGACGATCTTGACCGCGTCGTACGCCGACTGCTCGTCGTCCATCGCGCCGCGCGGGACGTCGCCCTCGCCCTCGAATTCGCAGCCCATCCCGTACGCGGCGTGGATGCGCCGCGAGACGAAGTCGATCACGTCGGGCGGGAACTCGGAGAGGGTGACGATGCGGATCATCTCTTCTTCGCCTTTTTTTTCGCCGCCGGCGCCGCCTTCTTTGCGGGAGCGGCCTTCTTCTTCTTCGCGGCCGGAGCGGGCTTCTTCGCCGCGGCGGCCTTCTTCGGCGGCGGATGTTTCTCCGGCGGGGGCGCGTGCTTCGGGGCTGCCGGCTTCGAGGGCGCCTGTTTCGGGAGCGGGGGCGGGCCCGGCTTCTTCGGGGGCGGCGGCGGCGCGGGCTCCTCTTCCGAGTCGTCGTCGTCCGGCGCGGCAGCCGCGGCCGGCGCTGCCGGAGCTCCTTCCTCGGCCTCTTCGTCCTCGAATCCGAGATCGTCGTCGCCGGCTGCGCGCACGAGCGGCGCCGGCGGTCCGAGCGTGGCAGGCGGCAGGACGTGGCCTTTGCGCTTCATCCCCGCCGGCGGCCAGAGCGCGTAGTCGAGGTTGTCCTCGGCGACGTGGAGCGGAATGTTCATCGCCGCCGCGATCTCCCCTACCAGCAGATGCCGGGCGTTGTCGTACAGCTCGCGCTCCTTCGACGGCAGCGGCCGCACGCGGCTCAAAGCATGCAGACCTTTGAGCACCTCGACGGTCCCGAAGAGACCGCCGCCCGTCATCCGGTCGGCGTTCTCGCGGTGCCGCACCTTCCAGTCGAGCTGCGGATCGTTCGAGGGCGAAGCCAGCTCGTCGAAGACCTTGTCGATCGCGGCCACGTCGGCCACCTTGCGCAGGCCGATGCCCATCACCTTGGCGCGCGGGACCATCACCGTCGCGCCGTCCTCCTCGCGAGAGAGCGTGACGACCTCCCAGTTCTGACCCGCGATCTGCTTGGTGGAAACGCCGGTGATCCGGCAGATGCCCTGGTTCGGGTAGACGACCCGATCGCCGACGTGCAGGGAGCCGTCGCCGATCACGGGCTCCTGGGATTTACTTGCCATGCAGCCCCTCGCTACCGCACGGCAGCGGATCGCGCAAGATGAACGGAAAGTTGACGGAACGCGCAAGGGTGCGAGCGTGTCCGCATGAAACTGACAGCCGTCACCGCCGCCGCCGTGCTGGTCTGCCTCTTTTCGCTGATCGCGCGGTCGTACGCGATGCGCGCGGCGGCAAGGCAGGAACGGGCCTACGCCGAGCAGGAGCGGCTCGCGCTCGCGGCGATCGACAGCCACCTCCGCGCGAATCTACCGAAACTTACCAGGCGCTAGTTCAGCCCCCGACAGACCGGGGCGGTTGGCACGCGTTTTTGCAGCCTGCAAGCTCTGGCGAGTAGGCACCGGAGTTCCTACCTGAGCGGCAAGCGACCGATTGCCGCCATGGCCTCCAAGCTCCTCATCATCGACGACGACGACGACATCCGCGAGTCGCTCGTCGCGCTGCTTCGCACCGAGGGTTACGAGGTCACCGGCGCCCGAAACGCCCTCGACGCGCTGACGATCCTTTCGCAGGGGACGTTTGCGCCGCGCGGGATCCTCCTCGATCTTTTCATGCCCTCGATGAGCGGCGCGCAGTTCTACGAGACCGTCCAGCGGCATCCGGCGTGGTCGAAGATCCCGGTCATCGTCTGCTCGGCAGGCCCCGTGCCGCCCGCGGTCGCCGCGTCTGCCTTTGCGGTCCTCTCGAAACCGTTCGATCTCGACCGACTGCTGGAGTTGGTCCGGTCGGCGTGCGGGAAGTAGGTACCGATTTGTATTGCGCACGGCGTCATCGAATTCTAGATTTGTGAACGCGGTGCGTCATTTGGAGGTTTGAGACATGGCCGAGCAGGTTCAGGATCTCGCCCCTTCAGAAGCGCCCTCGCGCGGCGGGTCGTTTCTCTTCGAGCCCGTCGGAGCGCGGTCGTTCGTGACGCCGGAGAAGTTCTCCGACGAGCAGCGGCAGTTCTTCCGGACCGGCGACGAGTTCCTGCGCAAGGAGATCCTGCCGCGGGCCGGCGCGCTCGAGCAGAAGGACAACGCGCTGCTGCGCGAGCTTCTCGCCAAGGCCGGCGAGCTCGGGCTGCTCGGCGTCGACATCGCCGAGGAGTACGGCGGGCTGGCGCTCGACAAGGTGACCTCGATGCTGGTCGCCGAGTCGCAGGCGGGCGGGTACGCCTCCTGGGCGACGACGTTCGGAGCGCACACCGGCATCGGCACGCTGCCGATCGTCTTCTTCGGCACGCCCGAGCAGAAAGCGAAGTACTTGCCGGGGCTTGCGAACGGCAGCCGGGTCGCGGCGTACGCACTGTCGGAAGCCGGCAGCGGCTCCGACGCGCTCGGCGCGCGCACCACCGCGCGGCTGGAGGGCGATCACTACCTCGTCAACGGCGGCAAGATGTGGATCACGAACGGCGGTTTCGCCGACGTCTACATCGTCTTTCTCCAGCTCGAGCCGGGCGGATTCACGGCGCTGATCGTCGAGCGCGGCACGCCCGGGTTCTCGACCGGCCGCGAAGAGCACAAGCTCGGCATCCGCGGCAGCTCGACGACGCCGCTCATCTTCGAGGACGCCAGAGTGCCCCGCGAGAACGTCCTCGGCGAGATCGGCAAGGGGCACAAGATCGCGTTCAACATCCTCAACGTCGGGCGCCTCAAGCTCGCGGCGTTCGCGATCGGCGGGATGAAGTCGTCGCTCAAAGGCGGCGTCGACTACGCGGCGCAGCGCAAGCAGTTCGGGAAGAGCATCGCGGAGTTCGGGCTGATCCGCGAGAAGCTCGCGCGGGCGGCGGCGCAGATCTATGCCAACGAGTCGATGACCTATCGCGCCGCCGGCGCCATCGACGAACGTGTCGGGGACATGGTGCAGGCCGAAGGCCGCTCCGTGTCCCCCGGTCTGACGCAGGCCGAAGGCCGCTCCGTGTCCCCTGGCCGAAGCGTCGCTGTACCGAAGGACGTGATGGCCGCGATCGAGGAGTACGCCATCGAAGCGTCGATCATGAAGGTCTCCGGCTCGGAATGGATGTTCCAGATCATCGACGAGATGTTGCAGATCCACGGCGGGAACGGCTTCGTCACCGACTATCCGATCGAGCGCGCGTACCGCGACAACCGCGTCAACCGGATCTTCGAGGGCACCAACGAGATCAACAGGCTCTTGATCCCGGGGATGATCTTCAAGCGCGCGATGAAGGGCGAGATGCCGCTGCTCGAGGCGGTCGCGCGGCTCGACGAGGAGCTGTCCGATCCGCGTCATTTCCCGGCGCCGGTGGGCAGACTTGCGGCCGAGCGGCGCGGGGCGGAGATGGCGAAGCGGCAGTTTCTCTTCGCCGCGAAGTGGGCGGCGACGCTCGGGCCGGCGCTCGAGCAGCGGCAGGAAGTGCTCGCGGCGCTCGCCGACTGCGCGATCGAGATCTACGCGATGGACTCGATCCTCGGGCGCACGCTCGTGTCGGGGACACCCAGTCGCGGCTCCGTGTCGGGGACACCCAGTCGCGGCTCCGTGTCGGGGACACCCAGTCGCGGCTCCGTGTCGGGGACACCCAGTCGCGAGGCACCGCCTCCGATGGGTGTCCCCCTTTCCGAACTGCGCGACGCGCTGTGCCGGTTCTTCTGCATGGAGAGCCGCGAGCGCGCGTTCGACCGGGCGCGGACGGCGCTGTGCGCGGTGCTGCCGGCCGACGAAATCCAGGCGCAGCTCGAGCAGCTCGCGTCGCTGCATCGCTACACGCCGGTCAACAGTGCGGAAGTTCGGGAGCAGATCGTGCCGGCAGTGCTCGAAGCGGGCGGCTACCCGCTGGCTTATTAGCGACCGTTGGCCACAAACGTCTCCCTTCCGCCTACCCGCGTGCACATCATTTCCCCGGGGGCTGAAAGGGCGAGGGGGGCGGTGTGCGAAATCTGACGCCAGGACGGTCGGGGGCGGTCCGGCCGCTGTGGGCGGAAGCGGACAATCTCAAGGAGCGCGTGGCGGAGGCGGATTCGCTGTTCGCGTTCTTCTCCTTCGACAGCGCGTTGTCGCAGCGCGCGTCGCACGGCCATCTGCGGACGAACCCGGCGTGTCGGGCGGCGCTGATCCGGTTGTGCGCGGCGCCGGACACGCGCGCGGCGGTGCTGTCGGCGCGCAGCGTCGAGACGCTGCAGCGGCGGCTGCGGTTGCACCGGCTCGCGTACGTCGGCGTGCACGGAGCCGACGTCGCGTCGCAGGGGTTGCGGATGGTGACCGAGCCGGATCTCGAGCTCGCGGAGAAGGCGATCCAGAAGCTGCGGCGCGCGTGCTCGCGGCTGCCGCAGCTGCAAGTGCCCGGGATTGTTCTGGAAGATCGATCGTGGGCGCTGGTGCTGCAGCTGCGAAACGCGGTGCCGTCCGAGCAGGTCGCCGCGGCCGAGGAGTTCGGGAAGCTGGTCGCGGCGGAGGGGCTGCAGCTTCGGCGCGGACCCGATTGCCTCGAGGCGCTGCCGGAGGGGGCCGGGGCGTGGAAGGCGGTGCTCGGGTTGCTCGCGGGCATGCGCGGGGCGCTGCCGGTGTATGTCGGGGCCGGCGAGGCGGATGAAGAGGCGTTCACGATCCTGAATCGGCGGAGCGGGATCACGGTGCACGTCGGGCAGCCGCCGCGGAGCGGGACCGCGGCGCGGTGGCAGGTGGCGGATACGGGGGAAGTCATTCGGTTGATCCACTGGCTCGCCGACTGCCGCCGGCGGTCGTAGGGATTTCGGGCTTCCGGAACGGAAAGGGAAAGGGAACGGTCAGGGTGAGGGTGACCGGTGAGGTTCCTGTCCCCAACCGGAATCCCTCGCGCTAATCCTTTCCCTTTCCTTTTCCGTTCCATGTCCGAAAACCGATGTAGCTTGTCGGTGCATGCGACCCGACCCGCACAGCTACGCCGACACGGGCCAGCCGCAGACGTCTTCGATCTCGTTCGATCTCCACGTCGATTTCGAGCTGAAGACGCTCTCCGGCGAGATCGAGCTGCGCTTCCGCGAGCCGGGGAGCGGACCTCTCGACCTCGACACCAACGGCCTGCGGATCGCCGCGTTGACCTCGCTCGCCGGCGCGGCCTTGAAGTTCGAGCTCGCGAGGCCCGAGCCGATCCTCGGCGCGCGCTTGCGCATCGACTTGCCGGCGCAGACGCGCGGCGTGCGGATCCGCTATGCGACCTCGCCCGGGGCGAGCGCGCTGCAGTGGCTCGGCCCGGCGCAGACGTCGTCGGGGCAGCCGTTCCTCTTCTCGCAGTGCCAGCCGATCCACGCGCGATCGGTCTTTCCGCTGCAGGACTCGCCGCGCGTGCGCGTCACGGTCGACTCGGCGCGGTTCACGGTGCCGCCGCGGCTGCGCACGCTGATGGCCGCGTCGTTCCGCGGTCGCCAGGGGCCGGCGACCGACGTCTTCGCGATGCCGCAGCCCATCCCGCCGTATTTATTGGCGTTTGCGGTCGGCGACCTGACGTCGCGCGAGCTTTCCCGGCGCAGCGCGGTGTGGGCCGAGCCGGCAGTGGCGGATGCGGCCGCCTTCGAGTTCGCCGGCGTCGAGCAGATGATCGTCGCCGCCGAAAAGCTCTTCGGTCCGTACGAGTGGGAGCGCTACGACGTCCTGGTGATGCCGCCGTCGTTTCCGTTCGGGGGGATGGAGAATCCGCGGCTCACGTTCGTGACCCCGTCGGTGCTCGCCGGCGACAGGTCGCTGGTCAACGTCATCGCCCACGAGCTGGCGCACGCGTGGACCGGAAACCTGATCACCAACGCGTCGCTGAACGACTTCTGGCTCAACGAGGGATTCACGGTCTACGCGGAGCGGCGCATCCTCGAGGCGCTCGAGGGGCGCGAGCTCTCCGAGCTCCACGCGGCGATCGGGCGTCACGACCTCGACGTCGCCCTCGAGCGGTTCCGGACGAGGCCGGAGCTGACGCGGCTGCGGACGGACCTGGCCGGGATCGATCCGGACGAGGCGTATTCCACGCTGCCGTACGAGAAGGGCTACCTGTTCCTGCGGCGTCTCGAGGAGCTCGCGGGACGGGCGGCGTGGGACGGGTTTCTTCGCGCGTACATGACGGCGTTCCGGTTCCAGAGCATCGATACGGCGCAGTTTCTCGGGCTGCTCGACCGCGAGCTGCCGGGGCTGTCGCAGAAGGCGCGCGCGCTCGAGTGGATCGACCAGCCGGGCATCCCCGCCGATGCGCCGCAGCCGCGGTCGCGCCGCCTCGAGGAGCTGCGCTCGGTGGAGCTGCCGCCGGCGGACGTCTCGCCGACCGAGCTGCTCGTCCATCTGCAGGCGGTGCGGAGCCCGACGGAGCGGGTATTGCGCGAGCTCGACGCGAGGTTCGGGCTGTCGTCGCGCAAGAGCCTGGAGCTGCGCCACACGTTCGTGCTGCTGCAGCTGCGGGCGGGGTTGGCGGAGGGGATCGACGGCGCGCGGCGAGTGGTGCGGGAGACGGGGCGGATGAAGTACCTGCGGCCGGTGTACCAGGAGCTGGCGAAGACGGACCGCGCCGTCGCGCGGCGGACGTTCGACGAGTTGCGCGAGTCGTATCACCCGATCGCGCGCGCGGTGGTCGAGGGGCTGCTCAAGTAGCGCGCGGTGCGGCTCGTTGGGCGAGTGTCCCCAACGAGTGTCCCCAACGAGTGTCCCCGCTAGTTCTCCCACCTCTGACTACCGAAATTTCTTTCGCATACGCAGTGTGCTGCGTGTGCGATAGCGCGGATCCACAAGGTATTCCGCTGCATCTCCGTTCAGGTCGAGGTTGCTTGACAGCCCGAGGGTCTTGCCGGAGTCTGGGCCGCGGTGGATCGAAGTGGCATGAAGTGGATCGCCACGGCCGCCGAGAGGATCGCGGGTGTTCCAGGGCATCTTCCAGCATGCGATCGATGCCAAGGGGCGCACCAGCCTCCCGGCGAAGTTCCGCGAGCAGCTGGCGGCAGCGGGGACCGACAAGCTCTTCATCACCCCGGACCTGATCGACCCGTGCCTGATCGCGTTCGCGCCCGAGCGGTGGGCGGAGATCGCGCGCAAGGTTTCGTCGCTCTCGCTCTTCGACAAGCGGACGCGGCTCCTCTCGCGCGGGTTCATTGCGCCGGCGCAGGAGTGCGTGGTCGACAAGCTCGGGCGCGTGCTCATTCCGCCCAGTCTGCGCGAGCGGCTCGGGAACGTCGAGGAAATCACCTGGGCCGGGCAGACCGACCGGATCGAGATCTGGGCGCCGCGCAAGTGGGCCGAGATCGAGAAGCGGGCCGAGGCCGAGGACGAGGCGCTGCTCAAGCAGCTCAGCGAGCTTCTGTAAAAGGGAGGCACTTTGCCGATGGCGGACAAGTCGTCTCGAAATGGCATGCGCAGCGAGCCCTCGACGGCCGTGCTGGCTCTGAAGCCGGCGCCGGGGCCCCGCCCGCTCGGCGTGAAGTGGGAGGAGAACGTCGCGACGGTCTCGGTGCGCGGCGATCTCGATCGCGAAGCGCTGTGGGCGATCGACTACACGATCGGGCGGGCGGCGGCGGACGCGGGGCGGATCGTCCTCGACCTGCGCGAGGTGACGCATCTCGACTATTCGGGCGTGCCGGAGATCGTCGCGCGGCGCAAGGAGCTGCGGTCG
The DNA here is from genome assembly GCA_020201435.1 of Myxococcales bacterium. Taxonomy (GTDB): domain Bacteria; phylum Myxococcota; class Myxococcia; order Myxococcales; family 40CM-4-68-19; genus 40CM-4-68-19. The sequence continues at coordinate 13,670 of JAIVGS010000054.1, forward strand.
CGCGGCGGCGACCTTTTGATCGCGGTGCGCAATCCGTACGTCTCGAACATCCTCAAGGCGACCGGCGGCGGCGATCTCGCGTTGTTTCGCAGCGTCGAAGAAGCGAGCGGACCGGCGGTGGCGCACGCCGCGAAAGCGAGGATGCTGAGGAAATGAAGTTCGTGCACCACACGGTGCTGTCGAAGGAGACCGTCGCGCTGCTCGCGGCCGGGCCGGGGAAGACGATCCTCGACGGGACGCTCGGCGGCGGCGGGCACGCGCTGGCGCTGCTCGACACCGGGGCGCGCGTGGTCGGCATCGATCAGGATCCGGCCGCGCTCGAGACGGCGCGCTCGCGGCTGCAGGGACGCGACGTCGTCATCGCGCACGGCAACTTTCGAGATGCGCGCGCGGTGCTCGACTCGCTCGGGGTCGGCGAGGTCGACGGCGCGCTGGTCGATCTCGGCGTGTCGTCGCCGCAGCTCGACGATCCGTCGCGCGGATTTTCGTTTCGCGAGGGCGGTCCGCTCGACATGCGGATGGATCCGACGCGCGGGCGGCCCTTGAGCGAGCGCCTCGACGAGTGGGACGAAAAGGCGCTGGCGCGAATCCTCGATTCGCTGGGTGAAGAGCGGTTTGCGCGCAAGATCGCGCGCGAGATCCACCGGGCGTGGTCGCAGCACAAGCTTGCGGATACGCGCGAGCTGGCGGATCTCGTCGCCGCCGCGATCCCGCGCAAGGCGTGGCCGCCGAAGATCCACCCGGCGACGCGGACGTTCCAGGCGCTGCGCATCGCGGTGAACGACGAGCTCGGGGCTCTCTCCGAGTGGCTGGTGCAATTGCCGCGGATCGTCTCGCGGGGCGGGCGGGCAGCCGCGATCAGTTTTCATTCTTTGGAAGACCGCCTTGTAAAGCAAGGGTTCGCGAAGCTGGCCACGGGCTGCATCTGCCCGCCCGATCTGCCCGTCTGCGCATGTGGACGGACCGCGCAGTGGAAAGTGCTCACCCGCAAACCGGTCGAGGCCGCTCCCGACGAGCTCGAACGAAATCCCCGCGCCCGCAGCGCACGGCTGCGCGCCGTCGAAAGGCTCTCATGAACGACGCCAGCTCCATCCGCCGCGCTGCCGATCGCCGCGGGCTGACCAATTTCTTCGCGACCGCACTCTCCTGCGCGCTGGTGGCGGGCGCGATGCTGCTGCACGCCTGGGTGCGGACGCGCGTGACCGAGCAGGGATACGTGCTCTCGCGGCTTTCGGCGGAGTATCGCGATCTCACCCGCGAGCACGAGTCGCTGCAGCTCGAGGCGGCGGAGCTGCGCAGCCCGCAGCGGATCGAGGAGCTGGCGCGGACCCGGCTGGGCATGAGCGCGCCTTCGCTGGATCGCGTGGTGGTGCTCTGGGAGGAGGCGGGCTTTGCCCGCCGACGGGCGGAGGCCGTGGCCCGGAGCATTGGAGGTGGGAACGTGCAGGACCCTTTGATCGCTTCGGCGCGATAGGTGGGGCATGAGAGGTACGCATCGAGCGACGTCGAGCACACGCTGGATGCGCGTGCGCGCGCTGCTGCTCGGCGCGCTGGTGGTGTCGCTCTTCGGCGCCGTCCTCGCGCGTGCGGCGAAAGTGCAGCTCTTCGATCGATCGCGCCTCTCGCGGCTGCAGCGCGACCAGACGCGGCGTGAGCTGGAGTGGGCGCCGCGGCGGGGATTGATCGTCGATCGGCACGGCGATCCGCTCGCGGTCACGCGCGACGTCGATTCGGTGTTCGCCGATCCCGCGGCGTTCGATACTCCGCGCGCGCGGGACAAGGCGGCGGGGTTGCTCGCCTCGGCGTTGAAGCTCGACAGGCGCAAGCTGCTGGAAAAGATCTCGCAGCCGGACAAGAAATTCGTCTGGCTCAAACGGCGCATCGACGAGGCGGCGGCTTCGCGGGTGCGCGCGCTCGCGCTCGACGGCATCGAGCTGGTGAAGGAGCCGAAGCGGTTCTACCCGCAGCGCGAGTTGGCTGGACACGTCCTCGGCTTCGTCGGGGATGACGCGGGGCAGGAAGGCCTCGAGCGCGAGCTGGAGCCGATGCTGCGGGGAAAGACGGTGCAGATCCAGGCGACGCGCGACGCCCGCGGCAACATGGTCCTCGA
>JAIVGS010000160.1 GCA_020201435.1 Myxococcales bacterium
GACAGCGAGCGCTACTTCGCCCTGCTGAAAGTGGACGACATCAACGGACAGGAGCCGGTCGAAGGCAAGCAGCTGCTGCTGTTCGACAACCTCACCGCGCTCTATCCGAACCGCGCGATCAAGCTCGAGCACACCGCGCAGGACATGAGCACGCGGATCATCAACCTGCTCAACCCGATCGGCTTCGGACAGCGGTGCCTGATCGTCTCGCCGCCGCGAGCGGGCAAGACGGTGCTGATGCAGGACATCGCACACGCGATCACCGCCAACCACCCCGACGCGTTCCTGATCGTGCTGCTCGTCGACGAGCGGCCCGAGGAAGTCACCGACATGCAGCGGAACGTCCGCGGGCAGGTCGTGTCGTCGACGTTCGACGAGCCGGCCACGCGGCACGTGCAGGTCGCGGAGATGGTGATCGAGCAGGCCAAGCGGCTGGTCGAGACCGGGCGCGACGTCGTCATCCTGCTCGACTCGATCACCCGCCTCGCGCGCGCCTACAACGCGACCGTCCCGCCGTCGGGAAAGATCCTCTCCGGCGGCGTCGATTCCAACGCGCTCCACCGGCCCAAGCGCTTCTTCGGGGCCGCGCGCAACTGCGAGGAGGGCGGCTCCTTGACCATCATCGGCACCGCGCTGGTCGACACCGGCAGCCGGATGGACGAAGTGATCTTCGAGGAGTTCAAGGGCACCGGCAACTCCGAGATCATCCTCGACCGCAAGCTGATGGAGAAGCGCGTCTTTCCCTGCCTCGACATCAACCGCTCGGGAACGCGCAAGGAAGAGCTGTTGATGGACGAGAAACAGCTCAACCGCGTCTGGATCCTGCGGCAGCTTCTGCACCCGTTGAACACCATCGACTCGATGGAGTTCCTGCTTTCCAAGATGCGCGGCACCAAGTCGAACAAGGAATTCCTCGACTCGATGAGCCGGTGAAACAGCCGCTCCTCGCCCTGCTCGCCGCGCGGGCGCTGACCGCCGCCGCGGCGCTGTGGGCGGGAGTGAATCCGCTGCGGCCCCACTCGTACGTGCGGTGGGATTCGAACCTCTACCTGAGCATCGCCCAGCGCGGATATTTCCTCGAGCATTGTGGGCCGGGCTCGCACTACGACCCGTCGCAGTGGTGCGGGAACGCCGGCTGGTTCCCGCTCTACGGGTGGCTGCTGAAGGTGGCGCCGGGCGCTGTCTTGTCGCTGATCTTCCAGGCCATTTTGCTCGCCTTGATCTGGCGGACGTCGAAGAGCTGGCCGGTGCTCCTGCTCGCGGCGTTCTTCCCGGGGTGCATCTACCAACAGGCCGTTTTCCCGGTTTCTCTCTTTCTCGTCTGCGCTCTCGTTTTCCTGCAGTTCTGGCGGCCGGAAGCGGGCGCGCTCGCGGCGATGGCCTATCCGACCGGCTTTCTGCTGGTGCCCGTCGCGATCCTGAAGCGGCGCTGGTGGGCGGCGCTCGGAGTGGTCCTCGGTTTTCTCGCCGTCCTCGCGGTGATGCAGCTGCAGACCCTGCTGCCTGTGCGCGCGCGGATCCCGCTGCTCGTCGCGGCGGTGCCGATCGCGTTCGCGATGTCGGTCGCGTTCTTCCGCGGGTCACTTGTGTAGGATCTGTTCGAACTGCTCCATCGTCGTCGCCCGCGTGATCGTGATCCGCAGGAGGTCGAGCGGATCGCTCCCGCCGTGCGCCGCGCCCGATACGGCCATCCTGTAGCCGGCGTCGCGCGCGGCATCGCGCACGCGGGGCCGGACCGAATTGTAGGGATAGGCGAGCAGATCGACGGGATGGCGAAGCTGCTTCTCGAGCTCGCGCTTCGAATCGACGAGCTCCTCGCGGACCTTGTCGTCGGGCAGGTCGGCGAGCCGCGGATGGGTGACGGTGTGCGAGCCGATCTCCATCCCGGCCTTGTCGAGCGCGCGCACGCCATCCCAGGAAAGGAAGCCGGGCTTGCCGACCATGCCGGTGATCACGAAAAAAGTCCCTGTCATTCCGCGCTTTTGCAGCGCGGGAACCACTCTGGTGAGCGCGTCCTCCTTGCCGTCGTCGAAGGTGAGGGCGACGCCCTTCAGCTCCCGCAGCGGCGAGGTGTGGATGCCCTGCGCGACGAGCCAATCGAGCTGCCGCGCGAACGCCGTTTCACTGACGGTGAACTCGTCGCCGTCGTCGCCGACCGAGTGGTAGCTCAGGATCGGCGCTGCCGGTTTTCCCCGGCAGGAACACAACAGGAGCGCGACGAGGACGACCCTCATCGCGGCTTGCCGACGCCGCTCCTGACGAGCTGCACCGTGTAGGAAACGCCGAGCGTCGCGACCACCGCGTCGGGGAGAAAGCCGGCGATCCACGGATCGAGGCCGCCCTCCGCCAGCGCGAGCGCGAGCCGCGACAGCGCGTAGAATGCGACGAACGCGCCGAGGGTGATCAGGTACGCCGACCCGCGAATGCCGCGGGCGACGACCGCGAGCGGCACGCCGAGCAGCGCGAACATGAGGCACGCGAGCGGCACCGCCCACCGCCGCGCCAGCTCGACCGACAGCCGCGCCTCCATCATCTTCCAGCCCTGTTTCCGGTAGTCGGCGATGCGGGCGCGGAGCATGTCGGCCGGGAGCTGCGCCTCGTTGTTGTAGAACCGGTTCCGCTTGGCGATCGGGTCCTGGACGCCGACGAGGAAGCTGCCCTGGTCGAAGCGGGCGACGGTTTCGCCCTTGGCCTCGCCCCGGTGAAGCTCGCCGTTGAACAGATGGAGCGAGAGCGCCTCGGTGCCCGCGTCCTCGATCTTGCCGGCCTCGGCGAGGGCGAGCAGCGGCGCGCCGTCGCCGACGTCGTCCTCGATCAGGACGCCCTTCCACATCTCGCGGTCCTGCTCGCCGACGAAGATCATGAAGCGCGGGAGGTTGTCGTTGAAGACGCCGGGTGTCAGGCCCTCCTTCAGGTTGCGCTTGATCACGTCGTTCAGGACGCTGTTCAGCTGCTGCAGGCCCCACGGCTCGGCCCAGCGGGCCAGCGCGGCGACCGCGACGGCGAGGGCGACGCCGATCGCGATCGGCACCCGGTAGAGTCGCAGCGGGTCGAACCCGGCCGCGCTCATCGCCAGAAGCTCCTGATCGCCCGCCAGGCGGCCCAGGCCGAGCTGCACACCGAGCATGAACGCGAGCGGCACCGCGACGACGAGGAAGTGCGGGGCGAGCGCGGCCGTGACTCGGCCCAGGTCGGCGAGCGAGACCGCGCTGCCGAAGACGACCTCGTTGAGCTGGAGAAGTTGAAGGATGACGAGCAGTTGCAGGATCGCCAGCAGCCCGACGCCGAGCGGGACGAGGATCTCGCGCAGCACCAGTCGATCGAGGAGCGTCATCATGACGGTCTGGGGACATGTCCCCGGTCCTTTGACAGGCACTGTAGTATGTACGGCGCCGCCTTGGATCGCCGCACTGCCGCCTACCTCCTCGCCTATGCCGGCCTCGGCACGCACGCCTTCTTCGTGCCGATCTCGATCGCGGGGATGCAGATCGCGCTCGCGGTCGCGGCGGCGGGTCTGCTGGTCGACTGGGGGACACGGAGCCGCCTTCGGCGAGCACCATGTCCCCGACACGGTACGCCGCTCGACTGGCCGATCCTCGCGTTCGCCGCTCTCGCGGTGCTCTCGGATCTGATCACGCCGGAAGGCGCGCCGCCCTTGATCTCCGCCACGCTGTGGCGGGCGGCGATCGGCTTTTTCGTCGTCTTCCACGCCTCGCGGCTGGTCTCGCCGATGAAGATCCTCGGATTCATCTGCGCCGGGCTCGCGCTGTCGTCGATCGTCGGGCTGATCCAGTACCGCACCGGTGTCGATTTAGTATACTTACTACACTTACGAGTGGAAGCGGCATTGGTCGAGGCGCCCGGCGTGCCGGACCGGTTCGGCGCGATGGGCTTCTTCACCTCGCGTCTTACCTTTGGCCACAACGCGACCGTGCTTTCGACCTTCCTCGTCGGCGCGCTCGCGGCCGGCGCGATCCCCAGGTCGCGCGTCTGGATGGTGGCCGGCGCCGCCGTCCTCGGCTTGGCGGCGGTGGCGGTCACCTTCGACCGCGCCGCCTGGCTGGGCGTCGGCGCGGCGATCGGCGTGGTCGCCCTGCTCTCGGCGCCGCGGGTGCGGATGGCGCTCCTGCCGGCGCTCGGCGTGATCGTGCTCCTCGGCGCATTTCACGGAGGGATCCGCGATCGTTTCACCAGCTCGTTCTCGGCGGCGGCGAACTCCGACCGGGTCTTCATCTGGTCGACCGCGACGCAGATCATCCGCGACCACCCGTTCACCGGCATCGGCTTCGCCAACTACCCGCGCGTCGGCAGCCGCTATTACGACCGGCTGGACCCGTCGTTCGGCATGCGCACCTGGGCGCACAACCTCGAGCTCTCGACGCTCGCCGAGATGGGCCCGCTCGGCCTGCTCGCGCTGTTGTGGCTGTTCGCGGCCGCCGCCCGCGCGCTGGTTCGGCGGCGTTCGGCGCTCGCCGTCGGCGGACTTGCCGCGCTGGTCGCGCTCTTCGTCATCGGCCAGGCGCACGACGTCCTCTATGACACCAAGGTCATGTACGCGCTGTGGCTGGCCCTGGGACTATCGCTAGCACCGTCGCCAGAACTGCGGCCGGCCACAATTGCATGAGGATGCGGTCGATCGAGGTGCGGAAGATCCACTGCAGCGAATGGGGCTGCAGGATATAGATCGGCAGGTAGGCGGCGGTGGCGAGGAACACGGCGGTGCCGGCGACGCTGGCGCGCGACTTGCGGACCCAGAGCGCGAGAGCGAGCGCTTCGCCGATCAGCCACAGCCCGAACGACTGGAAGAAGACCACCCGGCGCAGCGTCTGGTACGTCATTTCCCACCAGCGCGCGGGGTCGAGGGCGTGCGCGAGAAGCGTGGCGGGCGTCGAGAAACGGGCGAGGTCGTTGGCCGGCGCGAACTTCAGCTTGAACAGCGCGAGGAGCGCCACGCAGGGCAGCGCGCCGAGGCAGAACAGCGCGACCGCGCGGACATCGTGCCGCCGAACGGCGATGGCGGCGGCGATGCACGCGGCGTAGAGCGCGCCTTCGTTCTTGGTCCACAGGCCGAGCCCGGCGCAGAAGCCGGCCAGCACGAGCGGCCCAGCGGGGTGATCGGCGCGCTCGTCGGCGAGCGCGACCAGGGCGATTGCGGCCGCGAAATAGACCGCGAGCGGCACGTCGGCCTGCTGGTTCGAGGCGAACGTCGCGAACACCGGAAACGTGACCACGGCAAGGCCGGCGAGAAGTCCGCAGCGGAGGCCGCGCAGCCGGGCCATGCCGGCGATGACGACGGCGACCACGAGCGCGCCGTAGAGTGCCGCGAGGGCTTCCGGGACGATCGCGGCCTCGCGGCCGATCAGAGCGTACCCTTGCGCGACGGCGCCGGGGAGCAGCCACGGATAGTCCGGATGCGCCCAGAAGAGGAGATCGGGCGAGAACGCGGTGCGGAAATCGGCGGCCCGCGCGAAAAAGCGGGC
>JAIVGS010000161.1 GCA_020201435.1 Myxococcales bacterium
CATGAAGACTTCCCGCACCGCGTACGGGTCGCCCTCTTTCGCGAGCTGTCCCGTATTCCGGTTGATCTGCACGACCGTCACGCCCGGCGGCGGGTCGGGCCACTCTTCCCTCGGCGTATTCGCCGTCGCGGCGCGCATCCAGGTGAGCCACATCGGCCCTGCCGCATGACCGCCGGTCTCGTACGCGCCCATCATCTCGTGGGTGTCGAAGCCGACCCATCCGCCGGCGAGGAACGACGGCGTGAACCCGACGAACCACGCGTCGCGATGCTCGCTGGCGGTGCCGGTCTTTCCCGCCGCCGGCCGATCGAGGGCGGACAGCGAATGCGCGGTGCCCGCCGGGTCGTCGATCACCGACCGCATCAGGTCGGAGACGAGATACGCGGTCTCCGGCTTGACCGGCTGCTCCATGTGGTCCGCCGCGGCGAACACCGTGTTCCCGTCGCGCGAGAGCACGCGCTTGATCAGGACCGGGTCGGTGCGCTTTCCCTGCGAGGCGAGGGTCGCGTAAGCGTTGATCTCCTCCAGGATGCCGACTTCCCCGGTGCCCAGCGCGGCCGTGTAACTCTGCGGAATCTCACTGAGAATTCCGGCGGCCCGGGCCTCGGAGCGGACCTTGTCGATGCCCACGTCGATCAAGAGCTTCACCGCCACCGTGTTCTTCGACTCGGCCAACGCCTTCCGCAGCGTGATCTGGCCGTCGAACTCGTCCTTCTCGAAGTTCTGCGGCTTCCACGCCTTCCCCGTCCACGGGTCGGTGATCACCTCCGGTGAGTCGTCCATCTTCGTCACCGGCGTGTACTTGCCGGCGTCGAGCGCGGCCGCGTAGAGGAACGGCTTGAACGACGACCCCGGCTGCCGCTTGGCCTGCGTCGCCCGGTTGAACGACGAGATCGCCATGTCGTACCCGCCGACCAGCGCGAGCACGCCGCGGGTCTTGAGGTCCATGCCGACGAACGCGCCCTCGACTTTCGGCGTCTGCTCGAGGCCCAGCTCGAGTCGCAGGACCCGCGTGCCCGACGACGTTCGCACCGTCTGGATGTGGGTGACCCGCACCGGGACCACGTCGCCGATCGCGACCACCTCGGACGGCGAGCGCGGCGCCGGCGTCGAGTGCTCCGGCTTGAACGGCCGCGCCCAGGACATCGAGGAGAACGGCACGCTGCCCGCGATCCCGGGCGCCAGCTCGACGGTGGCGTCGTTTCGCCCGACGAAGGTGACGATGCCGGCGTAGATCTCGTTGGGCACCAGCGGCCGCGCCCGCGCCGCCCGCGCGACGGCGTCCGGCGCGACGCTGTCCGCCGGCACGTCGGCCTCGTCGCCCGCCTCCGGGTCCGCCTCCTCGTCGGCGGCCTTCTTCTTCACCGGCTTCTTCGGCGCGATCTTCCGCACCGCCGCCGAGTGGATGCCCTCGAGGTCGAGAACCCACGGCTGGTCCTGCGTCTGCGCGACCGACGCCAGCTTGCGGCCGAGCGCGGTGCGGTAGGCGTCGAGGCGATCGGTGTCGAGCTTCACTTCCGGGCCGCGCCAGCCCTGCCGCTTGTCGACCGCGCGCAGGCTTTCTTGAAGGGCGACTTCCGCCGCCCACTGCAAGTGCGGATCCATTGCGACCTCGACCGTCATACCGGCGGTGTCGGTCGGCGCGTCGCCGAACTGCGCGATCATCTGCCGGCGGACTTCGTCGAGGTACCACGCGCCGGGCGGCTCTTGCGGCGGCGGCGGCAGGACGATCGGCTTGTCCACCTCGCGGTCGTGATCGTCCTGCGAGATGTAGTGGTTCGCGAGCATGCGATCGAGGACGTAGATCTGCCGCTTCTTGGCGCGCTCCGGATGGCGCCGCGGGTTGATGCGCGACGGGTTCTGCGGCAGCCCGGCGAGGATCGCCGCCTCGCCGAGGTCGATGTCCTGGACGTGCTTGTTGAAGTAGTAGAGCGACGCTTCCTCGACGCCGTAGTGCGCCCGGCCGAAGTTGATCTGGTTCAGGTAGAGGTAAAGGATGTCGTCCTTCGAGAGGTTGTGCTCGAGGCGCGCCGAGAGCAGGATCTCCTTGAGCTTTCGCTTCCACTTCTTTTCCGACGTGAGGAAGAAGTTCTTCACCACCTGCTGGGTGATGGTCGAGGCGCCGAGCCGCTTGCGGCCGGAGAGCGCGTCGACGACGACCGCGCGGGCGAGGGCGAGGATGTTGAACCCAGGGTGCTTGTAGAAGTCCTTGTCCTCCGCGCTCACCACCGCCTGGGTCAGCACGCGCGGGATCTGGTCCATCGGAACGACCGTACGCCGCTCGCGGTAGAACTGGCCGACGACCGTGCCGCCTTCGGCGACCACCTTGCTGGCCATGAACGGGTGGTAGTCGCGGATGCTGTCGAAGGTGGGGATCTCTCGGGAAAGGTAGACGTAGCCCGCGATCAAGCCGCCGACGGCGAGGATGGCGAGGGCGACGCCGGTCCAGATCGCGCGGCGGGTCCAGACTTTCCACGGCGGCTCGCCGGGTTTCAGGTGGCCGGCGTAGTCGTCGGCGGGCACCGGGCGATACGGCTCGACCTCGATCTCCTTCGGCGGCGGCGGAGGCGGCGGCGGCTCGGGTTCCGGCTCCGGCTCGGGCGGCGGCCGCTCGACCTTGACCAGCGCGGTCCCGCCAGGGAGGTCGTCCGGATCCGGCTCCGGCTCCGGCTCGGTCTTCTCGTCCCACCACGCGCCGCGGCGGCCCTTTTTGTCGGGCACCTTGGGAACGATCTTCTTCGGCGGCGGCGGCGCCGCTGGCTCGTCGTCGGGGAGGGTTACCTGGAGTCCCTTCTTCGGCGCCGACGGCTGCGGCGCGGCGCGACGGGCCGGCAGCGGCGGCGCGGCCTTGCCGGACTTGCCCGCCGGCGCGTCGACGCGGACGAACGCGGTCGCCCCCGGATTCTCGTCGGCCGCGGGTCCGGCGGCCGGCTGATCGACGCGGACGAACGCAGTCGCACCGGGATTGTCGTCCTCCGCGGGCGCCTGCGTCAGGGTCGAGCCGACCGGATCGAAATTGCCGGTCGGGATCTCGTCCTCGTTGGTCTCGACCGTCCGATCCTCGTTCATCGCCGACGGTTCAGGGGGGCGCTTGGGAGACATGGATGGCCGAGGATACTGCGGGCTACCGGCTGACGGCTACCGGCTTCAAGGTGCGGGAATACCGCGCGCGCGGCAGCCTCGCGAACCCTTCGCGCAGGTAGAGCCGGGCGGCGCGATCGTGGCCGCGGATGACTTCCAGCTCCATCGAAACGCAGCCCGACCGTTTCGCCGCTGCGGTGGCCTTCCGCAGCAAGCCTCGGCCGGCGCCCTGGCCGCGCCGTTCGGGGACGACGTAGAGCTCTTCCAGCCAGGCCTGCAGTCCGGCCCGCTCGAGCGACCATTCCCAGGACACCGCGGCGACGCCGATCGGATGCGGGTCGAGAGCGGCGAGCACGAAACCATGGCCGCGCAACAGCGTGCGCAGCGCGCGGAGCAGCGGCCGGCCGCGCATCTCGATGCCGTGGTCGCGGTACTGGGCCTCGAGGAGCGGCAGCACCGACGGCGCGGTGCGGGTCGAGATCTTTCGGATGACCATGAAGGCAGGCTACAGTTTCCGCCGTGCGCTGGTGCGTCTATCTGCTCGAGTGCGGCGATGGCACGCTCTATGCGGGCGTGACCAACGACCTCGCGAAGCGCCTGGCGGCGCACGAGGCCGGGCGCGGCGCGAAGTACACCCGCGGGCGCGGGCCGCTCGCAATCGTGCACGTCGAGCGGAAGCGGTCGCGGTCGTCGGCGCTCAAGCGCGAGGCGGCGCTCAAGCGGCTGGGCCGGCGCGCGAAGCTCGCTCTCCTTGCCCCGGGCGCCGAACGGCGGCTTAGGGGCAACGTTTGAGCTGTGCTATTGACGCGGCGCACATGCGCAGGCTGGCTCTGATTTCGCTGCTCCTCGCCGCGGGGTGCCCGCCGAAGATCCAGTATCCGGAGTGCAAGGTCGATCAGGACTGCGCCGACCACGGCCAGGTCTGCTCGGCGGGATTCTGCAAGGAGTGCCGCGACGACGGCGACTGCCGGGCGCATCCGGATCGGCCGCTGTGCAGGAACGCGCTCTGCGTGGCGAAGGCCGAGTGCAGCGCCGCGCAAGATTGCGGCGAGGGCAGGAAGTGCTCCCCGGAGGGCAAGTGCGTCGCCGAGTGCGCCGCCGACGCCGATTGCGGGGCGGGCCGCAAGTGCATCGGCGGCCGCTGCTCGGCGCAGGAGTCGTGCAACGCCGACGCCGACTGCGGCGAGGGCCGCGCCTGCGTGAACGACATCTGCGAGGCTCAGGGTGGCGTGCTCGAGTCG
>JAIVGS010000336.1 GCA_020201435.1 Myxococcales bacterium
GAGCTGCTCGACCAGGTAGACCGCGCCCATGCCGCCCGCCGCGAGCGGTCGCAGGACCCTGAAGTCTTTGCCGAGGACTTGCCCTTCCTTGAGCTGCGCGATGTCGTCCATGCGTCTAAACGAGGTAGTCGGGGAGGGTCGCGCTCTCGCGCTCGAGCAGGTCGGCGGTGCGCTCGAGCCGTTCGGCCATCAGCTTCTCGACCATCGACTTGATCCGGGGGTCCGGCAGGACGAGGCGCTTGAAGTCGTCGCGCGGCAACTCGAGCACCTCGCAGAAGCTGAGCGTGCGCACGGTCGCCGTGCAGGGGCTTCCGAGGAGCAGCGAGATCTCGCCGAAGATGTCGCCTTCCTTCAGGGCCGGCAGCTTCAACTGCTCGCCCTTGCTGCCGTGGTGGAAGACCTCGCACTTGCCGCGCAAAAGGACGCAGAAGCCGGCCCCCGGCTTGCCCTGCTCGAGCAGGACCGTCTGCGGCGGCAGGCTGTGGCGGACGAACCGTTCGCCGACCGAGTGACGCTCGCTGTCGGTCAGGGGCCGGAAGATCGGGCTCGCGCGCAGCACGTTGGCGAGCAGGCGGTCCTGGTAGAACCCGGCCACGATCTTGCCCACCGCCGGGTGCTCTCTCGCGATGTCCTCGAGCCGCGCACGCTGGATCTCGAAGAGCAGGCCGTCCTGCGCGGCGACCACAGTCGCCAGCCGGGGCGAGTCGGTGACCAGGGCCATCTCGCCGAAGAACGACCCTTCGCCCATCACCGCGATCACCCTGTCGCCGTGCACGACATTGACCACGCCCTGCACGACCACGAACATCGAATCGCCCTGTTCGCCCTCGCGGACGAGGGTCTCGCCCGCCGTCGCCCAGCGCAGGTCGAGCTTGCGGACCACCGCTTCGAACGCGGCCTTGTCGAGCGAGGAGAAGAGCGGGGAGGGCGGGAGCCGGGTGAGATCGATCGTCGCCACCCGCGGCGTGCGCACCACGGTGGCCTCCTCGTCGTCCTCCGCCACGGCCTTGGGCAGCGCCACGCCTTCGAGCGCGTCGCGGAAGAGCGCGAGCGATTCGAGATCGAGCGGGTGGACCTCTCGTTCGCCGGTGACCGCCCCGCTCATGCTCGGCGGCAACTCCTGGACGGGCGCATGCTGGAGCGCGTAGAGGTCGGCGAGCGCGTGCAGCGCCTCCTGGTGCTCGGGATTGATCTCGAGGATCACCTTGCAGATCGCGATCGCCTTGAGCAGCTCGCCGTCGGCGGCGAACCTGCCGGCGACGTGCTGGAACTCCCCGATCGCGTGCGTCCGCAACCCGAGCCGCAGATAGACGTCCCCCAACCGCTGCCGCAGCGTGACATCCGCCGGCGCCAGCCGGACCGCATGCTCGAACTCCGCCGCCGCATGCGGCAGCTTCCCCGCACGCAGCAATTCGACCGCTTTCTCCGTGTGTCTCCGGACTTGCGGGTCCATACGACACCACCTTACCTCGGGGACACCCGTTGGGGACACTCGTTGGGGACACTCGATTGGGACACTCGATTGGGACACCCGTCACGCCATCTGACGGATGTGCGGCGGTGTGGGATTCCGCTATTCGCCCCGCATGCGCCGATTCCCCCCGATTGTCGCGGCCCTGATCCTCGCCTCCGCCTGCGGCGGCACCGCCCAAGCTCCCGACGAAGGCGACGCCACTTCCGCCGACGTCTCGACCCCGGCGATCGAGCTCGTCTCACCCGGCGTCTGGCGCGGCCCGCGGCCCACCCAGGCCACGCTCGCCCAGCTCAAGTCGCTGGGCGTGAAGACCATCCTGGACCTCGAAGACACGCCGAGCGCGATCAAGACCGAGCGCGGCTGGGCCGCCGGCCTGCACATGACCTTCATTTCCGAGCCGATGTCGGGCTTCTGGACACCCGACGACAGGGAGGTCAACCAGATCGAAGCGATCATCAAGGACCAGTCGCGCCGGCCGATCTTCGTCCACTGCCAGCACGGCCAGGACCGAACCGGCCTGATCGTCGGACTCTACCGAGTCTTTACCGAGCGCTGGACGCCCGCGGCGGCCTACCGCGAAATGCTCGCCAAGGGCTTCCACAAGGTCCTCTTCCTGCTCAACCACTATTACGAAGAGAAGACCGGGTTCGAGGATTAGGCGCGCATCAGCGCCGCGCCCCAGTGGAATCCCGCGCCGAGGCCGACGAAGCAGACGAGGTCGCCGTCCTTCACCCGCCCTGACTTGCGCGCCTCGTCGAGCGCGATCGGGATCGTCGCCGCGGTCGTGTTCCCGTACCGCTGGATGTTGTTGAAGACTTTCGAGTCCGGCAGCTCGAGCGCGCGCTGGACCATCTCGTTGATGCGCAGGTTCGCCTGATGCGCGATGAGCAGGTCGATGTCCTGCACCGGCACTCCCTGGGCGGCGCAGACCTCGCGGACGACTTCCGGCATCCGCGTGACCGCGAGCTTGAACACCTGCTTGCCGTTCATCTCCGGGATGTGGCGGCCTTCGAGAAAATCCTTGTCGGTGACGTACGGCCGCTGGGCGAATCCGCAGGAGGGCACGTAGAGGCTCTCGAATCCGTTCCCGTCCGAGTGCACCTTGAAACCGAGCAGACCGCGGTCGCCGTCGACCGCGCGCAGGATCGCCGCGCCGCCGGCGTCGCCGAAGAGGACCGTGCGGTCGCGAAAGCGGGAGTTCCAGGCCTTTTCGGTTTCGGTCGGCGCGGGACCTTCGCCGCCGAAGAGGTGGTCCCACTGCGTCCACGGCATGAAGCCGGAGTGCACTTCGGCGCCGACCAGCAGCAGCGTCCGCGCCTGGCCGCTGCGCAGCAGCGCGTCGCTGACCTGCAACCCGTAGATGAACCCGGTGCACTGCTGGCGGATGTCGAGCGCCGGGATCGGTCCGAGACCGAGCTTGTCCTGGAGGATGCCGCCGCAGCCGGGAAAGTAGTGGTCCGGCGTCATCGTGGCGAAGACGATGTAGTCGATTTCCTCCGCCTTCACGCCGGCGTCCTCCAGCGCCTTGCGCGCCGCGCCGAGCCCGAGGTCGGTGGTCGTCGTGCCTTCCTCTACGTAGTACCGCTGCTCGACGCCGGAGCGTTCGCGGATCCACTGGTCGGAGGTGTCCATCATGCGGACGAGGTCGTCGTTCGTCACGCGATGTTGGCCGGTGACGAAGCCGGTGCCGAGGATGCGTGAGCGCAGCATGGAGGATCCCCTTCAGGCCGCCGGTGCTACGCCCGGAGCGCCGTAGCGTCAATGCTCCTGCGGCACCGGCGTAATCCAGTCGCACGCGGCCACCTTCGACAGTGCACGTTCGACTCGAGCCGTCGGCGCGATCTGGCTGGCATTCACCCGCAGCCCGGTCGCGCTGGTCGAATCCGGCGGCGTCGCCAAGCTCGTTCGGAAACGGTATCTCGGGCAGCGGCTCTTCGTCAGGTCGAACAGCACCCTCGGCCCACCCGTCTCCTCGGCCGGCGCCATCCCGACGACCTCGCCGGACGTACAAGCGGCAAGGCAAAAGCACACCGCGGAGGCGCGAAGGTTTCGGGCTGGGTGCATGGCGGGGATTGGTTGCCAAATCCAACCTTCTTCGCGCCTTCGCGGTGCGCTTTGATTTTTCCCGTAAGCCCTTCCCGAAAAAGAGCCGCCCCGGGCGTTGCGCCCGGGGCGGCTCCGTGCACTTCACTGCTCCCCCGAGCAGCTACTTGAAGTACGGGTGCGTCGCGGCGTCGATCCGCGCCAGCAGGTCGTCGGTCAGCTCCGCGGTCACGCCGGTCATGCTCGCGCGCTGGGCCGCGATCTGCGCCCGCGCCTGCACCAGCGCGTCGTAGGCGGCGGTGATCTGGAGGTACGAGAGGATGTCGACCATCGCCCGCCGGGTGCTGAACGAGCGGATGCCGTCGCTGTTCAGGAGGTTGCCGTTGATCTCGTTGAAGATCGCCGGAAACGCCGGGTTGGCGACCGTCGGATCGCCCGGGAAGTTCCCGCGCAGCGCCCAGTCGTCGAGGAACAACCGGGACAGCACGCGACGGCCCATGTAGTCGGCGCGCGCCGCGTACGCCGCATTCGAGAGCTGCGACGTGCTCAACGAGCCGACCTTGAACCCCGCCACCGTCGCCGCCCACGCTGCGGTGATCTCCGGGACCCTCCCGTCGCGCACGAACTTGAGGATGTTGTTCAGCGAGTTGTTCGGCGCGCTCGGGCTCTGGCCGCTCATGAACTGGGCGAGGAAGCCCTGGTAGAGCGGGATGTAGGTGACCGTCATCGGGTCGCCCGGATAGTCGAACTGGTTGCAGTGCGGGTCGGCGTACGTGTCCTCGTCGGTGCAGAACGGCTCGGG
>JAIVGS010000231.1 GCA_020201435.1 Myxococcales bacterium
CTGCACGCGCACCGGCGGCGCCGGGACCTTCACCGGCTGCATCGCCGGCGAGGTCGGAACCTTCACCACCGGCCGCACGTGCGGCGGCGTCGTCCGCGCCGCGAACGAGAGCGCGCTCACCAGGCGCTGCGGGTCGGCGGCGAACAAGAGGGCCCGCTCCGGGCCCTGCAGCTCGTCGATCAGCGTCCGAACGCCGACTTCCGGCGAGAGCCGCGCCGGCAGCTGCATCGCGGTGTCCCGCACCCCGGCGTGGGCGAGCTTGCGGAGCGCCTCGGCGACGTGCTGGACCAGCGAACCGTCGGACTGATCGCTCGGGCCGAGGCCGAAGAGAAACAGCTTCTGGAAACCGAGCCGCGGTCCCGCCGGCGTCAGGACCGCCTCGCCCGCCTCGCCCTTCACCTGGCCTGCGCGCAGCAGCCGCGAGAGCCGCCCCGACAGCCGCCAGTCGGTGAGACCCGCCAGCCCCGTCAGCGGCCGCTCGTCGGACGCGACGAACAGGCAGAGCGACTCGGCCGCCGCCTCGTCGATCGCCTCCAGCGTCAGCGGGAAGAAAGAAAGATCCATCAGGTTTTCTTCGGCGTCGCGTCCGGCAGGTTCATGTGCGCGACCTTGTCGAGCACCCCGTTGACGAACGCCGACGACTCCTCCGACCCGTACTTCTTGCCCAGCTCGATCGCCTCGTTGAGCGTCACGCGCACCGGCACGTCGGCGCGGCGCAGGATCTCGTAGACCGCGAGCCGCAGGATGTTCCGGTCCACGCGCGCCATCCGGTCGAGCTTCCAGTGCGTGCTGCTCTTCTGGATCAGCGCGTCGATCGCGGCCCGCTCCGACTGCACGCCGCGCACCAGCTCGTCGGCGAACTTCTCGGTGTCCTTGTCGGCGTCCTCGAAGTGCGCGAGCACGCCGCGGACCGCGTCACGCGCGTCGCCGCCGCTGGTGTCGAGCTGATACAGGGCCTGCAACGCGCACTCGCGCGCCTTGGTCCTCGACCCCATCAGTCGCCCACCGCCCGCAGCGCGAGGGCCTGGGAGACGCACGCACGCGCGAATTCACGGCCTTTTTCCGAGCGACGCCGCGCCTGGTCCTCGTCGTCGACGGCGAGCACGCCGAACGTCAGCGCGACCGGCCGCGGGTTCGTCCCCAATTCGAGCGCGAGCTGGCCGAGAGCGCGCGTGGTCTCGTTGGCGAGGAGCGTGTAGTGATCGGTCTCACCTTTGATGACACAGCCGAGCGCGACGATGCCGTCGATGCCGCCCTTGCGCGCGATCCGGGCGGCGAGCGGCGCGAGCTCGAAGACTCCGTCGCACCGGTACGGGTCGCCGACGGCGCCGCTGCACGCCTTCAGCTCTCCGAGCGTCGCCGAGAGCAACTTTTCGACGATCTCCGCGTTCCAGCGCGTCGCCACGACCGCGAAGCGCAATCCCTTCGCGTCGAGCTTCTCGTCTTTCGGCGCGCCCTGGCTCATGCGGACCGATTCTACTTCTTCGGCAGCGACAACAGGTGACCCATCTTGTCCCGCTTCACTTGAAGATATCCTGCGTTCTCCGGCCCGTGGCCGACCTCGATCGGCACACGCTCGACGACCTCGAGATCGTAGAGACGCTTGAGCCCGTCGATCTTCTTCGGATTGTTGGTCATCAGCCGCAGCCGGCGCACGCCGACGTCGCGGAGGATCTGCGCGCCGATCCCGTAGTCGCGCAGGTCGGCCTTGAAGCCGAGCTTCTGGTTGGCCTCGACGGTGTCGTGCCCCTCGTCCTGCAGGTTGTACGCCTTGAGCTTGTTGACCAGGCCGATGCCGCGGCCTTCCTGGTCGAGATAGACGAGAACGCCCTTCCCGGCGTCCTCGATCATCTCCAGCGCGCGATGCAGCTGGGGCCCGCAGTCGCAGCGCTGGCTGCCGAAGACGTCGCCGGTCAGGCACTTGGAGTGGACCCGCACCAGCACCGGCTCGTCCGGCTCCCAGGTGCCTTTGACGAGCGCCACGTGCTGCGCGGAATCGACGTCGTTTTCGTACGCGATGCAGCGCATGTCGCCGCCGAATTCGGTCGGCACGCGCGCCTCCGCGCCGCGGCGGACGAGCGCCTCGCGCTGCATCCGGTAGTGGATGACGTCGGCGACTCCGAGGATGTGCAGGCCGTGCGTCGCGGCGAACCGCTCGAGGTCCTTTTCGCGCGCCATCGTGCCGTCGTCGTTCATCACTTCGCAGATCACGCCCGCCGGGATGACGCCGGCGAGCCGGCACAAGTCGACGCTGCCCTCGGTCTGGCCGGCCCGGACCAGCACGCCGCCCTGGCGCGCCCGGAGAGGAAAGACGTGGCCCGGCCGAACCAGGTCGTCCGGCTGCGCATCCGGGTTGATCGCCGCCTTGATCGTCGTCGCGCGGTCGGCGGCGCTGATGCCGGTGGTCACCCCGTGCGCGGCCTCGATGCTGACCGTGAACGCCGTCGAGTACGTGCTCTGGTTCTCGCTCACCATCATCTGCAGCCCGAGCCGCTTCACCTGCTGCTCGGTCATGCTCAGGCAGATCAGGCCGCGCGCGTATTTCGCCATGAAATTGATGGCTTCCGGCGTGACGAACTGCGCGGCCAGGACCAGGTCGCCCTCGTTTTCGCGCTCGGCGTCGTCGACGAGGATGACCATCCGGCCGCGCCGCAGCTCCTCGAAGGCCTTTTCGACGCGCTTGATGTTGTCATCCACGGGCGGCCCCCTTGAGCAATCGGGCGACGTGCTTGCCGAGGATATCGGTCTCGACGTTGACGCGCGCGCCGGCCGGCTTCTGCCCCAGCGTCGTCGCGCGGAGCGTCTCGGGGATGATGAAGAGCGCGACGCGATCCGGGTCGCGCACCTCATTCACCGTCAGTGAAATGCCGTCGATCGCGATCGAGCCCTTCTCGACGACCAGCGGAGCGAGATCGCGGGGGATGCGGACCTCGACGCGGAGGCCCTCGCCGACCGTCTCCTTGTTCACGATCTCACCGACGCCGTCGACGTGCCCGAGGACGAGATGGCCGCCGAGCCGATCGCCGAGCGCCATCGGCCGCTCGAGGTTGACGCGGTCGCTCTTCCCCAGCCCGCCCAGGGTCGTCCGCTGGAGGGTCTCGGCGCTGACGTCCGCGGTCACCTTGCCGCCGCGCAGCCCGACCACGGTCAGACACACGCCGTCGACCGCGACGCTGTCGCCCTGCGTCAAATCGTCGAATCTGGTCTGCACCGACAACCGCACACCCTGTGGGACAGGCTCGACCGCGGCGACGGTGCCGACGTCCTCGATCAGACCGGTGAACACGGCGTGTGTATAGCGTGAATCTACCGCCCCGTCGCTTGTTCTAACCGGCATGAAGAGACTGATTCTCGCCGCCCTGCTCGTCGTCTCCGCCGGCGCCCACGCGCAACAGTACGAGGAGCCGCCGCCCCCGCCGCCTCCGGACGAGGACTCCGACGTCCAGGCGCCGCCGCCGCCGCAGACGCAGCCGACGCAGCAGGCGTTCGACCAGGAGCTTGCACCCTACGGCCACTGGGTGGTCACGCCCGAGTACGGCCGCGTCTGGGTGCCGAGCGTCTCCGGCGACTGGCAGCCGTATTCCGATGGGCGCTGGGTCGACAGCCCTTCGGGTTGGACGTTCGTCTCGTACGTTCCGTGGGGAAACGTGGTTTTCCACTACGGACGCTGGGGATGGGGACCGCGGTTCGGCTGGTACTGGGTGCCCGGATTCCAGTGGGCGCCGGCGTGGGTCAGCTGGCGCTGGATGAACGGATACGCCTGCTGGTCTCCGCTCGCGCCGCGTGGGTACGTCTACGGGCGGACCTGGCCGGGATGGGTGGTGGTGCCGCACGCGCACTTCACCGCGCCGATCCGGCGGTGGGCGATCCCGCACGCGCAGATCGGCGTGATCGTACGATCGGCGCGCCCGGTCCGGACGTTCCCGTCGTGGCGCATGCACGCCGACGTCGGCCGCTGGCATCGCGGTCACGGTCGCCGGCGGTAGATCGAGAGCACGTCCTCGCCGACGCGCGCCACGCTTCGGAGCTCCAACGTCCGCTTCCCCGCGCGGCCGGCCCAGCTGAGCTCTTTCTCGCCGAAGATCTTCGGGGCGATGAAGAGCCTGAGCTCGTCCCAAAGGCCGGCTTCGAGGAACTGGCCGTGGACGTTCGAGCCGCCCTCGACGAGGACGCTGGTGAGACCGCGCCGTGCCAGGTCCCGCAGCACGGTCTCCATCGGCCCTCCGGCGACGATCGTCTCTCCCGCTTCCTTGAAAAGACGGGCGTTTTTCGGGGGCGTGCCGAGCACCACGCGGATCGGGTTGCGGCCCTTCGGGACGCCGCGCACGGTCAACCGCGGATCGTCGGCGCGGACCGTGCCGGCGCCGACCAGGATTGCGTCGAGCTGATCGCGCCACCGGTGGACGAGCGCGCGCGACTGTTCGCCGCTGACGATGCCGCCCGGCAGCTTGCCGTCGAGCGTGATCGCGGCCTTGAGCACGACCCAAGGCAGGCCGCTGGTGATGAACTTGAACCACGGCTCGTTCGACGCGTCGCACTCGTCTCCAGCGATTCCGGCGTGGACCTCGACGCGGCTTCGCGACAGCTTGCGTCCGCCGTATCCGTCGACGAGCGGATTCGGGTCGGTGCTGCCGAAAAAGACGCGCTCGATCCCCGCGGCCAGGATCGCCTCGGTGCACGGCGGCGTCCGGCCGGTGTGATTGCAGGGCTCGAGCGTGACGTAGAGATCGGCGCCGCGCGCCCGTGCTCCCGCTTTCCTCAAGGCGACGACTTCGGCGTGCGGTCCGCCGGCTTTCTGGTGATGTCCGCGGGCGACGATGCGGCCGCCGCGGACGACCAGCGCGCCGACCGCCGGGTTCGGATGCGTGCGCCCGCGGCCTTTCTCGGCCTCGAGCAGCGCTACCCGCATCAACTCTTCCGCCGTCATTTCTTGGGGGCGATCTTCCGCTCGGAGATCAGCTCCTTGAGCTCGCTCATGAACTCGCCCAGGTCCTTGAAACTGCGGTAAACACTGGCGAATCTGACGTAGGCCACCTCGTCGAGCTTGCCCAGCTCGCGCATCACCGCCTCGCCGATGACGGAGGTCGGGACCTCTTTCTCGCCCATCTCCTGGAGCCGCCGCTCGATGCCGTCGACGACTTCCTCGAGCTGCTCGGCCGAGACCGGCCGCTTCTGGCAGGCGAGCTTGAGGCCCTCGAGAACTTTCTGGCGATCGAACGCCTCGCGCCGCCCGTCCTTCTTGACGACCATCGGCAGGATCTCTTCGACCCGCTCGTACGTCGTGAACCGCCGCTGGCAACCGAGACACTCGCGCCGCCGGCGGATGACCGCGCCCTGGTTCGACAGGCGCGAATCGATGACCTTGTTCTCCAACTCGGCGCAAAACGGACACTTCATTGCGCGGACATACTAACAGTCGGGGACACACTTCGGGGACACTCAATGGGGACACTCGATTGGGACACTCGATTGGGATTGGGACACTCGATCACGTGACCGAATCGCGCCACCGGGTCGGCATCGTCGTCAATCCCAATTTCGCCGAGCGCATCGCCGAGCTCGCGCGAACGATGCACACGTCGGTCGTCGAATCGCCTTTCAATACCCCAGTCGTTCAGCGCATTTCGGCACGTGAGACCGAGCGGGGTCATTCACTCGAATCCGGCGTCACGTCCGTCGCGGCGACTGAGCATGAACCGGTCGAGGAAATCTGTGCCGGCCTCGCCCGCAAGATCGACCTGCATCACGGCGAGTACTCGCGTCGCCCACCGTGGTCGGAGATCGCTGTGGTTGGAGTCGAACTGACGCAGCGGCTGCGTAGCCTTCGAGGGAATCAGCGCCACCGAGTTCGAGTCGACAGCATGAGCATTCCTGTGCCGGCGCTCAGTCGGTTGAGCGTGTCCCCGATCGAGTGTCCCAATTGAGTGTCCCAATTGAGTGTCCCAATCGAGTGTCCCCGATTACAGACGCTTGGCGTACAGCGGGAAGTGCGAGGCGAGCTCGTGCACGTCGCTGCGGACTCGGCCGATCTCGGCGTCGTCGTCCGGCTTGTCCAGCACGCGGACGATCAGCCTGGCGATGATCTTCATCTCCGCCGGACCCATCCCGCGCGTCGTCAGCGCCGGCGTCCCGAGGCGGAGTCCCGAGGTCACGAACGGCTTCTCCGGGTCGCCCGGGATCATGTTCTTGTTGGTCGTGATGTGCGCCTTCTGCAGCGCGTTCTCGGCGATCTTCCCGGTCAATTTCTTCGGCCGGAGGTCGCAGAGCATCAGGTGCGTGTCGGTCCCGCCCGCGACCAGCCGGAGGCCCCCCTCGAGCAGCCCGGCCGCGAGGGCCTGGGCGTTGTCGAGGATCAGCTGCTGGTAGTCCTTGAACTCCGGCTTGAGCGCTTCGCGGAAGGCGACCGCTTTGGCGGCGATGATGTGCTCGAGCGGGCCGCCCTGGATGCCGGGAAAGACGTTCGAATCCACGGCCTTGGCGTGCTGCTGCTTGCAGAGGATCATCCCCGATCGGGGCCCGCGCAGCGTCTTGTGCGTGGTCGTCGTCACCGCATCGGCGAGCGGCACCGGCGAGGGATGCAGGCCGACCGCGACCAGGCCGGCGATGTGCGCGATGTCGACGATCATCACCGCGCCGACCTCTTCGGCGATCTCGCGCAGCTTGACGAAATCGAGCGTGCGCGGATACGCCGACGCGCCGCACAGCACACAGCGCGGCCGGACCTCGCGCGCCAGCTTGAGCGCCGCGGCGTAGTCGATCATCTCCGTCTTCGGATCGAGCCCGTAGTGGTGGATTTCAAAGAGCTTTCCGGAGAAGTTCACCGGCGACCCGTGGGTCAGATGGCCGCCCTGCGCGAGGGAGAGCGAGAGGACCTTGTCGCCCGGGCGCAGGAGCGCGAAGTACGTGGCCATGTTGGCCTGCGACCCCGCGTGCGGCTGGACGTTGGCGTGCTCGGCGCCGAACAGCGCCTTGGCGCGATCGATCGCGAGCTGCTCGACCTTGTCGACGACCTCGCAGCCGCCGTAGTAGCGCTTCCCGGGCAGTCCTTCGGCGTACTTGTTGGTGAGCGTCGACCCCTGTGCCTCGAGCACCGCCTCGGAGACGAAGTTCTCGCTCGCGATCAGCTCGAGCCCTTCCGCCTGTCGCCTGGTCTCGTCGTGGATCAGCCGCGCGATCTCGGGATCGGCCTCGGCGAGCGATTTTTCCATGGAAAACGGCATCGGCGGTCGCTGATATCAGGTCTCCTCGAGCTTTTGCAGCAGGATCACCGCGTTGGTCCCGCCAAACCCGAAGGAATTCGAGATCGCCGCCTTGATCGGCACCTCGCGGGCCCGGTTCGGAACCACGTCGAGATCGCACTCCGGATCCTGATGTTCGACGTTGATCGTCGGCGGGATGATGCCGTGATAGAGCGCGAGCGCGCTGAAGGCGCCCTCGACGCCGCCGGCGGCGCCGAGCAGATGCCCGGTCATGCTCTTGGTCGAGCTGACCATCAGACCCTTCTTCGCGTAGTCCCCGAAGACGTTCTTGATCGCCTTGCACTCGGCGACGTCGCCCACCGGCGTCGAGGTGCCGTGCGCGTTGACGTACTGGATTTGGTCGGGCGCGAGGCCGGCGTCGTCGAGGCAGAGCCGCATCGCCCGCTGGGCGCCCTCGCCGGAGGGCGCGGTGATGTGGAACGCGTCGGCGGTCGCGCCGTAGCCGGTCAATTCGCAATAGATCCGCGCGCCTCGGCGCCGGGCGTGCTCCAGCTCCTCGATGACCAGGATGCCCGCGCCTTCGCCGGGGACGAAGCCGTCGCGGTCCTTGTCGAACGGCCGCGAGGCTTTTTCCGGCGCGTCGTTGCGCTCGGAGAGAGCGCGCGCGGCGGTGAATCCCGAGATGCCGAGCAGCGTGATGGTCGCTTCCGCACCGCCGCTGATCATGATGTCGACGTCGCCGTGCTGGATGTGCCGCATCGACTCGCCGATGGCGTGGTTGCCCGTCGCGCAAGCCGAGACCGGCGCGTAGTTCACTCCCGCCGCGCCGTACTTGATGCTGATCTGTCCGCCCACCAGGTTGACGATGATACTTGGTATAAAAAAGGGATTAACCTTGCGATGGCCGCGCTCGAGCGCGGTGATGTGCGTTTCCTCGAGCGTCGACAGACCGCCCATGCCCGACCCGACGATCACCCCGCATCGTTCGCCGAGCGGCTTGTCCAGCGGCAACTTCGCGTCCTCGAGCGCGAGGTGCGCCGCGGCGAGCCCGAACTGGATGAACAGGTCGTTGCGCCGCGCTTCCTTCTTGTCCATGAACCGCGCCGGGTCGAAGCCTTTGACCTCGCCCGCGAATCGCGACGGGAGCTGGCTGGCATCGAAGCGCGTGATCGGCCCCACGCCGCTCTTCCCGGCGATCGCCGCCTCCCACGTCTCCTTGGTCCCGATCCCCAAAGGGGTGACCAGCCCGATCCCGGTGACGACGACTCTGCGCTCAATCCGTTGCATTTGGACGGTAGCCGGCAGCCGGTAGCCGGCAGCCTACTTTTTGTGCTCGTTGATGAAATTGATCGCGTCCTGGACCGTTTTGATGTGCTCGGCCTCTTCGTCGGGAATCTCGACCTCGAACTCTTCTTCCATCGCCATCACCAGCTCGACGATGTCGAGCGAATCGGCGCCCAGGTCCTCGATGAAGGCGCTCTCCGCCTTGATCTCGTCCTCGCCGACCCCGAGCTGCTCCGCGATGATGCTCTTCACCTTCGCCTCGACGGACATGGGCCGATCCTTTCGGTTTCGAACTGGCGCGGCTTTTAACACGGTTTTATCTATTCACAAGACCTACTGACAGACAGCGTTGATGCAGCGAAATCCCGGCCCGCAGTCGAGGTCGGAGACGCACCGCTGGTTGTTCGCACGGGTGACGCACTGGCCGTAGTAGCAGCTCTCCGGGTAAGGGCAGTCGCGGTTGTCGTAACACTGTGCGCTCGCGTTGCCGCCCTTCTGGCAGAGGCCGACGCGGCAGATCTCGCCTTCCTTGCAGTCCTTGTGCCCGGCGCATTGCACGGTGCAGTGGCCGTCGCGGCACTTGTAGCTGTTCAGGCACTGCGGCTGGCCGTCCGGCCCCGGTTGGGTCCCGTCCCCCTCGCAGTCGCCGAACGAGTGGAATTGACAGGTTTTTTTGCCTTGCGCGCTGTCGATGCAGTCGAGACCGTAGGCGCAGTCGCGCTGTTTCATGCAGGCCTCGTCGCGCAGCTTGAGCTTCGGCTGCGTATCGGTGCACGCGGCCGCGAAGAGCAGTGCGCAGAGCGCGACTCTCACTTGAACACCTCGCCGAGGACGGCCTTGAGACCCGCGGGGTCCTCGACCGAATACGTGCGCAGGCCCTTGTCGATCCGGCGCACGAGGCCGGAGAGCACCTTGCCGGGGCCCAGCTCGATCAGCGTGTCGACGCCGTTCAACGCCATCTTCTGGATCGTCTCGACCCAGCGTACCGGCGAGGTCACCTGCGACAGAAGCAGCGGCACGATCCGCCCCGGGTCGGTGTTCGGCTCGGCAGTCGCGTTGGCGATCACCGCGGCGTTCGGCTGTTTCATCTGGACGCCGCCGAGGACGTCGGCGAGCCGCGGCTGCACCGGCGACATCAGAGAACAATGGAAGGGCGCGCTGACCGGCAGCGGCATCGCGCGCTTGGCGCCTTTCGACTTGCAGATTCCGATCGCGCGATCGACCGCCGACGCGTGGCCGGCGATCACGGTCTGCTCCGGGCTGTTGTAGTTGGCCGGCTCGACGACCTTGCCGCTTTCCTGCCCCATCGCCTCCGCGCACGCCTGTTTCACCAGTGGCGGCTCGAGGCCGAGGATCGCCGCCATCGCGCCCTCGCCGGCGGGGACGGCTTCCTGCATGAACGTGCCGCGCGCGCGCACGGCCTTGATCGCATCGGTCAGCGAGATCGCGCCGGCCGCCGTCAGCGCCGAGTATTCGCCGAGCGAGTGACCCGCGTAAAAGGCCGGAAACTGGAAGGTTCCTCCGGCCTGCCTGACCAGCGCGCGGTGCGCCGCGATCGAGACCGCGAGGATCGCCGGCTGGGTATTCTTCGTCTTGCGCAATTCCTCGTCGGGCCCGTCGGACATCAGCCGCAGCAGGCCGCCGCCGAGGGCCCCGTCGGCCTCGTCGAGCGCCTGGCGCGCGACGGGGTATTCGCGGGCGAGGGCCTGCCCCATCCCGACGTACTGCGACCCCTGGCCGGGAAACACGAACGCCAATTTCATTCGATCACCATTTGACCAGCGCGCTTCCCCACGCCATTCCGCCGCCGATCGCCATCATCAGGACCAGGTCGCCCGGCTTGAGCGCGCCCTGCCGGTTGGCCTGGTCGAGCGTCAATGGCACCGAGGCGGACGAGGTGTTGCCGACTTCCTCGATGTTCAAATGACACTTCCCGAGCGGGATCTCCAGCCGCTTCAGCACGGCCTCCAGAATGCGGAGGTTGGCCTGGTGGGCGATGACGTGGGTCACGTCCTGCGGGCCGTAGCCGTTGCGCTCGAGCGCCTCGCGCGAGCACGCCTCGAGCACGCGGACTGCCGTCTTGTAGACCTCCCGGCCGTTCATCTTAACGTACTGGTCGCGCTTCTCGAGCACCTCGGCGGACAGCGGCCTGGCGCTGCCGCCGCCGGGGATCTTGAGGATGTCGGCCTGCGTCCCATCGGTGTGGAGATGTGTGGAAAGGAGCCCGTGCCCTTCGCGCGTCTCGGGGACGAGGAGCATCGCGCCGGCGCCGTCGCCGAAGAGGACGCAGGTGTTGCGGTCCTTCCAGTCCATGATCCGCGTCAAGAGCTCGGCGCCGATGACCAGGATCGTCTTCGAGTGGCCGCTGCGGATGAACGAGTCGCCGATGCCGAGGGCATAGAGCGATCCGGCGCAGGCGGCGCTGACGTCGAAGCAGGCCGCGTGCGAGGCGCCGAGCTTGGCCTGCACCAGGACCGCCGCCGCCGGGAACGGCATGTCCGGCGTGACCGTCCCGACGATGATCATGTCGAGATCTTCGGGACGGATTCCCGCCATCTTGAGCGCGCGCTTGGACGCCGCCGTCGCCATGTCGCTGGTCGCTTCGCCCGGCGCCGCGATGCGCCGCTTGCCGATGCCGGTCCGCTCGCGGATCCAGCTGTCGCTGGTCTCGACGCCGTAGATCTTCACCATGTCGTCGTTGGTGACCACCTTCTCGGGAAGGTAGGTGCCGGTTCCGACGATCCGAGAGCGTTGCATGGGTGCTCCTCAAAAGGCGCGGCAGACTACAGCGGGCGACCGCTCCGTCAAGACGCAGCGCGCTGCGTAAAGAGTGCGGCGGCGCGCCTCGCCGCTGCACCAAGATCCTCCTCCAGATGCTTTTGCGCAAAGAGTTCCGCACCTGAAAGCGCGTTGAGGATCGCGCGGGCGGTCGATCGCCCATGGGCGATCATCGCCACCCCCTGCACGCCGAGCAGCGGCGCGCCGCCGATCTCCTCGTAGTCGACGCGCTTGCGGACCTGGTCGAAAGACGATTTCATCAACAGGGCGGCCGCCGAGGCGAGCGGAGAGGACTTGATCTGCCGCTTGAGCAGCTGGCCGAAGGCCCACACCGCGCCCTCGGCGGTTTTCAAGAGGACGTTGCCGGTGAAGCCGTCGGTGGCGATGACGTCGAACTCGCCGGAAAAGACGTCTTTTCCCTCGACGTAGCCGTGGAATGCGACCTCTTTATCGGTGCGCAGCGCCGCCGCGGCTTTGCGGGTCAGGTCGGTGCCCTTGCCCTCCTCTTCGCCGTTGGCCACCACGCCGACGCACGGCTTCGGTACCCCGAAGACCTTGCGCGCGTAGACCTCGCCCATCAGCGCGAACTGGACCAGCTGCTCGGGCGTGCAGTCGACGTTCGCGCCCATGTCGACGAGGACGGCGCGGCCCTTCACGGTCGGAAGCGACCCGCCGATGCAGGGACGATCGACGCCGTCGAGGCGGCCGAGGATGAACAGCGCGCCGGCGAGGACCGCGCCGGAGTTGCCGGCCGAGACCATGCCGGCGACCTGGCCGGCCTTGATCAGGTCGAAACAGACTTTCAGCGAGCTGTCCTTCTTCTTGCGCAGGGCCTGCGCGGGGTGCTCGCCCATCTCGATCACCTCGGACGCGTGATGGACGCGCAGCTCGCCCTCGGCGCCGAAACGGCGCAGCTCGCCGTTCAATCGCTTCTCGTCGCCGACGAGGAGGACGTCGAGCCCACGCTCCCGATGCGCGCGAAGCGCGCCCTCGACGGTGACGGAGGGAGCAAGATCGCCCCCCATGGCGTCGAGCGCAATCAAAAGCGGCTACCGACTGCCGACCACCGGCTACCGCGATCCAGACGGTGGCCGGTAGCCGGTCGCCTAATCTTCAGTCCCCTTCTGCACCGCTTTACCGCGATACTGCCCGCACTTCGGGCATGCCCGATGCGGCAGGACCGGCTCGCCGCAATTCGGGCATGTGCCCACGTTCGGCGCCGTCGCCTTCCAGTGGGCCCTGCGCTGATCGCGCTTCTGCCGGCTGGTTCGCTTCTTCGGGACACCCATCTCACTTCTCCTTTTTCTTTTCCAGCTGGATGCCCTTCAGGGCCGCCCAGCGCGGATCGAGAGCGGTTCTGTCGCAGCCGCAGTCGCCTTCGTTGAGATCCTTGCCGCATCTCGGGCAGAGGCCCTTGCAGTCTTCGCCGCAGAGCGGAGATCCCGGAATTTGCAGCAGGATCTGCTCGCGTACGGCCGGCTTGAGGTCGATCTCCTTCCCCTCGTACGGCTCCTCGTCGACCCCCTCGGGATCGAGACTCGCCTCGCTGCCCTTCGCGTGATGCTCTTGCCGTCCGGGAAGCTGGTCGGCGGGCACGTAGCTGCGGATCAGGTCGACCTGCTCGTCGAGCATCACCGGCTTGAGACACCGCCTGCACTGGCCGCGCAGGGGCACCGTCGCCCGCGCCTGGACCAGCACTTTGCGGCCGAGCTTCGTCGCCCTGCCCTTCAGCCGCGCGGCGCCGTTGGCGTGAAACTCGGTCGGCGGATCGGCCCGCAGGACCTCGTCGAGCAAGTCGCGCGGCAGGTCGGCCTCGAACGGCTGGTTCGCCTCCTCCAAGGCGTCGACGTTGATGATCAGATCGTCCACGACTCCAATGCTCCGGCCTCGCGGCCTCCGCCCGTCGCGGGCAAAGCCCGCTCGTCCGGTCCGCGGAAAGCGGCGCACCTTAGAGGCAGGGCCGCGGGAAGTCAAGGCTTTCGGGCCGCGAGAACGAGCGATTCCGGACTCGTTTCGAGGCGCAGGCGCTGCGGTTCGGCGAGGTCCGCTTCGACCATCCAACGACGCACGGCTTCCGGCGGATGGACGTCGCCGTCCCTGGTGAAGAGCGCCATGTTGAGGGCGAAGAGGACGCCCTGCGCGGTCGTGCTGTCGAGGTCTTTCACGACCAGCATGCCGTTCGGCTTGAGGGCGGCGGCTGCCTTGGCCACGATGGCGCGACAGTCGGCCTCGCCGAAGAGATGGAGCACGTTGGCGAGGAGAACGGTCCCCTTGTCGCCGGGATACCTCGCGGTATTGAGTAGATCGAGCGGGAGCAATTTCCCGTGTACTTTCGCAAGTTTGAGGACATCCGGAGTATCGGCCAGCATCGCCTCGCCGGGAAAGGCAGCCGAATAAGCGCCTGCGCCTCCGCCGAGGTCGAGCAGCGGTCCTTCGGGGTCGAGGCGCTGCCAGAGCTCGCGAGCCGGCGCCTTTCCCGTCTCGAACAGGTAGTCGTGGAACCGCGCGAGGTCGACCGGATCGCGAAGCGGCTCGTCGGTTCGAATCACGTGGGCGAGTTGTCCCCATCCGCCTTCGGCGACCACGCCGCGTGGGGGAAGGTCGTCCGGGTCGATGCCGAGGACCTTCATCGCGTCCAGCAGCTTCCGCAGCCGGCGCGCGCCTTTCACGGGCGGGTCGTGACGCAGCTCGCGCGCCGCCTTGACGACCGCGTCGCGCAGGTATCTCTCTTGCTCGCTCGCGACTACGCCGAAGACGTCCAGATCTCCTCCGCATTTTCGACGTGCAATCGTTCTACCCCGCGCTCGCGCAGATTGCGGCACAGCGGCGGCGGGACGATCCAGAACGCCGGCTCGGCGAACACGCCTCTCTGGTCTCTCGGCCGCTCGAGGATGCAGGTGCGCGTGTCGAGCGTCAGGACCCGAGCCTCGCATGGGTGCGTCTGGTACGTGGGCGCCAGGACGTTCACCTGCCGCACCGCCCGCACCGCTCGTCGGGCGAGTTCGAAATCCTCGTCGGTCGGCTCTTCGTGCCACCACGGCAGGTCGGCGAACGGGACGTCGTCAGTCAGACCGATCACGCGGCCGGCACGCGCCGCGTCGGCGACCTTGACCCAGGCGGGCGCGGCAAGCGCATCGCGCGCGAACGGCACCTCCTGCCGCCGCGACCATTCGTCTGACGCGGCCTGCTCCAGCGCGCGCGCCGCCGTCGGGCCGAATGCGTCACCGACCGAAGCGCCGTCGGTGAGAAATAAAAAAACATTATTTTTCCCGAACAGCCGCGCCAGGCACTGGCCGAGCAGGACGAACAGAGACACCCCCGGGACCGCTTCTCCCGGCGCCTCGGGAAAGACATGGCGCGGAAACGCCAGGCTTCCGAGCAACAGCGCGGCGGCTTCGAGCAGCATCCACGGCGGCGGCGGACGATCGAGCGGCCGCGACAAGCCGTGACAGAGCTCGTGCATCAGCCCGCCCGACAGGCGCAGGTCGAACACGGCGTCGTCATCGAGAGGATCCTCGTTGATCAGCGCGCGCTCCGCCGGCCAGGCGCCGACCAGGGGCAGCCCCGATCCGAGCAGCGTCGGCGCGGCCAGCGCGGCAGCAGTCGGACGCGCCGCGACGAGCTCCGCGGGCGTCGAAAAACCGGTCAATTTCCGGCCATCGACCGCGCGAAACAGGCCCTCCAGCGCGGCCGACAGCCGCGGCAGACGCGAAATGTCGAGTGGGCGCCACAACAGCCGCCGCGCCCGGTCCTCGCCGCGGAGCATCTGGTCGACCAGCATCCGCGGCATCTGTTCGCAGTAGTACGCGGCGACGGTTTCGCCGGCGCCCGCGGCGATCATCGTCTCGCGGATCGACGGCGGCAGCGCCAGCGGAAATGGCGGCGGACGCGTGCCCGGCCGCTCGAGCTCCGAGCGCACCGTCGCGCCGAACCGCCGATCGAAAGCGTTCACCTTGAACCAAGGATAGCGTAGGGTGCGCCCATGAAGCGCGTCACCATCGCTGCGCTGGTCAGCGCCCTCGTGTTCGGCATCCTCTCGACGTGGCTGGGACCGAAGATGATCGCCTACTGGTATGCCCCGCCGGTGCCGTCGGGCGCGTCGGTCGCGTTCAATTGCACCGACGCGGTGACCTGGGCGATGAACAAGCTGGTCCTGACGCAGCTCATCGGCAGCCTCGTCGGCGCGGTCATCGGGATCGTGATCGGGGTTCTGGTCGCGCGCCGCAAGCCCGTTCAATCGCCGCCGGCGACCAAACCGGCTTAACCGCCGCCCCAGACGCGGGCGACGAGCTGTGCGCGGCTCTCGCACCCGGCCTTCTCGAGCAGCGCGGTGACGTGCAATTCGACCGTGCTCTCCGAACACCCGAGCGAGGCGGCGACCCGCCGATTCGAAAACC
>JAIVGS010000162.1 GCA_020201435.1 Myxococcales bacterium
GTGATGGACCGCGCGGTCGTCAGCCTGCTTCCGGTGATGTTGCTCCTGGCGGTGCTCTTGGCCCTCGACAGCTACAAGCTGGTGAAGCTGCGCGCGGTCGCGGGTGCGGTCGCGTGCGGCGCGCTGGTCGCCGCGCTGATGGTTCCGGTCAACGGCCTGCTCCTCGACATGCTTCGGATGAGCGTCACGCCGTTCTCGCGCTTCGTCGCCCCGGTGACCGAGGAGCTGCTCAAGGCGTCGGTGATCGTCGCGCTGTTGCGAACGCGGCGCATCGGGTTCCTCGTCGATGCGGCGATCTACGGGTTCGCCGTCGGGACCGGATTCGCGCTGGCGGAGAACGCGTACTACCTGCGCCTGCTGCAGGACGCGTCGCCCGGCACCTGGGTGGTCCGCGGCTTCGGGACCGCGCTGATGCACGGCGGTGCCACCGCCATCTTCGCGATGACGGCGTTGGCGCTCGTCGAGCGGCGCGCGTCGCCGCGCGCGCTCTTTCCCGGCCTCCTGCTCGCGATCGCGCTCCACGCCGGCTTCAACCAGTTCCTGCTCTCGCCGCGCGCGTCCACGGTGGGCATCGTGGCGGCGCTGCCGCCCATCTTCTATGCGGTGTTCGCGTTCAGCGAGCGCTCGGTGAGCGAATGGCTGGGCAAGGGGTTCGACGCCGACGCCGCGATGCTCGAGCTGATCAACTCCGGGCAGTTCGCCGGCTCGCCCGCCGGCCGGTACCTGCAGGCGCTGAAAGGAAGATTCGAAGGACCGGTCGCCGCCGATCTGCTCTGCTACCTGCGGCTCTACACCGAGCTGTCGCTCCGGGCGAAAGGCATCCTCCTGATGCGCGAGCACGGCTTCCACGCGTCGGTGGATGCAGCGACCCGCGAGACGTTCGCCGAGATGCGGTATCTCGAAAGGAGCATCGGACGCACCGGGGTTCTGGCCATCCAGCCGATGCTCGGGATGCGCCAGCGCGATCTCTGGCAGCTCTACATGCTCGGGAAATGACTACTTCCCGGCGACCCTGCGGCGCGCGTCCTCGACGAGGGGATCGGCGCCGGCGTCCGCCTTCTCCTTGAACGAGAGGAACGTGCGGTACGACGCGGCCGCTGCCGGGCTGTGCAGGCCCTCCTGGGCGCGGCCGAGCCAGTAATGCACCGCGGGCAGGTAGCGGAGCGTCGGCACCTCGTCGACGAAGAGCGCCGTCGCCTCGCCGCGGCGCTTGAGGCACGTCTCGAGCTCCTCGTGCGCCTCGGGAAAGGCGCCGCTCTCGAGCCAGGCGCGGGCGAGGACGAAGCGGCCGATCCAGGTGTCGAGCAGCTCTTGCGCCCTGCGCAAGGCGCGCACCGCGGCGCGGGCGTCGCCGCGGCGGAGCAGGTCCTCGCCTTCGAGGATCGCCGCGTACGCCTGCGGTTCCCGCGCCCGCCGCGAGGCGAGGTCGGCCTGCAGGGCCCTCACCTTCTTCTCGTTGCCGGTCTCGAGGTAGATGCGGCCCGCGAGGAACGCCGTCGCATCGCTCTTGCTCAGCCCGACGGCGCGGTCGGCGGCGGCGACGGCAAGCGCCGGCCGGCGGCGCGAAAGCTCCGCCGACGCGAGCGTCAACAGCTCGTTCGCCGCGGCCGACGGACTGGCCGTCGCGTCCTCCGCGATGCGCCGCTCGAGGATCGCGGCGGCGTCGGAAACGCGGCCTTCGAACAGCGCCAGGTCGGCGAAGCCCTGCCCCGAAAGCGTCGGGCCGGACTTGCCCATCCAGGCGAGCGCCGCGTACTCCACGGCGGCCTTGTCGGCGTGCCCGTTCGCGAGCTCCGAGAGCGCGATGACGACGCGCGGGGTGGTGTACGCCGGGCTCGCCTGCTGCACCGCACGCGCTTCGGTCGCGGCGCGATTGAAATCGCCCGAGTACATGGCGTAGACCGCGAGGTTGCTGCGGTTCATCACGTGGTTCGGCGCCAGCGCCAGCGCCTGGCGTCCCACCTCGAGCGCCGCGGCCATGTCCCGGCGGTAGCAATGCGCGACCGCGAGGTTGAGGAAGCCGACCAGGTCGGCCGGATATTGCTTGACCAGCGCGCCGTACTCGTCGGCGGCCTTCTCGTAGTCGCGCTGGAACAGGTAGTAGAGCCCGCGCGTGCGGTACCGCTCGCGCGCCGTCATGCGGTCGATGCGCGCCATCGCGAGCTGGAAATACTTC
The DNA here is from genome assembly GCA_020201435.1 of Myxococcales bacterium. Classification (GTDB taxonomy): domain Bacteria; phylum Myxococcota; class Myxococcia; order Myxococcales; family 40CM-4-68-19; genus 40CM-4-68-19. The sequence goes on from JAIVGS010000162.1 coordinate 2,177, forward strand.
TCCGCCTGCTCGCGCTGGTGGAGGTTCATGCTCACCGCGGCCATTCCCGACCAGGCCCGGCCCAGATCCGGATCCAGCTCGACCGCCTTCTTGTAGTGGGCCAGCGCGCCTTCGTTGTCGCCGCGGTGCTGCAGGGCCTGGGCGGCGGCGTATTCGTGCGCGGCATCGAGCGAACCGGCGCTGAAGCTCTCCTGCAATCCGAGCTGCGGCGCGGTATCGCCGAGCGCGCCGCGGATGGAGCCCGCCAGCCTGCCGAGCAGCGGCAGCACGTCCGTCTTCGCGGAAGCTTCGGCGCGCTCGTCGACGATCGTCTTGCCGTCGAGCGGAGCGACAGCGCGAGCCGAGACCGCGTAACCCTCGTCCTTGCGCGCGATCGAGCCGGAGATCACGACTCCGATCCCTTCGCGCACCGCCACCAGGCGAGCGGTGGATTCGTCGAGGCGGGTCGTGCCCGGCTTCAGCTCCGCCGCGATGCGCCGCGCGTCCTGCACGCGATAAGCGTTGACGAACGAGGCGCCTTCCATCGCCAGCGTCAGGACCGGCTCCAGCGTCCCGTCGAAGACCGGCTCCCCGGTGGCGTTGTCGAAGTCGGCGATCAGCATCGTCACCGGCCGGGGCGCCGCCGGAGGTCCGGCGTACCGTCGCCCGATCGGGATCAACTTGGCAGCGATCACGGCAGCGGCAGCGGCAACCACGAGCGCGCTCGCGCGCAGCAGCCGCTTGCGCAGCGACGGCGGCGGCGTCAGTCCGCGCGCTGCGTCTTCGAGCGCGGCGACCAGCTCGCCGGCCGACTGGAACCGCTTCTCGCGGTCCTTCTCCAGGCACCGCCGCACGATCGCTGCCAGGTCCGCCGGCAGCGACGGCGGGATCGCGGGCTCGGCGCTGATGATCGAGTAACCCACTTCCATCAGCGACCTGCCGTTGAACGGCCGCGCGCCGGTGAGCATTTCGCAGAGGATGGTCCCGAAGCTGAAGACATCGGAGCGCTGGTCCACGGGAATGGTGCGGACCTGCTCGGGCGACATGTAGTCGGCGGTGCCGATCAGCGCGCCCGTCGCCGTCCGCAGCCCCGGATCGGTGGCGGCCCCGGGGAGGAGCTTGGCCACGCCGAAGTCGAGGATCTTGAGTCGCCCTTCGGCGGTGATGAAGAGGTTCTCCGGCTTCAGGTCGCGGTGGATGACTCCCTTGGCATGGGCCGCGACCAGGCCGCGCGCGAGCTGCAGCGCGTAGTCGACCGCGACGCGGGGCGGCAGGGGGCCGCCCTCGACGCGCTTGCGCAGCGTGTCGCCCTCGAGAAGCTCGTAGACGATGTACGGAGACCCATCGTCGCTGCCGATGTCGTGGACGTCGAGGATGTTCGGATGGTTGAGCGCCGCGGCGGCGCGGCCCTCCTGCTCGAAGCGGAGCAGGGCGTACTCGTCCTGCTCGCCGGCATTGAGGACCTTGATCGCGACGTCGCGGTCGAGCTTGAGGTCGTGCGCGACGAAGACGCGCCCCATGCCGCCGTGGCCCAGCTCCTTGACGGCGCGGTAGCGGCCGCCGAGGCTGGGAAACGGCACGTCTGGCGCGTCGGATTGCGGCGTTTCCGCGGCGCTCTTCTGGCCTGGCTGATACGACACGTTGTCCCCTTTTACGGTGCGCCGGGGGTCAATGTCGTGTCAAGGCCTCGGAAGGACTACGCTGTTCGACGTGTAGGTCACGTTGCAGGCGCGGTCGTGCAGCACGATGTGGACGCTGTTCGTGTCGGGCGGGAACGGGGTCCAGACCGTCGCGAGGTCCTGCGCGCTGCGGAATCCGCAGAACCCGTAGATGATCTGCGGCGGATTCGTGTCCTCGTAGATGTCCACCCAGGTGCGCGCGTTCACGGTGCTGAGGCCGCACGGCCCGTACTGGTCGGTGAAGGCGAACAGCGCGTCGGGGAAGGAGCTGTAGTTCTTGACCGGGATGTTGTACCGGCCCTGCGTGACGCCGTTGAACTCGATGATCGGCGCGGGCAGATTCGGGTAGCACGAGATGCCAAACCCGCTGCCGTGGCCGAACGTCAGCGCGTTGACCCCGCTGAACGAGCCGAACCGGTCCTGGATGGCGCCGCTCGTCGAGATGGTGCCGAACTCGTAAACGGCGTCGTTGTTT